>JAABRY010000007.1 GCA_011390645.1 Gemmatimonadota bacterium
TGATACGAGTGCACGTGGTAGTAGAAGGTTCCCTCGTCACCCAGCAACGGTCCGCTCACCGGGTGCGCGCGACCGGCGGGTGTCGGCAGCACGCGTGCCCAACCGACGTGCGGTACGTGCAGCGCGGTGCGGAAGCGCGCGATGCGGCCGGGGAGAAGTCCAAGACCGGCGATACCCGGAGCCTCTTCACTGCCGGTGCAACACAACTGCAGTCCGAGACAGATGCCCATCACCGGCGTGCCGGCAGCGGCCGCTTCCTGCACCGCCTCGCCCAGTCCGCTGTCACTGAGGTTGGTGCTCGCCCGGGCGAAGTGCCCGACGCCAGGCATCAGGACGCGGTCGGCCGTGCGCACCACGTCGGGATCGCCACTGAGCACCGCGGGATGCCCTGTCGCCGCGAGGGCACGGGCAACCGAGGCGAGATTGTTGACGCCGTAGTCCACCACGACGATCACAGCACGCCCTTGGTGGAGGGAACACCCTCGACCCGCGGGTCGATCGTGGTGGCGTGATCGAGCGCGCGCGCGAAGGCCTTGAAGGTGGCCTCCACGACATGGTGCGCATTGGTGCCGCGGATCAGGTCCACGTGCAGCGTGAGGCCGGCGTGCACCGACACCGCGCGGAAGAACTCCGAGGTGAGCGCCACATCGTAGTCGCCGAGCATCTGCCAGGTGGGCGGGTCCGCGTGCCACGCGAGGAACGGACGCCCCGAGCAGTCCACCACCACGCGCACGAGTGCCTCGTCGAGCGGGACGGTCGCTTCTCCGTAGCGGCGGATGCCCCGCCGATCATCCAGCGCCTGCGCCAGTGCCTGTCCAAGCGCGATGCCCGTGTCTTCCACGGTGTGGTGGCCGTCCACGTGCAGATCGCCCTCGGTGTGCACCACGAGGTCGAAGAGTCCATGTCGTGCGAAGGCATCGAGCATGTGATCGAAGAAACCGATCCCCGTCTCGATGGAGCCCTCCCCGGCACCGTCAACCTGGAAGCGCACGCGCACTTCCGTTTCCCCCGTGATGCGTTCGACCGTCGCCTCGCGGCTCATGCCGTCCCTCCCTGAAGTGTCGCCAACGCGGCGATCACCGCGTCCATGTCGTCGTCCGTACCCACGGAGATCCGCAGGCACTCCTCAAGTCCCGCCCCGGTCGAGACATCGCGGACGAGAATCCCGTACTCGTCGAACAATCGCTGGAAGAGTGTGGTGGCCGGCATCACGCTGCTTCGCACGAGGAAGAAATTGGCCGCGCTGTCAAACACCGTCAGCCCGGGCAGCTGTCGCAGGGCGGCCATGGTGCGGTCCCGCGTCGCGATGGTGCGCTGTACCCGTTGCGCAATCAGGTCGGCCCGTCCAAGCGCCACGGCGGCCGCTTCGAGCGTCACCAGATTGACGTTGTAGGGCAACTTCCCCTTGGCAATCTCGCGGGTGAGGGCGGGATGTGCCAGCAAGGCCCCGAAGCGGAGGCCAGCCAACCCCAGGGCCTTCGAGAAGGTGCGGAGCACGATCAATCGCGGCTGTTCGGCCAGCAGTGGCACCGCGGATTCGCCACCGAACTCGACATAGGCCTCGTCAACCATCACCAGGCCCGGCGTCGACTCAAGGGCGTGGAGAATCTCGGCGCGCGTGAGCGTGCTGCCGGTCGGATTGTTCGGCGTGTTCAGCACCAGTACGCGCGCTGCGACCTCCTGCACCATCGCGAGCATGGCGGGCAAGTCATAGTGGAAGCTCGGTCCCAACGCCACACCGTGATACCGGGCACCGAGGACGGCGGCCATGAGACGGTAGAGCGAGAAGGTCGGGGCAGGTGCGACGACCGCGTCATCACGATCGAGCGTCACCGCCATCGCGGCCTGAATCAGCTCATTGGAGCCATTGCCGACGAGAATGCCATCGGGATCCCAGCCATAGTGCGCACCAAGTTGCTCCAGGAGGGCGCGCGGCGTGAATTCCGGATAGCGATGCCAGGGCTGCGTCGCAACGCGTTCCAGGATCGCGGCCTTGAGCGCAGGGTCGAGATCCTCGGCGGCCTCGTTCTGGTTCAGCTTGTGGCGCGCGACCGGCGCCGCGAGCGTGTACGCCCCCTGCGCACGGACCGACGGCTTGATCAGATGCAGCACGTCCCGAACCTCGGGCGGAAGGTCGCGCTCGCTCACGCCGAGCGTCGGGAGAGTGCAGACTCGAGGCGGGCCGTCAGCGCACGGGGACGAAACGGCTTGGTCAGGAAGTCAGTCGCGCCGAGTCGCAGGACGCGCACCTCATTCTCTTCATCCCCGCGCGCGGAGAGGACGATGATCGGCAGATCCCGCGTGGCAGGACGGGAACGGAGTTGGGCGAGCACGGTGTAGCCATCCACGGTCGGGAGGTTCAGGTCGAGCAACACGAGATCGGGGGCGTGCTGGTCCACCTGCTCCAGCGCCTCGCTCCCGTCGCGCGCTTCACAGACCGCGTACCCCTCCTGCTCCAGAAGGTCCCGCACCACGCGGCGGAGGGTGTCCTCATCCTCGACCAGCAGGATCATGGCCTTGGCGGGCGCCGCCGCCTCGGATCCATCGGACCCATCCTCCACCAGTTCGAGATCCCCCAGGAGGGATTCCGCATCGGGGGGTGGTGCGGAGACCGGCGCGACGGGCGCTGCGGACCGGACCAGTGCACGATGCGGCCCGCTGTCGTCAGGCCGACGCTCGGCGCCAAGGTGCGGCACGTCGGCGACGCGCAGCAACTCTTCGGGCGAACTGTGACCATCCAGCACATGGCGCAGCCCGGCATCGAAGAGGGTCCGCATCCCGTTGGCGCGGGCCAGCGATGCGATGCGTTCCGCACGTCCCCCGCCCCCGACGGCCCGTTCGATCTCCGGGGTCATCTCGAGGATTTCGACCACCGAGAAGCGGCCACGATAGCCGGTCTGGCTGCATTGCGAGCAACCCACCGGCTGCCAGAGCGTGGCATCGTCGGGAAGGTGCGGTCGCAACCGGATCGGGACCGCCTCGGGGTCCTGGGGCGCTCGGCACGCCGGGCAGAGCCGCCGCATCAGCCGCTGGGCAATCACGCCGCGCAGGGCCGCGCCGATCTTGAACGCTTCGAGCCCCATGTCCACGAGGCGCGTCACCGTGTTGGGCGCATCATTGGTGTGCAACGTGGACAGGACGAGGTGGCCGGTGAGCGACGCTTGCACGGCAATCTGTGCGGTCTCCAGGTCACGAATCTCGCCGACCAGCACGACGTCCGGGTCCTGACGCAGAATCGAGCGCAAGGCCGCAGCGAAGGTGAGGCCCTGCTTCTCTGCCACCTGCACCTGCACGATGTTCTTGCCGAGGCGATACTCGACCGGATCCTCGACGGTCACGACGTTGATCGACTCACCCATGATCTCACGAATGCAGCCGTAGAGCGTCGTCGTCTTGCCGGACCCTGTCGGACCGGTGCAGAGGAGGATCCCTTCCTTGTGGCCGAGCAGCCGACGGACCATTTCGGACTCGTCCGGATAGAGCCCCAGCGCCCCCAACTCCAGCATCGTGGACTTGGTGTTGAGGACGCGGATCACGACCTTCTCGCCGTGGGTCGCGGGCAGCGTGGAGATGCGGAGATCCACCGGCGAGCCGTTCACGGCCACGCGCGCGCGCCCGTCTTGCGGACGCAGGCGATCGGCGATGTCCATGCCGGAGATGATCTTGATGCGGGAGACGAGCGGGATGCCGGCCTTGCGCGGAATCGTCATCGCCTGGCGCAGCACACCGTCGATGCGGTAGCGAACCACCACCGAGCCCTCACCCGACTCGATGTGGATGTCACTCGCCCGCGCGCCGATGCCGTCAGCGAGCAGCACGTCCACCAGCTTGATGATGGGACGCGAGCTCGCCTCGGCCGCGACCGTTTCGGCGTCCAGCGTCTCTTCGGTCTCGTCGATCGCCTGAACATCGATCCCCTCCATCCCCTCGATCAGCTTCGAGACACCGTCGAGGGCCGCCTTGCCATACATGGCGTCGAGTGCGTCATCAATGCGGGGGGGGGACGCCAGCGTCATGCGCACCTCGCGTCCCGTCGCGAAGGCGAGCGACTGCTCGGCGCCGACATCGAAGGGCGTGGAGGTGGCGATCTCGAGGACCGCGTCGGTCACGCGCACCGGCACCACGCGATAGCGTCGGGCCAGGGTCTCCGGAAGCGCCTCGGACGCCGTCGCGGAGATCTGCTCAAGGTCGGCAATCGGCAGGCGGCATCGCTGCGACAGCACGGAGAGCACCTCCGCCTCGGGGAGAATCCCGTGCGCGAGCACCTGCTCCCAGAGCGAGACGCGGTCGCGGCTCGTGCTTCTGAAGCGCTCAAGGACACCCTGCGGGAGGGTTGGTCCGAGAATCGGGATCAGCCATTCGTCGCTGTAACTCGCCACGTGCCTTGGGACTCCGGTGCGAAAGGGGGATCCGTCACCATCGAGTGCGAAAAATAGGGGATCGGTCAGCCGTGACCAACGCATCCCCGAGACTACAACAAGGGCCACCAGTCGGGGTGCACATCGAACGTGAGCCCCATCTTCCCAGTGCGGAGCGACACGCCGGCCTCGATCCGGAGCAGCGGACCCCAGAGGTCCGCCCGGAGGCCCAGCACGGACTCCACCCGTCCATCACCCTGCCAGGGGGTGCCGGCGATCTGGCCACCAGCCACGCCGATGGCCACGAACGGCCCCAGGCGGGAAGCGAGGGGTACCCGATCCAATCGGCCGAGCGGTGGTGCGGGAAGGTCGAAGGGATGATGCCACCCCAACTCCCCGGTGACGATACGTCGGCCGGCGAGTGCACGATAGCCCACCCCGGGAAGGGTCGCCCGCCCACCGGCCACGAATCCACGCCATCCCGGCACACTGCCAGAAGCAAGGCCCGCACCAACACGCCAGGAAATGGCACCAGTCCCCGCCGAGGCATCGCCGCTGGCGGCAGCCTCGATCCGTTGCCAGCGAGCGGCACCGAGACCACCGACCTCGCCGTGCACCGTCCACCCGCTACCCGTCGGCAGGCGCCGCACGATCATCCCCCGGATGATGCCTCCCCCGTCAGACCCGAGTGCCGGATTCGGGCGCTGGCTGCCATCGAGCGCAGTGAATGCCGCCGTGACCGACCGCCCCTCCTGCCACCCGGCCTCCACGGTGACCCGACTTGAACCCGAGTTCAGCGAGGCATGCCCGACCAGCTCCTCGACAAGCGTCCAATCGCCATTATCGGTGCCATCCACCAGGGTGCGCAGCGAATTGAGGAGTCCACTCTGGGTGGGCACGCTCCCGACGTCCCGGAGGATTCGGGAGAGGGAGATCCCGACCCGGGCCGAGCCGACGGAGCGCATCAACTCCAGCCGGCCCGTCATGCGCTCGTCGGAAAGGCCGACGCCGAGATGCGCATCACCGCTCCACCGCCCGCGCTCCCAGCGTGTCCCGAGTCCGAGCGCGACTCCCTGCACCCGATTGACTTGAAGGAAGTCACTGGCGCCGCGTCCGCGGATGCGCAGGGCGGGCAGCCCACCCAGCCGAGCCCCTTCCATCTGCTCATGCGCGAGACGCTGCATGACCTCACGATCTTCGGTCGTCGCAGCTTCATTGCCAACACGTGCGCTGAGTGGCGTCCCCCAGACGACTGCCCCGCCGGGCCGCCGCAGGCCGGCAAGGGCCGCGCCCGTGAATCGCCCCGGTGGGTGTGGCTCGCCGACGACGTAGTCAGCGATTTCCCAGTCGGCGCGCAACATCGTGCTCAGCGGAAGGTCGAGCCACGGCGTCTCGCGTCGGATGGCAATGGCCTGTCGCCATGGCAGCCACCAGCGACCTTCGATGAAGGTGTTCTCCAGCACCACGGTGATGTCGGAGACGGTCCGATCGCGATACGCCGCCGCCGTGAAGGTGAAGCGAAAGCGCACCAAGGCGGCGCGTTCGACATCGAGGTAGAGTGTGCCGACCGTCCCGGGCCCCTCGCGATCGACCGGACGGACGGCGAACATGACGACCCGCAGTGTTCCATCGGCCCGACGGACCGTGGTCGTGTCACCGAGCGCGAATTCGTAGTGTACCAGCCCGCCGGGGGAGAGCGGGTGGAGGACATCGCGGACCTCGTCGCCGTCGCCGAGACGGATGGTGGCGCCGAAATCGTTCGCGACGATGCCCAGATGGTCGCGGTGATACACGACAGTGTTGGGCAGGAAGGAGGTGTCACGCCACGCGACGATCTCCTGCTTGCTCCGGTTCGGGGCCTCCCCGTACACTTCCACCTGCAACTCGTCCGCTCTGATCACCCGCTCGATCGGTCCCTGCCCGTGCTCGATCACACTTGCGAATCGCACCAGTCCCGTCGCGGTGGCCCGCCAACTCGCGAGACCATCCGCCGTGTCGCGCGCCTGGCGCGCCGCCGTCGCGGCGACGACGAGCGGGACATCATGCCCGCGCTGCCATGTCTGGGCGTGCAGCGCGGCCGGGACGACCGCCGCAAGTACGAGCAGGACGAGAGGGGTCACACGCATGGTTGGAACATAGGGTTGATCGTCGCGATGCTGGCAGTGTTCACCGCCTGCACCCCGAGCCCGCGATTTGGCGGGGCCACCGGACCCGACGCCGCACGCACTCTGGCGGACGGCCCGCCCGTGCCGCTTGACCAGCTCTGGCTGATGGAACGCGCCGGCACCTCGCCGCGCGACACCACCGTCACGTTCCCGACCGCCAATGGTCGGGTGATCGTGCTGCGGCACCCGGAACCGGACAACGCCACCTTCGCTGTCATCACGGTCCCCGCCGACTCGACGGCCAGCGGCACCACGACGCTGACGCTGGAACCGGCCCCAGGGCGCTACGGACTGACGATCACCGCCGAGCCCGCACTCCCAGCGGGCGCCACCCTGCGCTTCAGCTACGCCGCCCACTTCATGGCCCCTCCCGAGGCGCTCGCGCGGTATCGGACGCTGGCGTTGCTCGAACAGGCACTCGGGGTGGGGCACGCGACGCCCGAGGGCAACCTGACCTTCATCGCCGCCACCCGACCCGCGGCCGACATGCTGCTGGCCCCGCTCGTGACCGAGGGGACGTGGCACCTGGCAGCTCGACGATGAGCGACGCGTTCACCCGCTGTCGAGACGCCGCCCGCGCGGGGCACCAGCGCGTCCCGCTCGTGCATGAGGTCTTGCTCGACGGCGACACCCCGGTCACCGCCTTCGCGAAGCTGCATCGTGGTGAGTACGGCTTTCTGCTGGAATCGCTGGAGGGCGGCGAGCGCTGGGCGCGGTGGAGTTTCCTCGCCACCGAACCCCGCGAGGTGTATCGCTATCGTGGCCATGAGGTGGCACGGCGTGACGACGTAGGGGGGGGATGGACGGTGCAGACCACCGACCAGCCGCCGCTCACGCACCTTGCCGAGCTGCTCCGGCCGACGACGTCGCCGACGGTCCCGGGCCTGCCACCGTTCACGGGCGGGGCGGTCGGCGTGTGGGGTTACGACGTCGTGCGCACCCTCGAGCACCTGCCGTCCCCCCCCCACGATGACCGTGACCTCCCCGATGCGGTCGCGATGGTGGTGGACACCTTGCTCGTGCTCGACCACCTCTTCCATCGGGCGATCGTGATCGCCAATGTGGCGGTGGAACCGACGATCGACGATGCGGAACTCGAACGGCGCATTGCCGCCGCCGAGACCCGCGCCGCCGAATGGCTGGCCCGGCTCGGTGGCGAGGCCAGGCTGGCCCCGCTCCCGATCACCACGCCGGCCCCTGCTCCCGCGCCGGCGTCACCCTACCCGGATGACCAGTTCCGGGCCGATGTCGCCCGCTGCCAGGAATACATCGCGGCGGGCGATGCCTTCCAGATCGTGCTGTCGCGCCGGCTCGACATCGTCCCCCCCCCAGATCCGTTCCTCACCTATCGTTGGCTGCGCGCCCTGAACCCCGCGCCGTACTGCTACTTCCTGCGGCTGGGCGAGACCACGATCGCGGGCGCGTCCCCCGAGGTGCTCGTCCGGGTGGTGAACGAGGAGGTCACGGTGCGCCCGATTGCCGGGACACGTCGGCGCGGCGCGACCCCCGAGGCGGATGCCGCCCTCGAAGTCGAGATGCGCGCCGATCCGAAGGAAGTCGCGGAACACCTGATGCTGGTGGACCTCGGCCGCAACGACGTTGGTCGCGTGGCACGCTACGGCACGGTGCGTGTCGTCGAGCAGATGGTCGTCGAGCGCTACTCGCAGGTGATGCACCTGGTGAGCGAGGTGCGCGGGACACTGCGTCCGGAACTCGACGCCCTCGACGCCCTCGCCGCGGCGTTTCCCGCCGGCACGCTGAGCGGTGCCCCCAAGGTGCGCGCGATGCAGATCATCGATGAATTCGAGCCGACGCGGCGCGGTCCGTACGGCGGCGCGGTGGGCTATGTGGGGTATGGCGCGCGCACCTTGGACACCGCGATCGCGATCCGCACGGCGGTCTTCACCCCCCACGCCGCCCACGTGCAGGCGGGCGCAGGCGTGGTCGCGGATTCAGTGCCGGAAGCCGAGTTTCAGGAAACGGTCGCGAAGGCGGGGGCGGTGGTGGCGGCGCTACGTGCTGCGGGGAGCGCCGGTGGGGGGTAAAAGGTGAAAGGTGAAACGGGGGATTCCTTCGAGGTGGAGTTCCCCGCACGAAGCGATCGCGAGTTGTGACCCGTTTCACCTTTCACGTTTCACCTGCGCTACCCCTTCTTTCCAAACCGATACCCATACCCCGCCTCCCCCAGCAGTTGCAGCACCAGCCGCACCGGCAGCCCCATCACCCCGAAAAAATCGCCGTCGATCCGCTCGACCAATGCGGCGCCCCACCCTTGAATACCGTAGGAGCCCGCCTTGTCGTGCGGCTCGCCGGTTGCGATGTAATCGCGCAGGAAATCATCCTCGGCGGCACGAAAGGTGACCGCGGTCGTATCCGCCGCCTCGCGTTCGACACCGTCGGCAATCAGGCAGATCGAGGTGATGACTTCATGGGTGCGGCCCTGCAACGCGCGCAGCATCTCGAGCGCGTGTTCGTCATCGCTCGGCTTTTCGAGGATGGCGCCGTCGAGCACGACGATGGTGTCGGCACCGAGGACGATGCGGCCTGGCACCGCGCGGGCCTTGTCGCGGGCGAGCCGGCGCGAGTAGGCCGCGGGCGTCTCGCGGGGGAGCGGGATCTCCTGCACGTGCGCGGGCGCGACCAGCAGGTCAAGGCCGAGCATTTCGAGCAGCTGCTTGCGGCGCGGGGAAGCGGAGGCCAGCACGATGGT
>JAABRY010000065.1 GCA_011390645.1 Gemmatimonadota bacterium
GGACGCCCTCCCCGCTCATCAGTCGGTCAATCGCGAGACGCACTCCGTCCACGCCGCGGCATGGTGCGCCCCGACCGGCGCCATTCGCCTCGTGCGCGAGGACGTCGGTCGACACAATGCGCTCGACAAGCTTGTCGGTGCGCTCGCGCGAAGCGGCCAGCTCGGCACGCCGGGCTTCATTGCGATGACCTCACGTTGCAGCTACGAACTCGTCGCCAAGGCGGCCGTGGCTGGAGCACGACTGCTCGCCACGATCTCCGCACCGACGACGCTCGCGCTCAGTTGGTCGGACGTGCTGCGGGTGCCGATCGCCTGCGCGGGGCCAGGCCGTCGGGTTGTGAGATTTCCGTCGGAGGTGGTGCATGCAGGGAGCTGACCTCGTTCGCATGTCCACGCAGATCGCGGATTTCTTCGCGGCCTATCCTGATGACGAAGCAGTGCCCGGCGTGGCGGAGCACCTGCGCAGCTTCTGGGCACCGACCATGCGCGAGCAACTCTTCCAGATGTACGACGCGGGCACCCCGCCACTGCACCCCCTGGTGGGACGCGCCGTCGCGATGCTGCGAGCCACGGAAGCGACGGCGTGATCGCTGGCAGTGAGATCACCGGCATCATCCTGTGCGGCGGCGAGGCGCGCCGCATGGGCGGGACCGAAAAGGCGCTCACCCTGGTGGGCCCGACGTCCCTTCTCGGGCATGTCCACGCGCGCCTTGCACCGCAAGTCGCACGCATCATCATCTCGGCGAATCGCCACCTGCCAGACTACGCTGAGTGGGGTGACATGGTCGTCCCCGATCTGGCACCGGGCCTCGGTCCGCTCGGTGGACTCCACGCGGCACTCGGTCGAGTGGACACCCCATATGCCTTCTGTTGCCCAGGTGATGCTCCCCTTCTGGATACCAACCTGGTCCAGCGGCTCGCGATCGCGTTGCATGACCGGCAGGCGGAGGTCGCGATGCCGCACGATGGCGATCGGACCCAGCAACTCTTCCTCCTCGTACGCACCGCATTGCGCGCGTCGCTCGGCCACTACCTCGACCGTGGCGGGCGCAGCGTGTTGGGCTGGACCGACAGCCTCCACTGTGCCGTCCACGACGCGGCGGACCTGCATGCGGCCTTTCTCAACGTGAACACCCTCAGTGTCCTGCAACATGCCGCGATGCGCCTGCGTACCGGCGATGCCGCGGATCATCCCCCGCCCTTGCCACCACACATGGAGCCTTCGTGACCACCACGTCCGTGCCTTCCGACATTGCCATCGCTCAGGGCGCCACGCTCCGCCCGATCACCGATGTGGCCGCCGACCTCGGCCTCACGCCAGACGACATCGACCAGTATGGCAAGTTCAAGGCGAAGCTTCCGCTCGAGCTCGCCACGCGTCCACCCCGCGGCAAGCTCGTCCTCGTCACCGCGATCTCGCCCACCCCCTCCGGCGAAGGAAAGAGCACGGTCAGCGTCGGCCTCGCGCAGGCCCTCCGTCGCATCGGCACCAATGCCGTCCTCGCGATTCGCGAGCCGAGTCTCGGACCGGTCTTCGGGGTGAAGGGAGGTGCCGCGGGGGGGGGATACTCCCAGGTGCTCCCGATGGAAGACATCAACCTCCACTTCACGGGCGACTTCCACGCCATCTCCAGCGCGCATTCCCTGCTCTCGGCGATGATGGACAACTCGCTGCAGCAGGGGAACCCGACCGGGCTCGACCCGCGACGCATCACCTGGCCGCGCACCATCGACATGAACGATCGGGCCCTGCGCAAGGCGATCATCGGACTGGGCGGACCCGCCGAGGGCGTGCCGCGCGAGGAGCGCTGGGTCATCATCCCGGCGAGCGAGATCATGGCGATCCTTGCCCTCGCCTCCGACCTCGAGGACCTGCAGGAACGCCTCGGCCGGATCATTGTCGGCTCGACCGCAGGAGCGAATCGTCAGCCCGTCCGCGCGCGAGACCTGAAGGCGACCGGTGCGATGACGCTGCTCCTGAAGGATGCGTTGCGGCCCAACCTCGTGCAGACGCTCGAAGGCGGCCCCGCCCTCGTGCACGCGGGCCCGTTCGGCAACATCGCTCATGGGTGCAACTCGCTGGTGGCCACGCGTGCCGCCCTCGCCTTGGGAGATGTGGTGATCACGGAGGCGGGCTTCGGTTCCGACCTCGGCGCGGAGAAGTTCTTCGACATCAAGTGCCGCGCCGGTGGACTTCGGCCACAAGCCGCCGTGGTGGTCGCCACCATTCGCTCGCTCAAGATGCAGGGCGGCGTCCCCAAGAACGCCCTCACCACCGAGAACCTCGAGGCCCTCAAGCTCGGCCTGCCCCACCTGCAACACCACGTGCGCAACGTGCAGCAGTTCGGGGTGCCGGTGGTGGTCGCCGTCAATCGCTTCCTCTCCGATACGCCTGCCGAGATTGCCATGGTCACGGAGTATGCGGAGCACATCGGCGTGCGCGTCGCGTACACCAATGTCTGGGCAGAGGGTGGTGCCGGAGGCGAGGAACTGGCGCGCGAGGTGCTGGCCTTGCTTGAGGGGGGCGTGGCCGACTTCGCGCCGATCTACGATGTGTCGCTCCCGATTCGCAGCAAGGCGGAGATGATCGCGCGCAAGGTGTACGGAGCCGATGGGGTCGACTTCACCCCCGCGGCCGGGCGGCAGATCGACTACCTCGAGTCGATCGGGATGGGTGAGACCCCCGTCTGCATGGCGAAGACGCAGTACTCACTGACCGACGATGCCACGCGTCTGGGCACACCCAAGGGCTTCCGCATCACCGTCAACGAGGTCTGGGGCTCTGCGGGTGCTGGCTTCGTGGTCTGCAAGACGGGGGACATCATGACGATGCCGGGCCTCTCGAAGGTCCCGGCCGCGGAAGGCATGAGTGTCTCGCGTGACGGCGTGATCGAGGGGCTGTCCTAACCAGTTCGTGTGGCGAGCGTCGCAGTGGCGCGTTGGGCGACCTGGCCGTCGGGTCCGATGGCGGCCAGCTCCACCGTATTGCCGATTGCCCTGGCCTCGAGCGCGTAGTCGGCAAGGTCGAACATCGGCCGCTCGCTGCGGAACTCGAAGCCGCTCACGGGCGCACCAGTAGCCTCCGTCGCAAACGCGAGGAGTTGCATGGCGAGGAGCGGGCCGTGCACAACCAGACCCGGGTAACCCTCCTCGATGCGTGCATACTCGCGGTCGTAGTGGATGCGGTGGGCATTGAAGGTCAGCGCCGAAAACCGGAAGAGCAGTCGGGTGTCGGGTGTCACGACATGACGGCGCACTCCCGGTTGCGGGGCGGGGAGCACCACCTCCACCGGCGCAGGAACAGCATCACCCGGCTCGCGGTAGACGATATCCTGCTCTTCCTCGATGCAGAGCTTCCCTCCCTGAGTGTATTGGTAGCCCACCGTCACGAACGCGAGCGGTCCTGAGCGCCCGGACTTCAGGGTGACCTGCCGTATCACCCCTTCCCGCTGCGCAGGCTCCCCGACGGTCAGGGGCTGATGGAAGGTGAGGCGGCCCCCAGCGAACATCCGTCGCGGATAGGGAATCGGCGGAAGGAAGCCGCCCCGAGCCGGGTGGCCATCCCCTGAGAGCGAGGCCTGGGGGGCCCGGGCCAGGAAATAGAACCACTGCCAGAGGGGAGGCAGGGGGTGACCACCCTCCAATTCGCCCCCGTCGAGGTCGAACATCGCGCCGGCGGCCTGGGCCTGCGACGGGGCCAGCAGGTCGGTCATGGTTTCGGTGCGGCCTATCCACGCCGTATATTGATTTTGATCATCCTGCATACCGTGGTCACCCCATCGAAATAGCCCGCCAACGCGAGGACGGTCTGGTTGCCGCCTGAAGGTGAAGCCGTGCGATTGCCCCTGAGCGGAGTTCGTGTCGTGGACGTCGGGAATTTCCTCGCCGGCCCCTACGCCGCGTCGATGCTGGGCGAATTTGGCGCCGAGGTCATCAAGGTCGAGCACCCGATCGGCGGCGATCCGATGCGTCGGTATGGTACCCCGAGCCCCCGTGAGGATGCCAGCCTCAAGTGGCTGAGTGAGGCGCGCAACCGCAAGTCGGTCACGATTGACTTGCGTCAACCCGAGGGGGTCGCGCTCTTCCTTCGGTTGCTTGAGAAGAGCGACGTCCTCATCGAGAACTTCCGCCCCGGTACCATGGAGGAATGGGGGCTGGGGTGGTCCGACATCCATGCGGCCAACCCTCGCCTCGTGATGCTGCGGGTTTCCGGTTACGGCCAAACCGGCCCGTATCGTCGGCGCTCGGGCTTCGCCCACATCGCCGAGGCCTTCGGCGGTCTCTCCTATCTCGCAGGCTTCCCGGGCGAAACCCCCGTACTCCCGGGCACCGTCCCGCTGGGCGACTACATCGCGTCGGTCTTCGGCGCGGTCGGTGTGCTGATTGCGATGCGTCACCAGGAAACAACCGGGCGCGGCCAATTGGTGGACGTCGGTATCTACGAATCGGTCTTCCGCATTCTCGATGAAATCGCCACCGCCTACGGCATGTTCGGCAAGATCCGTGAGCGCGAGGGGGCGGGAAGCTTCATCGCGGTTCCGCATGGGCATTTCCGCACCGCCGACGACAAGTGGGTCGCGATTGCCTGCACCACCGACAAGATGTTCGAACGCCTGTCCGTGGCGATGGAGATGCCGGAACTCTCCTCCAGCAGCCTCTACGGTGACCAGCACAAGCGACTTGCCGCGCGTGATCTCGTCAACCAGATGGTCATCGACTGGGTTGCTGGCCAGAGTCGCGAGGCACTGATGACCTGTTGTCTCGAACACGAAGTGCCCGTCGGCGCCGTGAACAGCATTGCCGACATCTTCGCCGACCCCCAATTCGAGGCCCGTGGCAACCTCGCCCGCATGCACGAGGACGATATCGGCGAGGTGGTCATTCCCGGGGTCATCCCGCGGCTCTCCGCCACGCCCGGTCGCATCACGAATCTCGGTCCGTTGCTCGGCGATGCCACGGAGCAGGTGCTGCACGACCTGCTCGGCATCACCGCCACCGAGCTTGCCGCGCTGCGGCAGCAGCGAGTGGTGTGACGATGACAACTCCTGAGACCAGCGCGCAGCCCTTGGCCGGCATCCGCGTCATCGACATCGCGACCGTCATCGCGGCCCCCTTCTGCGCCACGCTGCTCGCCGAGTTCGGCGCCGACGTGCTCAAGATCGAGCATCCGCTCGGCGGTGACGTCCTGCGTCGGTTCGGCACGCCATCTGCGCGCGGTGACACGCTCACCTGGCTGAGCGAGTCCCGCAACAAGCGTTCGGTCACGCTCGACATTCGCAAGCCGGAGGGAGTCGAGCTCTTCAAGCGACTGGTCGCGGAGACGGATGTCGTCTGTGAGAATTTCCGCACCGGCACACTCGAAAAATGGGGCGTCGGCTGGGATGTGCTGCGCGAGATCAACCCGCGCCTCGTGATGCTGCGTGTGACGGGCTACGGTCAGACCGGGCCGTACCGCAATCGGCCAGGGTTCGCGCGCGTCGCCCATGCGGTCGGGGGTATCGCGTATCTCTCGGGGATGCCGAAAGGCACCCCGGTCACCCCGGGATCCACCACGCTCGGCGACTACCTGACCGGATTGTACGGATGCATGGGCGTCCTGATGGCGTTGCGGCATCGCGATGCCACCGGCGAAGGGCAGTACGTGGACATCGGATTGTACGAATCGGTCTTTCGCTGTACCGAGGAACTCGCGCCGGCGTACGGCATGTACGGGACGGTGCGCGAGCGCCACGGTTCCTCGCACAACGAATTCGCCTGCCCCCACGGCCACTTCGCCACGAAGGACGGCAAATGGGTCGCGATTTCGTGTGCAACGGACCATCTCTTCACCCGTCTCGCCGACGCGATGGGTCGGCCGGAGCTCGCCTCCAGCAGTACCTATGGCGACCAGAAGGCGCGTCTGGAACATCGGCACGACGTCAACGAGATCGTGCGTGACTGGTGTGGCTCCCTCACACGCGACGAGGTACTGCGACGCTGCTACAGCACCGCGACACCTGCGGGGCCACTCAACGACATCTCGGACATCTTCGGCGACCGGCATGTGCACGCGCGCAAGAATCTGCAATCCATCGAGGATCCGGAGACCGGGGATGTGATGATCGTGCCGTCACCCGTGCCGCGTCTCTCGGAAACGCCTGGTGCGATCCGCACTCTGGGGCCAACCCTCGGGCAGCATACCGACGAAGTGCTGCGTGAGGTGCTGAACCTGGATGACGCCACCATTGCTGCGCTCCGCGCCAATCGGGTCGTGTGACGCGCGCCGGTCCACTCTCCGGGTTGCGCGTGATCGAGGGATCAGCGTTCATCGCCGCTCCACTCGGGGGGATGACGTTGGCCCAACTCGGTGCCGACGTCATCCGCTTCGACCCGATCGGTGGCGGACTCGATGCGCATCGCTGGCCCGTCACGCCTGACGGCGTGCACAGCCATTTCTGGTCAGGCCTGAATCGCGGCAAGCGTTCGATCGCGGTGAACTTTCGATCGCCCGAAGGACAGGAACTCCTCACGGCACTGATCACTGCCCCCGGGCCGGACGCCGGCATCTTCAGCACCAACTTCCCGGCGAAGGGGTGGTTGGCCTACCCCACGCTCGCGGCCAGCCGCACCGATCTCGTCATGGTGAACCTCACCGGTCGGCGGGATGGTGGCTCGGAGGTCGACTACACCGTCAATCCGCAGCTTGGCTTTCCCGGGCTCACCGGGCCGGCGGACCATCCGCTGCCGATCAACCACGTCCTCCCTGCATGGGACTGCATCACCGGCCAGATGATCGCCGTCGGTCTCCTCGCGGCCTTGCGGCACCGGGATCGTACCGGGGAGGGGCAACTGGTGTCGATCGCCCTCAAGGACGTCGGGCTCGCCGTGCTCGGCCACCTGGGACTGATCGCCGAGGTGATGGTCAATGATGTGGACCGCCCCAAGTACGGCAACGACCTGTACGGGGCCTTCGGCCGTGACTTCGTGACTCGGGACGGACGTCGAGCCATGGTGGTCGGTCTCACCGATGCCCAGTGGAAGTGCCTCAGCGCGGCAACCGGTATCGCAGGGGAGCTCGAGGGCCACCCGGGGGTGGACGTCACCTCGGAAGGGGGACGGTTTCATGCCCGGGACACCATCGCCTCACTGCTCGCCCCGTGGTTCGCCGCGCGGACGCTCGCCGAGGTCACGGAGCAGTTCGCCGCCCACCGCGTGACCTGGGGACCCTATCGTACCGTCCGGGAGGCGTTGGTCGAAGACCCTGACTGCTCGGCTGACAACCCGCTGTTCGCCATGGTGCAGGAGGCCGGGGTGGGACAATACTTGGCCTCGGGGTCCCCACTCGCCTTCGGGGCGAGTCCTCGCCATGTTCCGACAGCGGCGCCGCGCCTCGGCGAACACACCGACGAAATCCTGATGAACCTGCTCGGGCTTGGCGAAGCCGACGTTGGGCGTTTACATGATGCAGGCATTGTGGCCGGCCCTGCACGAGCGTGATGTCACGACTCTGACCCCCTGGAGCACCCGCACGTGAAGCTTCCGAACCGCTTCTATCAGCCGCTCGCCATCGGCGCGCCCGCCCCATTCCGTGAACTCCCGGTCCGCCCGGAGCGCGTCATCCATTTCTTCCCGCCGCACATCGAGAAGATCCGGGCGCGCCTTGGCGAGACCGCACGCCAGGTGGACGTCCTCTGCGGCAATCTCGAAGACGCGATTGCCATTGACGCCAAGGACGCGGCACGCGCGGGTTTCATCACGGCGGCCCAGGAAACGTCGATGGGTGACACCGCGCTCTGGGTGCGCGTGAATGGCATCAACAGCCCGTGGTTCCTCGACGACATGTCGGACATCATCGCTGCCGTCGGCAATCGCCTCGACGTGGTGATGATTCCGAAGGTGGAAGGACCGTGGGACATTCATTTCGTGGACCAGTACCTCGCACTCCTCGAGGCACGCCACGGGATCACCCGTCCGATCCTGATTCATGCGCTGCTCGAAACCGCCGAAGGCGTGAAGAACGTCGAGGCGATTGCGGCGTCGAGCCCGCGCATGCACGGGATGAGCCTTGGACCGGCCGACCTCGCGGCGTCTCGCGGGATGAAGACGACGCGCGTGGGGGGGGGACACCCCTTCCACGGCGTGCTCGCCGACCCGACCCCCGATGGCGCACCGCGTGCCTTCGTGCAGCAGGACCTCTGGCACTATACGCTCGGGCGGATGGTGGATGCCTGCGTCTCGAGCGGCATTCGCGCCTTCTACGGCCCGTTCGGCGACCTCAAGGATGAAGCCGGCTGCGAGGCGCAGTTCCGGAGTGCCTTCCTCATGGGCTGCACCGGTGCGTGGTCGTTGGCACCCAACCAGATCGCCATTGCACGCCGGGTCTTCTCGCCGGATGTGGAAGAGGTGCGCTTCGCGCTGCGCATTCTGGCCGCGATGCCGGACGGCGCGGGTGTGGCAATGCTCGAGGGGAAGATGCAGGACGACGCCACCTGGAAGCAGGCGAAGGTGCTGGTGGACCTCGCCCGCCTCGTCGCCTCGCGTGACCCGGAACTCGCCACGGCCTACGGTCTGTAGTCGCCCATGACGTCGCCGAAGACCCAGCGCGGGAATTTCTTCGAGGACTTCCGCCTCGGCCAGGAGATCGTGCACGCGACCCCGCGCACGGTCACCGAAGGTGACGTGGCGACCTACCTCGCGCTGTTCGGCGCGCGCTTCGCGTACACCTCGTCCTCCCCCTTTGCGGCATCCCTCGGCCTCCCCCGTGCCCCGGTCGATCCGATGCTCGCCTTCCATCTGGTGTTCGGCAAGACGGTTCCCGACATCTCGCTCAACGCGATCGCCAACCTCGGGTACGCCGACGGCCGCTTTGGGGTGCCCGTCTTCCCCGGCGACACGCTGCAGACGCGCAGTACCGTCATCGGCCTCAAGCAGAACACCGATGGCAAGACCGGGGTGGTCTACGTCCGCTCAGTCGGGACCAATCAGCACGACGACATGGTGCTCGATTACGCCCGCTGGGTGATGGTCCGCAAGCGCGACCTCGGCGTCTCGCTGGCTCCAGAGGCCGCACAGATTCCGGACCTGCCGTCGGCCGTGCCGGCGTCGGAGATCGTGGTCCCGTACCAACTTGCTCCGGGTGGATGGGACGCCCGCGCCGCGGGAACTTCCTTTTGTTGGGAGGACTACCACGTAGGGGAGCGGATCGATCATGTCGATGGGGTCACCATCGAGGACAGTGACCACATGTCCGCCGCTCGCCTGTTCCAGAACACGGCCCGCGTCCATTTCAACGCCCATGTCGAGCGCGAGGGGCGGTTTGGCCGGCGTATCGTCTATGGTGGCCATGTGATCAGCATGGCACGGGCGCTCTCGTTCAACGGCCTCGCGAATACGCTCGGCCCGGTCGCCATTCACGGAGGGCGACACGTGGCACCATGCTTTGCGGGCGACACGATCTACGCCTGGTCTGAGGTGCTCGCGACCGACCCCCTCCCTGGTCGCAGCGACTTCGGCGTCCTTCGCCTCCGCACGATCGCAACAAAGGACCGCTCTGCTGCCGACTTTCCGTTGCACGATGCTGCCGGCAAGCATGATCCGGCTGTCGTGCTCGACTTCGACTACAGCGTCCTGATTCCTTGTCGGATGGCGGTCATGGTGCACTGATCGCGCGAAGCACCTTTGGTGTCCAGATCGGCGGCGGACCCGGGGCGTCCGCTGCCTGCCACCCAATCTCCGAGGCTCGTCTGACAATGCCCCTCGACCCGACCGCCGTACCGATCCCTGCCCACAATCCCTTGCGCACGCGAGCAGACTGGCTCACGAGTCGCGAGGCCAGCCTCACCGCGCCGGGCGCCTTCCACGGGGCCATCGCCAAGCGCGAACTGCACTGGTTTGATCCCGCACTGGGTGGTTCAGGCGCGTGGATCACCTGGGATGAGGCGTCACGCAGATGGACTGGGTGGGATGCCGCGACCCTCGCAGCGGTCGAGGCGCCCTACCCCGAATCGCATGAACCGTGGGATCGTGCCTTCGATGATCGCCAGGCGCCGTTCTATCGGTGGTTCGATGGCGGGCGCACCAACGCGGCCTTCAACGAGATCGACCGCCACGTGCTTGCCGGTCACGGGAGCGACGTCGCGTTCCATTTCGAGGGCGATCGGTGGGACCAGTCGCTGGACAACGGACGCGGGGGACCGGTCACGCAGGAACGCATCACGCGCCGACGCTTGCTGTTGGAATCCGCACGGGCCGCGATCGCCCTGCGCGCACTCGGACTGCGTGCCGGCGACCGCATCGCGCTCAACATGCCGAACATCCCCGCGCAGGTGTACTGGGAGGAGGGCGCGAAGCGCCTCGGGATCGTCTTCACGCCCGTCTTCGGAGGCTTCTCCGACAAGACGCTGTCAGACCGCATCCATGATGCGGGCGCACGTGTCGTGCTCACCGCCGACGGTGGGTATCGCAACGCCCAGGTGGTCGCCTTCAAGGAGGCGTACACCGACCCGGCGCTTGATGACTACCTCGCCGTGGACGTGGCCGTGGCGCAGTTGCGTCTCGCCCTCACCAGCGTGGGCCTCGATGCGGAGGTGATCGAACGCATCGCCCACGAGACGGCGGAGCTCCTCGCCGACGAGATCACCCTCACCCGTTCCGATGTGATGCGGGCGCTGGGGCGCGCGTTGGAGGGTCTTCCCGCCGCCCTGGCGCCGGTCGCTGCCGTCCTGAGTCAGGTGCGCATTGCCGTGGCCAGCGCGCTCGTCGCCTCGCCACCGCGGGTCGATACGGTGATCGTGGTGCGCCACACCGGGCAGGGCGACCTGCGTTGGCGTCCTGAGCGGGACAGGTGGAGCCACGAACTGCTCGCCGCCGCGGAGAGCACGCTGCAGGATGCCGCTGGCGCATTGGGCCTCGATCGTGATCTCTCCGCGCTCTCCGATCACGACCTCGCCCGGGTGATCTGGAGCGTCGTGCCGCCGCTGCCACTGGACGCGGAGTTCCCGCTCTTCTTCATCTATACCTCCGGCTCGACCGGCAAGCCGAAGGGCGTCGTGCACGTGCATGGGGGGTACCTAGCAGGTGTCGCTCACACGATGCGTGTGGCATTCGACGCGCGTCCCGGCGATGTCATGTACGTCGTGGCAGATCCGGGATGGATCACCGGCCAGAGCTACATGCTCGCCGCAGCACTCTGTTGCCGGGTCACCAGCATCCTCGCCGAGGGTGCCCCGCTCTTCCCATCGGCCGGGCGATTCGCCTCGATCATCGAGCGCTACGGCGTCACGATCTTCAAGGCGGGCGCCACTTTCCTCAAGTCGGTGATGTCTGATCCGCAGCACGCGGAGGATGTGCGTCGCTACTCGCGCGACTCGCTGCGCGTGGCCACCTTCTGCGCGGAGCCGGTCTCGCCGACCGTGCAGGAATTCGCCATGGAATTGCTGACGCCCTGGTACATCAATTCCTATTGGGCCACTGAGCACGGCGGCATCGTCTGGACGCACTTCTACGGCAATACCGACTTCCCGCTCCGTGCCGACGCGCATACCTATCCGCTGCCGTGGGTGCACGGCGATGTCTGGATTGCCGAGGGCGAGCCGACTGCAGCCGGGGTGTCGCATCGACGTGCCGAGGATGGCGAAAAGGGCGAGATCGTCATCGCCCATCCATACCCATACCTCTGTCGCACGATCTGGGGCGACACCGAGCACTTCCACGTGGCGGACGGTGTCGTGGATCGGCGCTGGCGCGGCGATATCGCGCGCTACACACAGACCTACTGGCGGCGCTGGGCGGACACACTGGCCTACACGCAGGGCGACTTCGCCGTGCGCCATGCCGACGGCTCGTTCTCCCTTCATGGCCGGAGTGATGATGTCATCAACGTGTCAGGCCACCGCCTCGGCACCGAAGAGATCGAAGGCGCCATCCTGCGCGACAAGCAATTGCGCAAGGACTCCCCGATCGGCAACGTGATCGTGGTGGGCGCGCCGCATCGCGAGAAAGGTCTCACCCCACTCGCGTTCGTCACCGTCGTGCCTGGCCGCACCTTCAGCGGCGATGACCGCCAGCGCCTGGCCGAGTTGGTGCGTCAGGAGAAGGGGATTGTTGCCGTTCCGGCTGACTTCATCGTCGTGCCGGCATTTCCCGAGACCCGCAGCGGCAAGTATGTGCGCCGGATGGTGCGCGCGATCGTGGAAGGGAGCGATATCGGGGACGCGTCCACGCTCCGCAACCCGGAATCCCTCGATGGTATCCGCTCGGCAATCGCCACGTGGAATGAGCGGCAGGACGTCGAAGCCTCCCAGCGGCTGTTCGAAGCGACCCGGTATTTCCGCATCCGCTACACCCCGCTCCCCGATGGGCGGTTGGTGGCCTTGGTGGCCGTCCATAACCCGCCGGTGAACGCACTCAACGAGCGGGCCCTCGACGAACTCGTCACGCTGGTCGAGCACCTCACGCGCCGCACGGATGTGGCAGGCATCATCTTCACGGGCCACGGACCCTCCACCTTCGTGGCAGGCGCGGACATCCGCCAGCTCCTTGAGGAAGTCCGCACGCTCGACGAGGCGCTTCCGCTGCCCAACAACGCTCACCTCGCCTTCCGCATGATCGAGGCGAGCCCGAAGCCGTGCATCGCGGCCATCAACGGGGTCGCACTTGGGGGGGGGATGGAATTCGCCCTCGCCTGCCACTATCGCATCGCGGAACCCACCGCCGTCCTGGGCCAGCCGGAAATCCGCCTCAACCTGTTGCCGGGCTACGGTGGCACCCAACGCCTGCCGCGCCTGCTCGCCGAACGCGATGGCGAGGCCGGCCTGTTGCGCGCCATTGAGGTGGTCGCGGGTGGCCGAACGATCACCGCCGAGGAAGCCTGCCGCGATGGTATCGTGGATCGACTCGCGACGGAGGAGGCCGGGGCCGTGGCCGTCGCGTCGGCGATGCTCCGCGATCTGGCCGCCGGCGAGGCAGCAGTGACCGCACTGTTCGCCGAGCGCCAGGCAGCGCGACGACGCTGGGATGGACCGGGCACGGCAGATCTCGCGGCCGTCTTGGCACACCCGGAAGTCGCGCGCCTCAAGGCCCAGGCGGCACGCGTCGGTCGTACGGCCGCGCTCGCACGTGTCCTGGAAGCGATCGAGACGGGGTGGACGCAGGGGATGCAGGCAGGGCTGCGGCGTGAGGCGGATCTCTTCGCGCAGGCCGTGGTGGATCCGGAAGCGGGCAAGGCAGGCATCCGCGCCTTCCTGGACCGGCGCAGCGCACCGCTGCCGATTCGTCGCGATGCACTGCCTAACGCCGCGACGTGGCCTACGCTCGAGTCGAGCGGTGACCTCCTCCCGCTCGGCGCGCCATTCTGGCCTGGCTACACGCCGATCCCTGCATGGCAATACGGACACGCAGTGTTGCGCGATGCCGAGACGGGTGCACCCGGTCACGGCCTCCCTCGCGATGTCGAGCAGGTCGCCGTCGTCCCGGTGGACACCCCGGGGCCGACGGAGGCGTTGATCTATGTGCTGGCGAGTGAGGTCAACTTCAACGACATCTGGGCGATCACCGGCATTCCGGTGTCACCCTTCGACAATCACGACCTCGACTGGCAGGTGACCGGTTCCGGCGGCGTCGGGCTCGTCGTCTCCCTCGGCAGCGAGGTGCGTCGTGAGGGGCGCCTCGCGGTGGGCGACCTCGTCACGGTCTACTCCGGCACCAGCGAGCTGCTGTCACCGATGGCCGGCCGTGACCCCATGTATGCCGGCTTCGCGATCCAGGGCTACGAGACCGACACCGGTAGTCATCAGCAGTTCCTCCGGGTCCAGGGTCCCCAGCTCCATCCGGTCCCGGCCGACCTCACGCTCGAGGCCGCCGGCTCGTATGTGTTGAATCTCGGCACGGTCGTGCGCGCGCTCTTCACGACACTCGCGGTGCAACCTGGTCGAACGCTCTTCGTCGAGGGCGCCGCAACGGGCACCGGTCACGAGGCGCTCAAGGCCGCAGTGCGCGCCGGTTTGCGCGTCACCGGGCTGGTCTCTTCGTCGGAACGCGCCGAGGCCGTGGTCCGGGAGGGTGCCCACGCGATCAATCGTCGTGACCCGGCACTCGCCGATATCTGGACGCGCGTCCCGAGTGAGCCGGAGGCGATCGCGGCATGGGAGGCCGCCGGTGCGCCGCTGGTCGAAGCCCTGCGCAGTGCCCATGCCGGACGCCGGGCCGACTATGTGGTGTCCCATGCCGGCGAGACCGCGTTCCCTCGCTCGTTCCAGCTCCTGGAGGAGGGTGGGACGCTCACCTTCTACGGGGCGTCGTCGGGCTATTACTTCACCTTCGTCGGCAAGCCCGGGCACCGCCCTGCCGATGCGATGCTGGCCGAGGCGAGGCTCGGGGGGGGGGAATCGGTCCTCGTCTACTACGGCGTCGGTGACCCCACCACCCTGCTCGACGAAGGCGGCCTCGAAGCGATCGAAGCCTCTC
Organism: Gemmatimonadota bacterium; assembly: GCA_011390645.1. Classification (GTDB taxonomy): domain Bacteria; phylum Gemmatimonadota; class Gemmatimonadetes; order Gemmatimonadales; family GWC2-71-9; genus Palsa-1233. The sequence goes on from JAABRY010000065.1 coordinate 14,443, forward strand.
GCACCGCGGGTGCCCGCATCGTCGTCGCCACCCGCACGGATGCACAACGCGAATTTGTCCAGTCGTTGGGTTTCGGCGACCGGGTGCGCGGCGTCGTCTCCATCGAGGAACTCGAGCGTCGGGAAGGCGAGGACTTCGCATGGCCAGACACCCTGCCGGAATTCCCGGACCCGAAGCGCGACACCCCCGAGTTCAAGGATGCAGTGCGTGCCTTTCAGGAGCGCACGATCAAGCCGTTCGGCACGGCGGTCGGCCGCCTGCTTCGTGCCGCTGACAACCCGCGTGGCGCTCCAGACCTGATCATCGAGCGGGCTGCACATGACGCGCTGGGCGTCTCGACGTCACTCGTCAAGCCGTTCACGGGGCGGGTCGTGTACTTCGAGGCGATGGAGGGACGCCGCTACACCTTCTACGCGCCACAGGTCTGGATGCGCCAGCGGCGTATCGTGATGCCCGGGGCCACGATCGCGGGCACGCACCTCTGCAACGCGTACGAGGTGACCCGCATGAACGAGATGATCGCAGCGGGCCAGCTGGAGGTCACGCCGCCGACGCTCGTGCCGTGGGACGCCCTGCCCGCGGCCCATCAGGCGATGTGGGACAACAAACATGCTGGTGCCAACTATGTCGTGAACCACGCCCTGCCGGCCCCGGGCATTCGCAGCCGGGATGAACTTTTCGAGCGCTGGGCTGCCGCCCTGCGCGGAGGCGCACACCATGGCTGAACGTCGCACGCGCACGACCAGCGCTCGCGCCAAGCGCACCCCCGCACCGTCTCGAGGCATCGGCCGCCTCGAGGGCAAGGTCATCCTGCTCACCGGCGCGGCCGGCAACATTGGCGAGATGATCTCCCGGCGCTGCCTTGAGGAGGGTGCCACGCTCCTGATGTGCGGGCGCAACAAGGAGAAGCTCGAAACGGCCCGCCGTCGCCTCCTCAGCGCGACCAAGCGACGCGCCGCCGACGTCGAGATGCTGATCTTCGACGCGGGTGATCCGGGGCAGGTCCGCGCCGCCATCGATGAGACCATCACGCGGATCGGGCGACTCGACGTCGTGATCAACAACGCCGGCAGTGCTGGCCCGAAGCAACCGCTCATGTCGGTGCCGCTCGACCGCAGCGAACTCGAGGAGCTGCGAGCCAACGGCGGCGATGACACCGAGACCGTCGGCGATGCCATGCGCAACCTGCTCGGCGTGGCGTGGAACCTCGCGCGCGCCACGGCGCCGCATCTTCGTCCTGGCGGCACCATCATCAATGTCTCGACGATCTTCTCGCGCACCGAGTACTACGGTCGCATCGCCTATACGGTCCCCAAGGCCGCGCTCAACGCGCTGAGTCGCCAGCTCGCCCGCGAGCTCGGGCCCCGGGGCATTCGCGTCAACACGATCTTCCCCGGGCCGATCGCGAGCGAGCGCATTGATCGCGTCTTTGCGGCGATGGACACGCTGCGCGGCGCGGAACCCGGCCACACGCGCGACGACGTCACGGCACTGATGACGCTGCAGCGTCCGGACGACGACGGCGTGCCCACCACACGCTATCCAACCACGGCCGATGTCGCCGAGACGGTGGTCTTCCTCGGGAGCGATGCCTCGGGCGCATTCACGGCACATGGTTTCGAAGTGACGCATGGCATGGCCGTCCGGCAGGAGAGCCGCAGCACCTGGCTCTCCCGCCCCGAGTTGCGCACGGTGGACGGCACCGGACTGCGCGTCTTCGTGGCCGCCGGGGATCAGGTCGCTGACGCCCTCGAGATCGCTCGCGTCCAGTCCGGGTGTGGCGCCGAGGTACTCCTCGGTCTCGGCTCCGAAGAGGGGGTGCAGGCCGCGCTGCACGCGCTCGCCGATACGGAGCAGGATCGCCGCATCATCCCTGTGCTGTGTGATCGGCGCCGCCACTCCACCATCACCGATGCGCTGCACCATGCGAGGCAGCCAGAGCGCGGCATTCACGGCGCGATCATCCTCCCGTTCTTCGGGCCATGGCGCTTCCGTGACGCGTGCAGCGAGGCGTCCGACCGCGATGTCGCCTCGTTCCTCGAGGCAGAACTGGGCGGTTCGATCGCAGTGGCGCGGGAACTGGCGCGGGTCTGGGCCGATCACCCACCATCGGGAAGCGATCCCCACGTCGTCTTCCTCTCGAATGGCGACGACGGTCACGGCAATCGCTACGCCGACGTGCTGCGTGCCGCGTTGGAAGAGCTCTCACGTGTCTGGCGCGGGGAGGCGGCGGAACAGGTCGCGCGCGGCGATCGCGACGCCGCCGACTGGGTCAACCAGATCGTGCGCTGGACGAACACGGAGCCCGAGGGGCTGCCGTTCACCAGCGGACAAGCGGCACGCCTGCTCTACACGCAACGGCGCATCAACTCCGTCACGCTGTACACGCCGCCGTCGATCGTGGACGCGACCGGCGCCCGGAAGGCAACCTTCGGGTGGATGGAGAGCCTGCTGGGCCTGCACCTTGGCAAGGTCGCACTCATCACGGGCGGGTCCGCGGGCATCGGCGGGCAGTTGGCACGCTTGCTGGCACTCGGCGGTGCCCGCGTGATGATCTGCGCGCGGGGCGCCGGCCAGCTCACCGAGATGCGCGACCGCATCGTCAGCGAGCTCACCGACATCGGCTACTACGACGCCGAGAGCCGGGTGACCGCGATCGCGGACGTCGACGTCGCCGACGAGGGCGCCTTGCGCCAGGTCGTCGACGCCACGCTCGCTCGGTACGGTCACGTCGACTACCTGATCAACAACGCAGGGATCGCCGGTGCCGAGCAAATGGTCGTGGACATGACGCTGGATGAATGGCGCAACACCCTCTCGGCCAACCTCCTCTCCAACTATTCGTTGATCGAGAAGGTCGTGCCGCTCATGAAGCGGCGTGGCAGCGGCTACATCCTCAACGTCTCATCGTACTTCGGGGGCGAGAAGTTCATCGCGGTGCCGTACCCCAACCGCGCGGACTACGCCGTCTCCAAGGCAGGGCAGCGCGCGCTCACGGAGAACCTCGCCGAGTTCGTGGGTCCCGAGATCCAGATCAACGCCATCGCGCCCGGGCCGGTGGACGGTGATCGCCTGCGCGGGACCGGCGGCAAGGCCGGACTCTTCTCGCGCCGTGGGCGCCTGATCCTGGAGAATCGCCGCCTCAACGCGATCCACACCGGCATCGTGGAGGCCGTCCGCGCGGGACTGTGCACGGCGGCGGAGGCGCTCGATCT
>JAABRY010000066.1 GCA_011390645.1 Gemmatimonadota bacterium
GGCCCACAACGAGCTGTTCCGCCTGCTGGAAGAGCAGGTGCCGGAACCGTTGCGAAGCTTCGCGGAGAAGGCCACCAAAGAGGCGTTGGACGCCGACGATGATCCGAGTGATGGCCGCTTCATCATGGACATCCCCATCGCAGCTCGCCTCGTGGCGCGACTCCGCCACGCTGGCCTGTTGCTCAAGGAGCCGGATGCCGGCGCCCGCTTTGGCGAAGAGTGGTTGCTGGCGTTGCCGGTGCCTCCGGATCCGTTCGTGTCGCCTGCGGCGGTCCTCACGCAGGCCG
>JAABRY010000067.1 GCA_011390645.1 Gemmatimonadota bacterium
CGGCCGCAGGTTCTTCGCCCAAGGCGAGGAGATCCAGGCCTCGGGCGAGCGCGAGCAGGAGGAGGAGCGCCGGCGTGGCGACCAGCGCAAAGCGGCCGACGGCCTGCCAGGTGGCACCGGCGAAGCCCCCGAACAGCCACATGGCCGCGGCCCGAAAGGTGAACGGATCGGCCAGCGCCAGCACCGCGGTGCTCACCGCGCTCGCGAACGCTCCCACGACGACACCCGCGAGGATCAGGACGCGCGGATCAAGGCGGCGACCCGCGACCACACTGACCCGGTAGGCGAGGGCGATCGCCCCCAGGGCGCCGAGGGTTGCGGCGCCAGCGACGCCCCATCCCCCCCCCACACCCAGCACCATCGCGAGCACGGCGCCGAGCGAGGCGCCCCCGGACAGACCGAGGAGCCACGGCTCGGCCAGCGGGTTGCGCACCAGGGCTTGCAGGGCGGCGCCCGCCACCGCGAGTCCCCCCCCCACACCGAAGGCGAGGAGGACACGCGGGACACGCAACTGCCGGACGACGAGTGCCTCCGGCGCCGTGGGATCGACGAGCGCACGGAGGACCGCGTCAGGCGCGAGGGGAACGGCCCCAACGAGGACGCCCACGGCCACCGCTCCCATCGTCACCGCCACGAGGGCGGGTACGACCAGTCGATTCGGGGTGGAGGCTGCGGTCACGAGAACGCCCATTTCCCGGGTGGTGCTGGGGAAACGGGCGTGGATGCGTGAGAGGGGGGTACGAGACAGTCACGACCCCGACACGACCACGCCACCGTTCCCTCCCCCGAGGGTTGCTGGTGGCGCGAACGGAGAGGTCTCCTGGCTTCGGGCACCGCCACTCGCCTTCCCGGGCAACAGCCCAGTGGCTTCATGAGTGGCGGCAACTGCATCCCGTTACAGTGGCGGGGCCGCGCCGGTATTGCACCGGACTTCCGAGCATCCGCGTTCGCTGGTCTGCACTTCAATTGCTCGAGAAGCTACGTGGTCACACCCGGCGCGGCAAGGCGACCCGCCACGCGGCGACACCCAGCAGCAGCGCGAAGATGCCGATCAAGGCAGGGAGCGTCCACGACGGGGCCGTGTCCCGGCCTGGCAGCGTCAATTCGAGTGCGTCGCCGGCGGCCGGCACCGCCCCGGCCCAGCGCACAAAGCGGCGACCCTCCAGCTCCTCCACTCCGCTGCGCGTGAGGTACCTGTCGACCTCAAGTGCCTCTTCCTCGGCCATCAACGTCAAGGACGTGATGGCCTGATCCATGGGAATCTCGAAGCGACGTGAGGCAGGGACAATCTGATACTGCAGAAAGAGCTGGCGATCGCCAGGCGGGATCGGCGCATGCAGGAAGAGGGTATCGCCGTGGAGATCGAGCATGTCGGCCGCGAAGTCGGCATCACCGATCCGGGTGTTCGCCGCGTGCGGCGGCAGGACGAATTGCCATGTGGGTGTTGCCGTATCCGGCATCGCACGGGTCCGACCGGAGGCGTTCCGGAGGACGACGAGGTCGATCACATCGCGGGTGCCATCCGGCGCGGGCCCGCCGATGATCAGGTGTCGCGAGGCGACGGTGACGGGCGCCGTCGCATCGAGATCGGCCACCAGCACATCCAGCGGTGGCAGTGTGGCGATGCGCTCCCGTGCGACCGGTGGCGCGAAGTACTCGATCCCTTCGTGGCGCGCACTCACCAGGAGCACCGTCGCGCTATCGACCGCGGGACGAAAGCGCCACCGCCCCTGCCCATCGCTGCGGACCGAATCCAGCACCCCCTGCACCGTGGGACTGACGCCGTGCAGCAGCACCATCGCCCCGGGCACCACGACCGTATCCCCGGCGACGACACGAATGACGCGTCCGCTGACCGGACGCGCCTCTGGTGCCTGCAGCATTGCGACGAACGCGACCGCCGTGAGGATCATGGGGCGAACCGGCCGAAGTCCTCGGGGCCGAGTTGACGAAGGTGGGCACGAAGCGCCTCGGCATCGAGCGGCTCGGGGGCTTCCGGACCGGCAGCGCCCTCCGCCCGCAACAGACTGGTCGAGGCCAACAGCGGTGCGCCGGTCCGCATCGCGAGTGCGATCGCGTCAGACGGCCGCGAGTCGAGGGTCAGCACCTCACCATCGGCCCGCGTGACCAGCAATTCCGCGAAGTAGGTCCCGTCGCGAACACCGGTGATCGTGGCCCGTGTCACCGTCGCGCCCAGCGATGCAATCAGGGTGGTGGCGAGGTCGTGTGTCAGGGGACGTGGTGGTGCATCCCCCGCGAGGGCCAACGCGATCGCGTGGGCTTCGGCGGCACCCACCCAGATGGCACACCCCCGGTCGCCCACCGCTTCGCGGAGGAAGACGACCGGAGTGTTCGTGGTGCGATCCACGGCCAGTCGAGCAACGGTCACGAGGACCGGCGGTTCAGGTTCCAGCGTCCCAGCTCGCCAGGTAGGTCACCTGTTCCGGGGTGAGCGTATCGATGCGCGCGCCCATGGAGGCGAGCTTGAGCGAGGCAATCTCGTTGTCCACGCTTGCGGGCAAGGTGTGCACCTTCCGTTCGAGGGTCGCCTCGTTGACCACGAGGTACTCCGCGGCGAGCGCCTGATTGGCGAACGACATGTCCATCACCGACGCAGGGTGGCCCTCGGCGGAGGCGAGGTTGATCAACCGCCCCTCACCAAGCACGAGGATGCGCTTGCCATTCACCTCGAACTCCTCCACGAAATCGCGCACCGCACGACGCACCGTTGCCATCGTGGCGAGCGTTTCCAGGTCAAGCTCGACGTTGAAGTGCCCCGAGTTGCAGACGATGGCACCATCCTTCATCGCGGCGAAGTGTTCGCGCCGGATCACGTGCATGTTGCCGGTCAGGGTGCAGAAGAGATCGCCGCGCGGTGCGGCCTCGGCCATCGGCATCACCTCGAAGCCATCCATCTTGGCCTCCAGCGCCACCACCGGCTCGACCTCGGTCACGATCACCGTCGCCCCCGCGCCGCGCGCGCGCATCGCGAAACCGCGACCGCACCAGCCGTAGCCGGCCACGACCACCGTGCTCCCAGCGATGAGCATGTTGGTGGCGCGGATGATACCGTCGAGCGTGGACTGGCCCGTGCCATAGCGATTGTCGAAGAGGTGCTTCGTGCGGGAGTCGTTGACCGCGATGATCGGGAAGCGGACGAGCCCCTGCTGCGCCATCGCCTTGAGGCGGATGACCCCAGTGGTGGTCTCTTCCGTGGAACCGCGCACGCGCCCAACCAGCGCCTCGCGCTCTTCCGGTGACATGGCCTCGACCATCGCACGGATGGGCGGGGCAAGATCATCGAGACGGCCGAGCGACGTCATGACGAGCGCACTGACAAGGTCGGCGCCGTCGTCCTGCGTGAGGTCGGGGCCAAACGCGAGCGCCTGCGCGAGATGGGTGTAGTACGTCTCGTGATCCTCGCCCTTGATCGCGTAGACATGCACGCCGTGGTCGCGCACCAGGTGCGCCGCGACGTCGTCCTGCGTCGAGAGTGGATTCGAGGCGCAGAGCGCGATATCCGCACCCGCGGCCCGGAGGGTGATCATCAGATTGGCGGTCTCGGTGGTCACGTGCAGGCAGCACGACACCCGGCGCCCGGCGAGCGGCTGCTCGCGACGGAAGCGCTCACGGATCTGCCGGAGGACCGGCATCGAGCGCTCGGCCCACTCGGTACGGCGCTTGCCCTCGTCAGCGAGGCCGAGGTCACGGATATGATGGGGCGCGTCCAGCGCGATTGCAGTCATGCGTCTGTCCTCAGGCCTTCACGGCCGTCTTGAGTTCGCGAACCCGGTCGGTCCGCTCCCAGGTGAATCGCTCGACCCGCTTTGGCGCGAGGCCGGCCTCTTCGTACAGTCCCTTCTCCGGCGTGCGACCAAAGTGCCCGTACGCCGCGGTGGCGGAGTAGATCGGTTGCCGCAGCTTGAGGTCCCGGATAATGGCGGCGGGTCGGAGGTCGAAGACCTCGCGGACCGCACGCTCGAGCTGGGCATCGGCCACGGCCCCCGTGCCGAAACTGTTCACATACACCGAGACCGGCTCCGCCACCCCGATCGCGTAGGCCACCTGCACTTCGCAGCGGCGCGCCAGCTTGGCCGCGACGATGTTCTTCGCGACGTGTCGTACCGCGTAGGCCGCGGATCGGTCCACCTTGGTGGCATCCTTGCCGCTGAACGCGCCCCCACCGTGCCGGGCCATCCCGCCGTAGGTGTCGACAATGATCTTGCGCCCCGTCAGGCCGGCATCGCCCTGGGGCCCACCGATCACGAACCGCCCGGTCGGATTGACGTGGACACGGACGCCCTCCGGCTCGAGCCCGGCCTCTTCCAACACCGGCGCGATCACATGCTCGACCATTGCGCTCCGGATGGTCTTGGCCGCGAGTTGCCGATTGCCCACCCGCTCGTCGTGCTGGGTCGACACGACCACCGTGGTCACGCGGACCGGGCGATCCCCGTCGTACTCCACCGAGACCTGCGTCTTGCCGTCGGGGCGCAGCCAGGGGAGATGCGGTACGCCCTTGCCGCCGCGGCGCACCGCGGCGAGCCGCGCGGCCATCCGGTGGGAGAGCATGATCGGCAGCGGCATCAGCTCCGGCGTCTCGTCGGTGGCGTACCCGAACATCATGCCCTGGTCGCCGGCCCCCTGGGATGCGACGTCGGCGCCATCGACGCCTTGCGCGATGTCCGGTGACTGCCGATCAATCGACGAGAGGACCGCGCAGGTGCGATAGTCGAAGCCCATTTGCGCATCGGTGTACCCGATGCGCTCCACCGTGCTGCGCACGACATCCGGGATGTGGACATACGCGGAGGTCGTGATCTCGCCCGCGACCACGGCCATGCCGGTGGTGACGAGGGTTTCGCACGCCACCCGCGCCATCGCATCGCGCGCGAGGATCGCGTCGAGGACCGCATCGGATATCTGATCGGCGACCTTGTCGGGGTGCCCTTCGGTGACGGATTCGGACGTGAAGACGTGCCGGGTGCCAGAGGCCATGCAGCGAACCTTGATAGGGATGAGCGGCTAGCGGAACCCGGGCAAGCTAGCCCCCACCGAGAGCCCCGGCAACGCGCCTGCCGGATCGACCAGGCGGAGATCGAGGTGGCGTCCGAGCACCTCGCGCAACGTGGCGCGGACGGTGGCGCTGTCGCGCGCGATCAGGGCCGCCTGCGCGGCCGTCGCGGCTTCGCTGGCCGGCACATGCCGCACCACCCACTTCACGAGTGGCAGCGCTGGTGGCGCGATACTCAGGCGATGATAGCCGAGCCCAAGCAGCAGGACAGCGGCCACCGGATCAGAGGCCATCTCGCCACACACCGACACCGGGATGCCCGCACGCGCTGCCGCCGCCTGGACCGTGGCGAGCTGCCGCACCACCGCCGGGTGCAGGGGTGTGAAGCGATCGGCGAGGCGTGCGTTGCCCCGATCCACTGCAAGGGTGTATTGCGTCAGGTCGTTGGTGCCAACGCTGAGGAATGCCGACTCCGCCGCCAGCTCATCGGCGAGCACCACGGCAGCCGGGGTCTCGATCATCACCCCGACCGGGAGCGTCTGCGCAGCGCGGACGCCCGCGGCCTGCAGCCCCTCCGCCTCCTCGGCAAGCCACGCATGCACCTCGCGCAGTTCGTCGAGCGAGATGATCATCGGCACCATGAGTTGCACGTCGCGGTCCGCCGCTGCTCGGAGCAGGGCGCGCAGCTGCGGGCGGAAGATTTCCGGTTGATCGAGGCAGACGCGGATCGAGCGCCAGCCGAGGAACGGGTTCGCCTCGTGCGGCGCCTGAAAGGCCACCGGGAACTTGTCGCCCCCGAGGTCATAGGTCCGGATGATCACCGAGTGCCCGCTGAAGGCCGCGCCGACGCGCCGGAAGTACTCCGTCTGAAAGTCCTCGGAGGGTAGCGAGGTGCGACCGGTGACCAGGAATTCCGTGCGGAGCAGCCCGACTCCTTCAGCGCCATGATGCAGGGCCGGCTCGATCTCCTCGGGGAGATCGATGTTGCCCTGCAACATGACACGCACCCCGTCAGGCGTGATCGCCGGTTCGCCCGCGATGCCTTCGAGCTGCATCTCCAGCTTGTGGCGTCGGGATATCTGCAGCCGGGCGATTTCGAGCTCATCCGGGGTGGGGTCCACCAGGACCACACCGGTCTGCCCATCGAGGAGGACCATCGCCCCCTCGGGAATCCCCTCGAGGGCGCCCCGAACGCCCATGACCGTGGGAATACCAAGCGAGTGTGCCAGGATTGCCGCGTGCGAGGTGCGCGTGCCTTCCTCGCTGATCAGCCCCGCCACGTGCTCTCGATCGAGCTGGACAGTGATGCCGGGTGAGAGCTCGCGTGCCACGAGGATGACTTGCTCGTTGATCGTGCCGAGCCAGGCGTCCTCGGTGGAGCGCCCCATCAGGTGTGCCAGCATGCGGATGTGGATTGCGTGGAGGTCGGCAAGACGGTCGCGGAGGACCGAGACCCGCGAGCGTTCCCACACGTTGCGCAGTTCAAGTGCCTTGAAGTCGTACGCCGTCTCGGCGGCCAGGTTGTTCTTGCGAATCAGGGCCTCGACCCCATCGAGGAAGTCGCGATCCTGTGCCATCATGATCTGGGCGTCGAAGATGCCCGCTTCTTCCTCGCCGGCGCGCTGCAGCGTGCGCATGCGCAGGTCCTCGAGGTGGTGGGAGACCACCCCGACCGCTTCGTGCAGGCGCGCAATCTCCCCCTCGACCTCGTCGGCGGCGACCGTGCGATCGGCCACGTCGGGAAGTGACCAGCGCACCGCAACCGCTGGCGCACAGGCCACCCCGGGCGAGACACCGACACCCTGCAGACGCTCGCTCATTGCTCGCCGAACCCCGAACGAATCAGCCCGGCCAGCGCATCGGCAGCAGCCTCCTCATCGGTGCCGACGGCGCGCACGACCACCTGACAGCCATGTTCGGCGGCGAGCATCATCACGCCCATGATGCTCTTGCCGTTGACCGCGACGCCATCGCGGACCAGTTCGATCTCGGCGCCGAAGCTTGCCGCCAGGCGGACGAACTGTGCCGCCGGTCGCGCGTGGAGGCCGAGTTCGTTGACAATGGTCGCTTCACGTTCGATCACCGGAGACCTCCGAGGAGCAGAAGAGCCAGCCCGAGACAGGCCACCCCATAGCGAATCCCGGTCACGCGCGTTCGCGTGGCGGGGGCGAGCATCAGGACGGCCCCGAGCGTGGCCGCACCAAGGACGGCGAGATGTCCGTCCGACGGGAGATGTCCGAGGACCCATCCCCCCCCCACCGGCAAGGCCACCCCGATCGCGAACGCCGCGGCACGCTGCGCGGCGTCGGCCATCCGTGGCAGCGCGGAGCGCTGCAGTGCGGCGCCGACACCGGTCCCGTGCGCGAGGCCGAGATCGAGCCCCCACATCGTCAGGCGCAGACGGAGCGCGTTGTACACGATCACCGCGACCAACACGGCAGACCACCCCAACCATGGGATCGCCGCGAGCGTCACCCCGACGATCAACGGTACCTGCCCCGCCCACACGAGCTGGTCACCGAGCGCACCCAACGGGCCTGAAAGCGCCACCCGCAACCGGGTAATCACCGCGCCTGGCACGCCGTCCTGCTCGGCTCGCACCACCGCCCCGACCGCGACACCGGCGAGATAGGGATGCGAATTGAAATATTCAGCGGATCGCGCCACGGCTGCGCGGCGTTCCACCGGCGGCTGATGTCGGTACAGATCGCGCAGCAACGGCGCCGCAGCGTGGCCGACACCGATCCCGCCCATGCGTTCATAGCTCCACGCCGCCTGTACCGCGAGGAGTCGCCACAGTGCCTGCCAGCGCGGCGTGATCATCGCCAGAACACCACGATGAGCCCCGTCGCGAAACCCACACCCAGCCAGCGTCGCCGCGCACCTGCCCCACTGCGCCGCAGCGCACCTGCCGTGGCCGCGGCCAGTCCCCCCGCCACCACCGCGGCGCTGAGGAACCAACCATCGGCGCGCTCCCACAGGGGTACGCGTTGCACGACCAGCATCGCAACCAGCCCCGTCAAGGTGATGGCCAGCCCACGTGCGGCGTCACGAAGCATTCCGCCGCGCTGGAGTTCCCAGATCGCGCGTGCATCACCGGCCGCGACCCGCGCACGCCGATGGGCGATGGCGACTGCCGAACGCCGCCGGATCATGTGCAGCCCCCACCCGCCCGCCACGGCGAGCGGCAGGCCGATCAACCCAGCGACCCCGATCTCAACGCCAAGCGGTGCCTGTGTCGCCGCGATCGTGGCCGGTACCGATGCGGCACCGAGGTCAGGGTAGCGCGAGGCGCCGACCGGCATGACATCGAGCGCGTACAGCTCAAGCACCGCCCCAACGAGGAGTCCGAGCTCCACCTCGCCGACGAGTGCCCCTGCAACCGTGGCGGCGACCAGCGGGCGACTCAGCAAACCCTGTGGGACGGAGGCAAGATCCATCGCCACGATGGTGCCCCACAGCATCACGAGCGCCAATGCGAGCCACGTCACAGGAGTTCCCGCACGGCCACTGGGGTGGTGGTTGGGAGGTCCTGCGCCGTGATGTCGGCCCCCTCACGATCGAGTCGCGCCAGCAGCTCGCGTTCGTCCTCCGCCAGAAAGAGGTAGCGGAGGCGCTCGGTGCGGTCAGCCCGGTGATGCAATCCGCCGAGATTGATCCGACGCACGATGTCGGGGTGGGCATCGCGCAACGCGGCCATGGTCGCCAGGTCCCCGGACAGGAGGATGCCCTGGCGGCGGTCTCCTGCCCACAGCGGCAAGGCGGCGATCGCCGCGGTGGTGGTGGCAAAGATGATCTCCACGCCGTTCGGCACCGCCATCCGATAGAGATCCTGCTCCCATGGCGATGCCGCGACGGTGTCATCCACCAACACGATGTAGCGCACATTGAGCGGGCGTCCCCAGCCGATCACCACCTGCCCGTGAATCAGGCGATCATCCACGCGACACAGGGTGAAGGTCATCAGCGGGCGGCCACCGCGCGGGCACCGACCTCCACGACCTGCGCGACCACGTCGTCCACCGAGCCCTCGCGATTGAAGACGAACTCGAGCAGCATCGCGAGGTTCACGCCGGTCACGACGCGGACGCCGGGCACCGCCACGAGTCGATGCATGGCAGCGAAGAGGCACGAACCGCTGGGCATGTCAATGAACACGACCGCGGGGCCACCCTCCACCGCCTCGGCAATGCGGAGCTCCAGCGTGCCACGATCACAGTCGGTGTTGGAGACCGCTACCAGCCCGGAGCCAGCGCCCGCGATGCGTTCGACCGCGTCCACGAGTGCCGCGGCGAGGTTTCCGTGCCCGACGACCACGCCCCGAATCGTGCTCACTCGAAATCTCCCCGGAGATAATTGCGCACGCCGCGCTTCTCCCGCATCGTCTTGATCAGTCGCTCGTTGAACGCTGCAGCGACATCCACCCCGGTGTAGCGCAGCAGGTGCATCATGGCGACCACCTCGGCGATCACGGTGATGTTCTTGCCAGGATTGAGCGGGACCATGACCTTCGGGATGGGGACGTCCAGAATCGGAAACATCTCACGCTGCAGCCCGGTACGATCGGCGGCCTGTGCGGTCTCCCAGTCTTCCAGCTGCACGATCACCTCGATGCGCTTCTGCTGCCGCACCGCACGCACCCCGAAGAGCGCCGGGATATCCACCAGCCCGATCCCGCGGATCTCCATGTGGTGTCCCGCCAGTTCGTGGCCCTGACCGATCAGGACCTCAGTCCCGCGCCGGGTGACCTTGACGACGTCGTCGGCCACCAGGCGGTGGCCTCGCTCGACCAGGTCGAGCACGCATTCGCTCTTGCCGATCCCCGAGCGCCCAGTGAACAGCAGGCCGACGCCGTAGACATCGGCCAGCGACCCATGCAGCGTGGTCCGCGGCGCAAAGGCGTCTTCGAGGATCGGCTTGATCCGTCGGTAGAATTCGGCGGTCTTGAGCCCCGTGCGCAGCACCGGCACGAGTCGCTTCCTGGCCAGATCGATGAGCGGTTCCGGCGCATCGAGCCCCTTGGTGATGAAGACCGCCGGCACGTCGAACTGGAAGAACCCCTCAAGCGACGTCTGGCGGGTGACCTCGGGGAGCTGGGCGAGATAGGTGATCTCGGTTTCGCCGAAGACATGCAGCCGCTCCGGGATGAAGCGCCCATGGTAGCCGGCGAGGGCGAGACCCGGCGACGCGATGTCGGCATCGGGCACCAAACCGTCGAGGCCGAGGTCGCCCGTGAGCGCCTCGAGCTGAAGCAGATCGCCGGTGGCAAGCAGGTCCCGGAAGCGCACGTCGGTCGATCTCCGCTCAGTTGAAGGACGGCGGCGGGGTGATCCCGGTCGCCAGATCAATCAAATGCTGCTCCACTGTATCGGCGGCAGCGTCCCAGTTGTGGGCCTCGGCATATCGGCGAGCGGCCTGGCCGAGGCGCTCCACCAGCTCGGGAGCGTTGGCCAGCCGCAGCATTGCCGCGACGAGCGCCGCCACGTCGCCGTGTGGCACGAGAATACCGGTTTCGCCATCACGCACGGAATCGCGCAACCCGGGGGAATCCGAGGCCAGTGAGGGGGTGCCGCACGCGGCAGCTTCCATCACCGTGATGCCCCATCCTTCCTTCGGAGAAGGAAACACGTTCGCCATGGCGCGCCGCAAGAGCGAGAGCTTGGTCGCCTCGTCGACAAAGCCGCGGAAGCGCACGGCGCCCTCTTGTCCCAGCGTGCGGGCGAGCCGCTCCAAACGGGGGCGGTCGCCGCCGGAACCGGCAATGTCCGCGGAGAGCTCCGGATGCGCCTGACGGGCAATCGCCAATGCCCTGATGAGGTACTCGATGCCCTTGTAGCGCTTCAGTCGTCCGATGTACACGAAGCGGGCTGGCGTCGTGCGCTCGATCGGCGTGGCCGGCTGGAATGCGATGCTGTCCACGCCCGGATGTACCACTGCGATGCGTTCTCTCGGGATCCCACGTGCCACCAGGTCGTCGCGAGTCGACTCGCTGATGGCATGAAACCAGGCGCCACGGTACATGCGAGGGATGAGGCGTTCCGCGAGCCACACGGCTGCTGCCATCGGCCAGGGCGCCTCCTGGAACGCGGTCGTTCCGAACAGGTGCGGCACGAGGGCGTAGACCGGCCTGTCCGTGAGCGACGCGACAAAGAGCGGCAGCTTGTTGATGTCATCCACGACGACATCGGGTCGTTCAGCCTTGATGGCCCGGCGCACGGCCCCGCGCCCGAGCAAAGCGAAGCTGTGGCGCCCGCCGACGCGATGCACCTCGATCCCGTCGACCACTTCCACCGGCGCTCCCCCGGCGAATCCGCTGCACACCAGACGGACACGATGACCCCGCGCGGCAAGTCGGGAGAAGAGTTCGAAGAGATGGAGTTCGGCGCCCCCGGCTTGCGGGTTCCGGAGGTCCTGCCAATTGACGAGAAGGATGTTCATCCTGCGCTCAGAGCACGCGCAGGTCGCGCGCCACCCGATCGAGCACGCCATTGATGAATGACGGGGCCTTGGGTCCGGCAAAGCGTTGCGCCAACCAGATCGCCTCGTCAATCACCGCCTTGGGTGGCGTGACGCCGACCATCAATTCATGAATCGCCAACCGGAGGATGTTGCGCTCGACGGATCCGATTCGGTCCAAGCGCCAATTGGTCGCTGCCGCCTGCGCGAGTTCATCGAGCTGGTCACGTTGGGCAATCACGCCATCCACGAGCGTGCACGCATCCTCGAACACGCCGGGCTCCGGCCCAGTGAGCCGGGCCAACCCGGTGGAGGCATCGTCCCCATCAAAGCCGGGCACAAGCTCCAATGCGTACAGCATCTGCAACGCGCGGGCGCGGCGCTTGGATTCAACACGCATCATGAGGTGGCCATCTGCCGAAGCACGTCGGCGGTGCGGAGGGCCGCCTCAGCGGCCTCGTGTCCCTTGTTGCCTGCGGCGCCGCCTGCGCGCGCGGTGGCCTGTGCCATCGTGTCGCACGTCAGGAGCCCCATCCCCACCGGCACCAGTGTTTCGGTGGCGGCCCGCGCGAGTGCTGCGGACGTGTCCCCTGCGACGTAGTCGAAGTGGGGGGTCTCGCCTCGGACGACGGCACCCAGCGCCACGACCGCGCCGTAGCGTCCACTGCGTGCAGCCGCTGTCACGACGACCCCGAGCTCGAACGCCCCGCTGACGCGAATCACATCCGTCGCATCCGCGGGTACACCCGCCTCACGGCACGCCGCACGGGCGCCATCCAGCAAGCGCTCGGTGATGCGTTCATGGTAGCGCGCGACGATGAGGGCCACGCGGCCAGGCGACACCATGTTGCCGGAGATCTCGGGCATCGCACTCACGCGGAGAAGAGGTGGCCGAGCTTGTCGCGCTTGGCGTTGAGGTAGGCGCTGTTCTCGGGGGTCGAGTCGGCGACCAGCGGCACGCGTTCCACGATCTGGAGGCCATACCCGTCCAGTCCCACCAGCTTGCGCGGATTGTTGGTCATGATGCGCAGCGTGGTGAGGCCCAGGTCACGGAGGATCTGCGCGCCAATGCCGAAGTCGCGCAGGTCGGCCTTGAAGCCGAGCCGCTCGTTGGCCTCGACGGTGTCGTCTCCGTCGTCCTGGTGGGCATAGGCGCGCAGCTTGTTGAGCAGCCCGATCCCCCGCCCTTCCTGGTCGAGGTACACGATCACTCCGGCCCCCTCGGCATGGATGCGATCCATCGCGGCGTGCAGTTGGACGCCGCAGTCGCAGCGGAGGGAATGGAAGACGTCACCGGTGAGGCACTTGCTGTGCATGCGCACCAGGACCTCCGCACGCCCGGCCACGTCACCGTACACGAGCGCGACATGCTCGGCATCGTCCACATCGTTGCGATAGCCGATCACCCGGAATTCACCGTGCGCGGTCGGCAGGCGCGCGTCGGCCACGCGATGGACGAGTTGCTCGGTCCGGAGCCGATATGCCACGAGGTCCGCGACGCTCGCCAGAATCAGTCCGTGCTTCTTGCTGAACTCGACCAGTTCCGGCAGGCGCGCCATCGAGCCGTCGGCGTTGAGGATCTCGCAGATCACGCCGGAGGGGTGCAATCCGGCGAGGCGCGCGAGATCAACGCTCGCTTCGGTGTGGCCGACGCGCTGCAGCACGCCGCCTGGGCGCGCGCGCAACGGATTGATGTGCCCGGGGCGCCGGAGATCGGCGGGGGTCGTGGCGGCGTCAATCGCCACGCGGATCGTCGTTGCACGATCGGCGGCGGAGATGCCGGTGGTCACCCCGAAGCGGCGTTCCGCGTCAATGGTGACGGTAAAGGCCGTCGCCATCGACTCGGTGTTGCGCGCCACCATCTGGGGCAACTCGAGGCGCTCGCAATCCTCGGGATTGAGCGTCAGGCAGATCCAGCCGCGCCCATGTTGCGCCATGAAGTTGATGATCTCGGGGGTGACGGCTTCGGCGGCGCAGACGAGGTCGCCCTCGTTCTCACGATCCTCGTCGTCCACGACCACCACGACCTGGCCGGCCCGGAGCGCCTCGAGCGCCTGTTCAATCGGGGCGAACGGCATCATCCCTCCGCCACAGCGCGCCATGCGGCTGCCTGCTGCCGTACGTACTTCCCCACCAGATCCCCCTCGACGTGCACGCGATCACCCGGGCGGAGCTCGCCCAACGTGGTATGCTCCAAGGTAAACGGAATGATCGCCAACTGGACGATCCCGTGGCGCGGCACCGCATTGGCCGTGAGCGACACACCATCGACCGTGATCGAGCCCAACGGGATCGTCACGGCTGCAACCTCCTCCGGCACCTTGAGGTCGATCACCCACGTGTCACCCTGCTGCTCGACGCGCTCTACCGTGGCCACGCCATCGACATGGCCCTGCACCAGATGCCCCCCGAGTCGATCCCCGAGGCGCATCGCCCGCTCGAGGTGTACGCGACGGCCAGCCTGATAGTCGGCGAAGGCGGTGCGGTCTCGCGACGTGGCGACAACCTGCACCGTAAAGCGGTCGCCCTCGATCCCCATCACGGTCAGGCAGGCGCCGTTGATGGCAACGCTCTCACCCATGACCAGATCCTGCCACGGTGATGCGACGGTGAGTTCGCGCCCCTGGGGGGTGTCGCGCACGGCGTGAATCGTTCCGACCACTTCGATCAATCCGGTGAACATCCGCTCAACGCTCCAGCACCAAGAGGGTATCGTCGCCCAGAGGCCGTCGTACGGTTGTGTGCCACCGCTCCACCTCGCTCAGGTGCGGCGCACCGATTCCTGCCCATGCCGGCATGCCATCGCCCAACCAGAGTGGGGACTGTATCTGATACACCCGATCCACCAATCTGGCTCCCAACAGTGCCCCTGCGAGGCGCCCGCCACCCTCAACCATGAGCGAGTCCAGCCCAAGTTGTGCGAGTGCGCCGAGGGCTTCAGCCAGGTCGGCCGTGCGCAGTTCCGTCACACCGGGTAGGCGAGGCAGGGTCGCGGAGTCAGGCCCACGAATGACCACTACCGGCACTGTCTCGGCGTCAGCGAAGATGCCGTGCGTCTCGGGGAGACGCCCGCTGCGGTCGAATACCACGCGCGTCGGGGCGACCCGCGGAGTCACCGCGCCCCGGACCGTCAGACGCGCGTCGTCGGCGATTGCGGTTGCCGCGCCCACGGCGATCGCAGCATGCCCCGCCCGTTCCCGATGCACCCACTCGCGCGCCTCGCTCCCCGACAGCCACTGTGAGCGGCCCTGACCATCGGCCACACAGCCGTCCATGGAGACCGCCAGTTTCACGGCGACGAATGGACGGCCGCACGCGGTGAATCGTTGGAGGAAACGTGCGTTGAGTCGTCGGACCGCGGATTCATGCACGCCAACTTCCACAGCGACACCCGCAGCCTGCAGCCGCTCTATTCCGCCAGTCGCGGCAGGATTGGGGTCCCGCATCGCGCAGACGACACGCGCGATGCCGCTCGCGAGGATCGCGTCGGTGCATGGCGGTGTCTGTCCGTGATGCGCGCAGGGCTCCAGAGTGACATACATCGTGGCACCGCGTGCCAACTCACCGGCTGCGGAGAGCGCGATCGGTTCCGCATGGGCCCCGCCAAAGCGTTCGTGCCACCCCTCCCCCACCACGCGACCCTCCCGCACCACAACCGCCCCGACGAGCGGATTCGGGTGGACCTGGCCCCACCCCCACTCGGATAGGTGCAGCGCCCGCCGCATGTAGGTCTCGTCCCTGATGGGCGCCATGCGGTCCAGTCAGTCCGCGAATCGGACGGCGCGTGGCCCGGCGCGGACCTCACCGAGGCGCCAGGCCGCGACCCCCGCCGTGCTGGCTGCATGGACCACTGCGTCCACGTCCGCCGGTGCCACGACGGCGATCATCCCGACGCCGAGATTGAAGACGTCACGCATCTCGTCGCGGGACACCTTGCCCCCCTCGGCGATCACGCGAAAGAGTGCAGGCCATTCCCACGAGCCGGGCTCGACGATCGCCTCGACCTCGGCCGGGAGGATGCGCACCAGGTTGCCGGCGATCCCCCCCCCAGTGATATGGGCGAGTCCGTGCATCCGATCGAGGACCGGCGTGAGCGCCTGAACGTAGCTCTGGTGCACCGCGAGGAGCGCGTCCACGAGCGGGGTGTCGGTGCCCGGCAACGGCGCATCGAGTGCGAGCCCCATCACGTCCTGCAAGACGTGCCGTGCCAGGGTGTAGCCGTTGGTGTGCAGGCCGGTCGATGCGAGGGCCACGAGGACATCCCCGGGCGCGATCGCGTCACCATGCAGCGCGGCATCTTCCTCGACCACACCGATGATCGTGCCGGCAAGATCGAAGGTACGCTCGGCATAGACACCGGGCATCTGCGCGGTTTCGCCGCCGGCAAGCGCCATCCCATGGGCGACGCAGGCGCGGGCGATGCCCTCGACCACCCCGGCAATCATCTCGACGGGCAACCGATGGCCCGCGATGTAGTCCATGAAGGCGATCGGTGTCGCCGCATGGACCAGGATGTCGTTGACCGAGTGGTTGACGAGATCCTCGCCGACGGTGTCGTATCGGCCCGCCTGCTGCGCGACCAGCACCTTCGTGCCGACGCCATCGGTGCTCATCACGAGGACGGGGCGACGCATCCCGGCGGGGATGCGCACCATGCCGCCGAAGGCGCCAACCTCACCGACGGAAAGCGCCGTGCGGGTTCCCGCCACGAGACGGCCGATGCGGGCCTTCGCGTCGTCAGCCGCCTGCAGGTCCACGCCGGCGGCGGCGTACTGGGAGTCGCTCACAGGACACGCTCCGCCACCGGCACATGCGTGAGGTCGACGAACCGGCGCACCCGGCGCTCGAGATCCTCGAGGGTGATGCCGTCGAACCCCTTCACATCGAAGCCCGAGACGGCGTAGGAACCGGCCGCCGCGCCATAGACCATGGCCCGTCGCAGGTGATCGCTGTCGCACTGACCCTCGCGGGCGAGATAGCCCATGAAGCCTCCGGCGAACGCGTCCCCTGCGCCGGTCGGATCGCGCACTTCCTCGAGCGGATAGGCGGGGACGGCGAAGGTGCGGTCGCGCTCGATCATCAGTGCGCCGTACTCACCCTGCTTGATCACCACGCGGGAGGGGCCCTGGTCGAGGATCCAGCGTCCGGCACGGTGGATGTTCCAGTCACCGGACAATTCGCGGGCCTCCCCGTCGTTGACCATCAGCAGGTCGACGCGGCGGAGCAGCGCCATGAGGGCATCGCGCTTCGACTGGATCCAGTAGTTCATGGTGTCGCAGGCCACGAGCGTCGGCGCGCTGACCTGATCGAGGACATCGAGCTGGAGGACCGGATCGATGTTGCCGAGGAAGACGAATTTTGCCGCTTCGGCGCCGGCCGGAAGCTTCGGCGAGAAATCGGCGAAGACGCCGAGCCGCGTCTCGAGCGTCTCGCGGCTCTGGAGATCGTAGGAGTACTTCCCC
>JAABRY010000068.1 GCA_011390645.1 Gemmatimonadota bacterium
ATGTAGCCGCCCCGGGATGTTGCCGCGACCGGATCAGCCGTACGCATCACCGCGGGCAGCGTCTGCCGCGTGAGGATCAGGGCGGTGGGACCGGCGGTACGCGTGATCGCGGTGCGCCATGCTTCCACCGTCTCGGCGGCATCGCCCGGGCGCAGGGTGACGAGGTTCGGAATGCCCCGGAGCATCGCGAGGTGCTCGATCGGCTGGTGCGTCGGTCCGTCTTCGCCCACCCCGATCGAGTCGTGCGTGAAGACGAAGATGACCGGGAGTCCCATCAACGCCGCGAGACGAATCGACGGCTTGCAGTAGTCGGCGAAGACCAGAAAGGTCGCGCCATAGGGGCGTACGCCACCGTGGGCGGCCATGCCATTGAGCGCTGCGGCCATCGCGTGTTCACGGATGCCCCAGTGCACGCGCGGCCCGGTGGTGTCGGCACTCATGGCGTTGCCGTGTTTGACGTTGGTGCCGTTGCTGCCGCCGAGATCTGCCGAGCCGCCGATCATCCCGGGCACCGCGTCCACGATCGCCTGCAAAGCCTTCTGCGATGCCTGACGCGTCGCGAGTGCCTTGTCCGAGAGGTCAGGGAGTGACGCGTCCCAGTCTGCGGGCAGTTCCCCCGCGAGTTGCGCACGGAACGTTGCCGCGTGCGGATGCAGCGCCACGCGCGCTTCCCAGGCGGCCACCATCTGCTCGCCGGCGATGATCAGCGAGCGGCCGGTCTCGTACGCCTCCGCGGGAACGTGGAACGGCTCCTCCGGCCACCCGAGAATCGCCTTGGTGGCCGCGATCTCTGCCGCGCCGAGCGGCGCGCCGTGCGCACCCGAGGTGTCGCGCTTGGTGGGCGCGGGATCGGCGATGATGGTGTTGAGGATGATCAGCGTCGGGGCGTCGTGGTGCGTCGCGGCAGCGGTGAGCGCGGTGTCGATGTCCTCGAGATCGTTGCCGTCGCGCACGTGCAGGACGTGCCAACCGTAGGCGCGATAGCGCGCGCCGACATCTTCCGTGAAGGTCAGGTCCGTGCGGCCATCGATGGTGATCTTGTTGTCGTCCCAGATCACGCAGAGGCGATCGAGCTTGAGGTGGCCGGCCAATGACGCGGACTCGCTCGAGATCCCTTCCATCAGGTCGCCATCGGAGGCGATCACCCAGGTGCGGTGATCGCACACGGTCGCGCCGTGTTCGTCGCGCAGCAGCCGCTCGGCAAGCGCCATCCCGACCGCATTGCTGACGCCCTGACCCAGCGGACCGGTGGTGGTCTCGACACCGACGGTGTGCCCACGCTCCGGGTGGCCGGGGGTCTTCGAGCCCCATTGGCGGAACTGCTTCAGCTCCTCGAGCGGGAGGTCATAGCCCGTCAGGTGAAGCAGGCCGTAGAGCAGCATCGAGGCATGGCCACACGAGAGGACGAACCGGTCGCGGTCGAACCACTCGGGTGAGGCCGGCGCGTGCTTGAGATGGCGCGTCCAGAGCACCCAGGCTGCGGGGGCGAGCGCCATCGGCGTCCCGGGGTGCCCCGACTTGGCCGCCTCCACGGCGTCCATCGCGAGGACACGAATGCTGTTGATGGCGGACCAGGCGGTGGCCTGGTCGATCGGCGGGCGGGCGGCAAGAACGGTCACGGGCAGGCCGGGTCAGATGGAAAAGGGCACTCGGACCGCACGGCGCGACCCGAGTGCCCCAAAATAACCCTGCCGACGGCTTACTTCTTCTTGCGGCTCGCGGCGACTGCAGCCCCTGCGGCAGCCACTGCCGCGACGCCAGCAATCATCTTCGCGACCTTCTTCCGCTTGGCCACCTTGGCGGACTTGCCGGTGATCTTGTCGGCGACCTTCCGGGCCGTGTCCTTGACCGCCTTCTGCACCTTCTTCGCCGTGGTGCTGGCGGTCTTCTTCGCAGACGCAGTGGTCTTCTTGGCGGTCTTCTTTGCGTCGGCCGTCGTCTTCTTGGCGACCTTCTCGGTCTTCTTCGCTGCCGTCTTGGCGGCGGCCGCGCTTTCCTTCTTGGCCTTGGTGACAGCCTTCGTGATGGCCTTCTTGGTGGACTTCTTCAGTGCCATGGGGAAACTCCGGGCGGTAAGGGGTGAGGGGGAACAGGGGTGAAACGTGAAAGGTGAAACGTGTTGCCGTGCGAGCCCCCGGTCCTCCAATATCCAACATCCAACATCAAACATACCTCTAACGACCTTCGACCTAAGACCTAAGACCTACGACCTCTCCTGACCCAACACAACCTCCGCCGTCCGACACGGCGGCAACTCCCGCCCGAGCATCTCGCCGACCGTGTCCACTGCCTCTTCGGCCATCGACCGGTAGGTCGTGAATTTCCCGCCTGCCACGGTGAGGACGGCGCCCTCGCGCAGCATCAAGTGTTCACGGCTCCGGGCGCTCTCGCTGCCGTCCTGTCTGAGCAGTGGACGTACGCCGACCCAGGTCTCGGTCACACTCGAACGCGTCAACCCGAGGGCAGGGAAGAGGTGCTGGGCCGCGCGGAGCAGATAGACAATGTCATCTTCGCTCACCGTCAACGCTTCGGGTGCCTCATCGGTGTCGGTGTCGGTGGTGCCGACGTAGACGCGCCCTCGCTCCGGTTCCGGGACGCAGAACATCACGCGCCGATCGTCGGGGTGGCGCAGCGCAATCGCGTGCCCCAGCGGCACGGTCGCGATGTCAAAGGCGATGTGAATCCCCTTGGTCCCCCCCACGAGGCGCTTGGCCGGGAGTCCGACGGCGGCTCGCACCTCATCGGTCCAGGGTCCAGCGGCGATGACCATGGCCCGTGCGGTGATGGACCGGCCATCGGGCAGGGTGGCCACGACCCCCTCGGTGTCTGGCAGCATCTGAATAGACGCCTCCGTCTGCTCCAGCACGTCCGCCCCGGCCTCTCGCGCGGCTGCCGCGTTGGCTCGCACCAGACCGAGGTCGTCGCCTCGCGCGTCCTGATAGAGGGCGCCGCCGATCAGCGGGGCATCGGCGAGCAGCGGTTCCCGGGCCACGACCGCGCTGCGTACCAGTGGATAATGCGGGCCGAGCCGGTCTCGGCCGGCCAGCAGCCGATAGAGCATCACCCCTATGCCGACCTTGAACCACTGCCACCACGCACCGCGATCCATCACGAAGAGGAACGGAGTGGCGCGCACCAAGCCCGGTGCAATCCGCAGCAGGGTCGCCCGTTCGCGGAGTGATTCTCGCACCAGGCCGATGTTGCCCTGTTCCAGGTAGCGGATCCCGCCGTGGATCAGGCGCGAGGTCCGGGAACTCGTCCCCCACCCGATGGCCCAGCGCTCGATGAGGACCACGGAGAGCCCTCGGAGCGCCGCGTCGCGGGCGATTCCCGCCCCCACGATGCCGCCGCCGAGGATCAGGAGGTCTATTGCCGGGGTCTGTTCGGTTGCAGTCTCTTCCATCCCGAAGCTTACACGGGGGGGATCTTCCTGCCGCGTGATCGGTATAGTTTCGCAGCAGTTCCACCACGTCTCCACCCTTCGAACGAGCGCCTGTGCCCGCCAATCGCACCTACGAGATCCACGAGGTCGCCGCCTTGACCGGCCTCACTGCCGACAGGCTGCGGGCATGGGAACGTCGATATGATGCGGTGCGTCCTGCGCGTTCGCCCAACGGCTATCGAGCGTATTCGGCCGATCAGGTCGCGCTGCTGCGGGCGTTCGCGAAGCTGGTCGAGCGCGGGGCACGCATCGGGGATCTGGTGGACCGCCCCCCAGCGGAGGTGATCGCCGAGACCGTGCACCGGCTACCGAGCAACTCGCCGCTCGGCCCGTTGATGGCAGCGGTAGCCGCGCTGGATCGGGACGAGGTCGAGGCGATGGTCGCCCAACAGCTCGCACTCCGCGGGTTGCGGCGCTTTGCGGATGAAATTGTCCTTCCGCTGGCGGAACTGGTGGGCGACCTCTGGGTGGTGGGCGAATTGCCGATCGCGGCGGAGCATCTGGCCAGCGAGGTCGTCATCCATGCGCTCAAGGGTGGGCTCCGTCACGGGAGGGCGCGTGGGCCGCTGGCGGTCTGCGCCTGCCTGCCGGGAGAGCGCCATGAGTGGGGATTTCTCTCCGCCCTCGCTCATGCGCACGAGGCGGGGTGGCGCATTCATTACCTGGGCACCGATCTCCCGCTGGACGAGGTGATCGGCGCGGCGTGGCAGCTCTCGCCGGATCTGGCCGCGCTCAGTGTGAGCGACGAGGAGACATGCATCCAGTCGCTCGATCGGCTCATCCAGTTCCCGAATCGCCTCCCCGCCGGCACGCGTGCCACCATCGGGGGTGGCGGCATTCGCGGGCGCGAGACCGCGATGGCAGCGGCGGGATTTCGTCTCGGTGCCGCAGCGTTCGACCTCCATGCGCGCCCTGCACTTGCAGAAACGCGTTAGTTTTCTGACTTACTCCTTGTCCGGCATTCGGTGCATTCATGACTCTTGACCCCACACTCGAAGCGCCCAGCGCGCCGATTGATCTTGCCACGGGCGGCGCACACCGTCCGCTCGCATCCGTTGCGCCGTCCGGGCCACACACCGTGGTCGTTGGCGCCGGCATCGGCGGGCTGGCGACGGCCGTCCGTCTGGCGGTGGCCGGTCATCAGGTGACGGTGCTCGAGAAGGCGGCGATTCCCGGCGGCCGCAACGGACGCTGGCATTCGGAGGGTTTCACCTTCGACACCGGCCCGTCACTGCTGCTGATGCTGGAGTACTGGGAAGAAATCTTTCAGCTCGCTGGCCGGCGGCTGTCCGATTACCTGGACGTCCGGCAAGTGGACCCGAACTACCGCGTCCACTTCGCCGACGGCACCACCATCGAGATGACGACGCGGCTCAACACCTTCCTCGCTGACGTCGAACGGATCGAGCCGGGGTGCGGGCCGCAGGTGCTGGAGTATCTCGCGCACGCGAAGCGCCTCTATGACACCGGCCTCAAGTTCATCTCGCGCAACTTCGACTCGCCACTCGACATGGTGAAGGGCGGCGGCATCGGTTCGCTCGCCACCAGTGGCGCGCTCGGCGATCTCCAGAAGCTGATCGGCCGCTACGTCAAGAGCGAAAAGCTCAAGCAGGCGCTCTCGTTCCAGGCGCTCTACCTCGGGCTCTCGCCCTATGATGCGTTGGGGATCTACGCGTTGCTGCCGTACACCGAACTCGGTGGCGGCGTGCACTACCCGATGGGTGGCATGCACCAGTTGCCGCTCGCGCTCGAGAAGCTCGGCAAGGAGCTGGGCGTCACCTATCGCTACAACGCGCCGGTGGCGTCATTGGAGAAGCGCGACGGTCGCATCAGCGCGGCCGTGCTGGCCAGCGGCGAGCGCGTGGCCGGCGACAACGTCGTCGTCAATGCCGACTTGCCGTGGGCGTATGAGAATCTGCTCGGCGAGCCGTATCCGGACATCGAGAAGAAGCGCTTCTCCTGCTCCGTGGTGCTGATGTACATCGGCACCAATCGCGAGTACGCCAACATCGAGCACCACAACTTCCTCGTCTCGCCCGACATGCGCGAGGCGTGCCGCGAGTTGTTCGAAGACCACCGCATGCCGGATGAGTCACCGATCTATCTCGTCTCGACGACGCGCACCGACAAGTCGCAGGCACCCGAGGGCTGCGAGAATCTCTTCGTGCTCTCGCTCGCACCGAGCGATCACCCGGACCCGGCGCAGCGGATGGACTGGGCGGTCGAGGGGCCGAAGGTCGAGGCGCGCTTGCTGGAGCGGTTGGAGAAGTGGTTGCTCCCCGACCTTCGCCAGCACATCGTCACCAAGCGCTTCGTCACGCCGAATGACTTCAAGATCCAGTACGGCAACCTGCGTGGTGAGGCGTTCGGGCTCTCGCACAACCTGATGCAGATCGGTGCGTTCCGTCCGGCGAATCAGCACAAGGCGTATCGCAACCTCTTCTTCGTGGGACAGAGCACGCATCCGGGCTGTGGGGTGCCGATGGCGTTGATCTCCGCCTCGTGCGTGGTCGAGCGGATGACCGCCGATCGTGGAGCCGGGCGCGGGTGAACGCGCTGGAGCGGAGCTACGCCGCGGCGGAGCGGGTGACAGCGGACTGGGCGAAGTCGTTCTACTTCGCCTCCCGCTTCCTTCCCGTCCCGAAGAAGCGGGCGATCTTCGCGCTGTACGACTTCTGTCGCCACGCCGACAACCTCGTGGACGATCGCGGCGATCGCCCCGTCGATGACGTGCGCGCCGAGATCGAGGCGCTCGACACCGAGGTCCGGGCGATCCATGCCGGCCGTGCGCCGAGTGATCCGCGGTGGCTTGCGCTGCATGACACGCTCTCGCGGTACGACGTCCCGCTCGAACCGCTCACCGATCTGCTGGTCGGGGTGGCGATCGATCTCGAGCCGGTCGAGTTCGAGGACTTCACCACGCTGCACCAGTACTGCCATTATGTCGCCGGCGGCGTCGGGCTGATGCTCGGCCCGGTGCTTGGGGCACCGCCGCGGCACTTCCGGGACCCGGGCATCGGCCTGGGGGTCGCAATGCAGCTCACCAACGTGCTGCGCGACATCGGCGAAGACCTTGATCGTGATCGTGTCTACCTGCCGCGCGAGGAACTGGCACGCTTCGGCCTCAGCCGTGCCGATCTCGAGCGCCGTGTGATGACGCCCGAGCTCACCAGGTTCATGATCTTCCAGGTCGATCGCGCGCGGCGGTATTTCCGCAACGCGGATCCCGTGGTGGGCCTCTTCCCGCGCGACGGCTCGCGACTCACGGTGCGGCTCCTGCAGCAGACCTACGCGGGTATCCTCGACGTGATCGAGGCCCAGGGCTACGACGTCTTCCGGCAGCGCGCCTTCACGACGACCCGGCGCAAGATGGCGATCCTCGCCCGCGCCGTCTGGTACGAACGATTCGTGGCCGTGCCCGTTCCCAGCGAGCGGTCGGCGTGAGCGATCGGGGGGCGTTGCCTGTCCCCCCCCCTCCACCGCGCCCGCAGGCGGCTCGGGGATTCGCGTGGTACCTGGACCGGATCGCCCGCCGCACCTTCGCCACGGTGCGCTGGTATCATGCGCCGGACGCGGCGCCGCCCGATCGCCCCGTGCTCGTCATCGCGAACCATACCAACTGGTGGGACGGTTTTCTCTCGCATCAGGTGAGCCGTGCCATGGGGCGTCACTTCCGCATCCTGATGGAGGCGGAGCACCTCGCGCGCTACCCGGCGTTCCGCATGATCGGCTCGCTCCCGATGGAGCGACGCTCGCGGACGCAGGCGATGCGCGACCTCGCCGTCGCGACCGCATGCCTCGCCCCGGACGCACTGGTGTGGATCTACCCGCAGGGGCGCCGCACGCCGGCGGCCACACCGATCCAGCATCTCGAGCAGGGTGCGGCCTGGATGCTCCTTCGGCACGAGGGGCCGTTGCGGGTGCTGCCGGTCGCCTTCCGCTATCCGTTCACGAGCGAGCAACTCCCGGAAGCATGCATCCGCCTCGGCACGCCGTGGGATGTGGAGGCAGAGCATGGCCTCGATCGGGCCGGAATCACCGCCCGTATGGCCACGATGCTGACCGAGACGATCGCACTCCTCGATCGGGACATCGCGATCGAGGATTTCACCGGCTATGACACTCTGGTCACCGGGCGCGACTCGATCAATCTCAAGCTTGATCGGTTCCGGCATCGCCTTGGCCTGCTCGATCAGGCCCCGGAGCGCAACGGGTGACGGTAGCGCCTGCGCGGGCACGCACGCATCTTCCGGCGTCTCCGACCCGAGCATCATGACCAACCCGTATCTCTTCTGGAAGACCCTGCATGTCATCGGGGCGGTGCTCATGGTGGGCAACGTCACCGTGACCGGCGTGTGGACGATCCTGCTCTGGCGCCATCGCTACGAGGTGCCGCTGCGGCGCATCGCGCACGGGATCCTGTGGACCGACCTCTGGTTCACCTTTCTGGGGGGGGCAATGATGACCATCGCCGGGATTCAGATGATCCGGGTCGGCGGCATCCCGTGGCGCACCACCGGCTGGCTGATGGACGGGATCATCCTGCTCGGCATCTCCTCTGCGATCTGGCTGGTGGCCCTGCTCCCCGATCAGTTCCGGATGGAGCGCTGTCCGGCCGAGGAACCCGCACGGTTCCGCACGCTGTACCTGCGTTGGAGCGTGATCGGCTGGCTGGCCACGGCCGTACTCTACGCGGGAATCTGGGTCATGGTGGTCAAGCCCGCATGAGCGACTCCCTCCCGCTCCGTCTGCGCCTCGCGCTCGGCCGGGTTGCCACGATCGGTGACGAGCTCCCTGCCACCGGCGGATTGCGATGCTTCGAGGCGCGCCTGCCGGGGACGCCCGACGACAGCCGGGCGACGCATCAGGTGGTGCTTGGCGCGACACCGCCGGACGGTCCGGCGCCCGCCTCGGTGGCCTCGCTGGTGCAGGCGATTCGAGCGCTGCAGCACCCGCATCTGGTTGACGTGGTCGCTGTTGGGGAGTTCGAGGGTCGCGCCTGGGTGGTCGAGAAGCGGGTCGAGGGACCCTCCGTCGCCCAGCGTGTGCAGCATCGGGGTGTCGTCTCGACGCGCGAGGCCATTGCCACGCTGCGCGCGCTCGCTCGGGCACTCGTCGCACTGCATCGGCGCGGGGTCGTGCATGGGGGCATCCACGCGAAGATGGTCCATCTCCCCACGAGTGGCGAGGCGCTCCTGCGCACCGGTTCCGGCGAGGGCACCACGGCCGACGACCTGTACGGCCTTGGTGTGCTCGGCTGGATGATGCTCACCGGAGCGATGCCCACTGCGTCGGAATCTGCCTGGCGACCCGGCGTGCCGCGCGAGTTGCGTGATCTGCTGGAGCAGTTGGTGACGCGAGAGCGGAGTCGCCTGCTCCGCGCGGAAGAGGTACTCGCGGCGCTTGATGCCTTCCCCGCCACGCAGCCCTCACCCCTCAACGCGTTGTTCGAGGGGGCTGGACGGGGTGCGCGAGGAGTCGAGCGCCATCCGGCACTTCTGGTCGTCGTGCTCGCTGCGCTGGGTGTACTCTTCTTCATCCTGCGGCGTCCGCTGCCCTGATCGCTTCTCCATGTCGAGGTCCCATGCGTCCAATGCTGTCGTTGGTCGGATTGCTCGTTGCTGCGTCTCCGCTCACTGCCCAGCGCACCTGGCTGGTGCCGCTTCCCGATCGTGGCGCCTCGCTCGAGATCTCGACGGGCCTCTACGAGCGGGACGCGACCAACGGCTTCACGGCCGTGATCACGCCTGGGGTGCGCTTCCCGGTCGGGGGGGGGATCATCCTGACCGGCGAACTGCCGATCTCGCAGGCGTCGGTTCGGCCGGGGTTCCTCGGTGCGAACCGGACCGCCACCTTCATCGGCAACCCGTGGATCGGGGTCGAGATGCCGCTGCGCAGCGCGGGTCGGCTGGAACTGGGCGTGCGGCCCGGACTGCATCGTGCCGACAATCCCGCCGAGGGGTCTGCGGTCTTCTTCGGCACCGTCACCGAGTACGATCGCTTCGAGGCCTGGCTGGGCAAGGCGACCTCGGTGCGCGGTGTCGTGCACCTCGGTCGTCTTCCGACGGCTGGGGCCTTCGTGACCGCGCGAGTGGGCGGGTCGCTGCTGATCCCCGATGGGACCGGCCTCGACCCTGAAGTGTTGGCCAATTACGGCCTGCGGGCTGGTCTGGTCCGCAACGGCACGATGTTCTATGCGGCGGTCACGGGTCGCGCACTGGTCACCAGCATTCAGGGGACCATCGAGGATCGGACCGTACACCAGCTCGGTGTGGGGCTGGAGGCACTGCGTGGGCAGGTGCGCCCGCAGATCGGGGCGCGGATCTTTCTGGATGCCGAATTGGAGAACGTGAACGCGGTCCTGACCGCGGGATTCACCTGGGGCTGGTAGCGCGGCGGGCAGGGCGGGGCAGGGCGGCCCCCCTGCCACCCGCCCATCCCACCCGCTACCTTTCCGGGGTTAACCTTTCGTTTTCCAGAAGGAAGTACTGTACGTGGCACGATCCCGACGACGCGGGGGCACCAATGTCGCCCCGCCGAAGGAAGAGCCGGACAACACCGACGGCAGCATCGCCCTCCGCAAGTCCCCTGGACGCTCCTACGGTTCCCATCGTGAATGGCTCCTGGCCAGGCACGGCTCCGTCTGCGCCTATTGTGGCACGCGCGTTCCCGAGGAGATGATCACCCTCGATCACGTTCGGCCGCGGCGAGGCCAGTCGGCCTACGACCGCTCCGACAATCTGGTCCTCGCCTGCCGGCCCTGCAATTCGGCCAAGGCCGACGCCCCGCTGCTCGCCTTTCTGATGGCGAAGCGTTCGCGTGGTGTCTTCCTGCTCCATTACGGCGACCACCTCTCCGGTCCGCTCAAGGACCTCGCCCGCAACGCCAGTGAACGGCCGCTCCTCCCGCCGTCCTGAGCCAGTACAGCACGCAGACATGACAAAGGCGAGCACGCAGGATCACCTGCATGCTCGCCTTCATCGTACCGAGGAGCGAACGCGCTAGCGCGCCTTCTCACCCTCGCGCTTGCGCGTCTTCTCGCCGCCCTGCAATGCCTCGTTGATGATCCGCTCCTGCTCCGCCTTGTGCGCCGCCGGATATCCCTCGGCCGGTGAAGCGCGCTCAGGGCGCCCGGCGTAGCGCAGCGTCACACCACTCGGCAGCAACTCGCGCAGCCGCGGTTCGAGCCAGCTCCACGCACCCATGTTGCGCGGCTCTTCCTGCGTCCAGACCACCTCGGCCAGCGAAGGGTACCGAGCCAGCAGTGCGCGCAGATCCTCGATCGGCAGCGGAAAGAGCTGCTCGATACGCGCGACGGGCGGGCGCTCCGCACGCTCCGCCGCCTCCGACATCAGGTCATAGTAGACCTTGCCACTGCACAGCACGAGGCTGCGCGCCGCCGCACCATCGGCGTAGCTCGTGTCGTCGAGCACGGGATGGAAGCTGCTCCCGGTGGCGAGATCGGCGAGTGACGAACCCGCTGCCGGAAGGCGCAGCAGCGACTTCGGGGTCATGACCACGAGCGGACGCTCGACGGACCACTTGGCCTGACGACGCAGCAGGTGGAAATACTGCGCCGGCGTGGTGCAGTTGGCCACGCGAATATTGCCTTCGGCCGCCGACTGCAGGAACCGCTCGAGCCGACCACTGGAATGCTCCGGTCCTTGACCCTCGTAGCCATGCGGCAGCAGGAAGGTCAGGCGCGAGGTGATTCCCCACTTGGCCAGGCTCGCGACGATGAACTGGTCGAACATCACCTGCGCGCCGTTGACGAAGTCGCCGAACTGCGCCTCCCACAACACCAGGGCCTCACGGGCCGACGTCGCGTACCCGTATTCGAAGCCGATGGCGGCGAGCTCGGACAGCGGCGAATTGAAGAGCTCCATGGGAGCGAGCGCGCCGGGCAAGTGCTGGATCGGCGCGTAGCGCGTTCCGGTCTTCGTGTCGTGCAGCATCAGGTGTCGGTGCGAGAAGGTTCCGCGCTCGGAATCCTGTCCCGTCAACCGCAACGGCGTACCTTCGACCAGCAGCGAGGCGAATGCCAACGCCTCGGCGTGGCCCCAATCAATCCCGCCCGGGTCCGAGAGCGCGCCGCGACGGCGCTCAAGCTGCTTGATGAGCTTCGGGTGAACCGTGAACCCCTGCGGCCACGCCAGCAATTGCTCGTTGATCGCCGTGAGGGTTTCGACGGCAACGGCGGTCTCGACATCGCGACCCGCGGGCACCGGCTCCGCGATCCGGTCGGGCTGGCCCTTCTGCTTGCTGGCGCCGGCCCTGAACGCGGTCTGGATCTCGACGAAGCGTTCGTACGTCGCCTGCCGGAGTTGCTCCACCCCCTCGGCCGTGATCACGCCGGCGTCGGCGAGACGCTGCCCATACAGCTCACGGACCGTCGGGTGCTCCTTGATCCGCGCGTACATCGCCGGCTGCGTGTAGCTCGGCTCGTCGCCTTCGTTGTGACCGTGCCGCCGGTAACCGACGAGATCGATGATCACGTCCTCCCGGAACTTGGTGCGATACGCCATCGCCAGGCGTACCGCGGAGAGACACGCCTCCGGATCGTCGGCATTGACGTGGATGATCGGGATGTCGAAGCCCTTCGCGAGATCCGATGCGTAGCGGGTCGAGCGTGCATCCGTCGGCTTCGTGGTGAAGCCGACCTGGTTGTTCGCAATGAGGTGCAGCGTGCCGCCGGTGGCATAGCCGGGGAGTCCGCCGAGGTTCAGTGTCTCGGCAACCACGCCCTGTCCGGGGAAGGCCGCATCGCCATGGATGATCACCGGCAAGGCGAGCGAGGGGTCAACGTGCGCCGTGGCGCCCTTGCGGGAGGTCTGCTTGGCACGCGCCTGACCATCCACCACGGCACCGATGAACTCGAGGTGGCTGGGATTGGATTGCAGGGAGACGTTGACGGTCTTGCCGTTGCGGGAGACGAACGCTCCCTCCGCGCCGTGGTGATACTTCACGTCGCCAGTGCCGCCGTCCGGCGTCATCCCGCCTTCGAGGTGCTTGCCACCCTCGAACTCCGCGAAGATCGCCTCGTATGGCCGGCCAACGGTGTGTGCCAGCGCATTGAGCCGACCACGATGCGCCATCCCGAGCACTGCGTCGCGCACGCCATACTCTGCCGCGAGTTCAAGCGTGAGGTCGAGCATCGGGATCATCACATCGAGACCCTCGATGCTGAACCGCTTCGCTCCGAGGTAGGCCTTGTGGAGGAACTGCTCCATGCCTTCGGTCTGCGTCAACCGGGTCAGCAGCGCACGTTGTGCGTCGGTGTCGAGCTTCACGCGGTGCGTGCCGCCTTCGATCTGCTGGCGCAGCCAGACGCGCTTCTCGTGCGAGGCGATGTGCTCGACTTCGTAGGCGATGGTGCCGCAGTAGGTCTCGACGAGGTGCGGGTAGGCCTCTGCGAGGGTGGCGCCCGGGACTGCGATGCGCAGCACATCCGAGGGGACGGTCGCCATCACTTCAGGGGTGAGTCCGAGGCCGGCCGGTTCGAGCGCGGGATCCCCGGCAGGTGGTGTGCCGAGCGGATCGAGGTGCGCCGCGAGGTGGCCGTGCGTGCGCAGCGCCTTGGTGAGCGCCATCGCCGCGGCCACGTGGTGCAGCGTGGAGGCAGAGACCGCCACGGCAGGGGCCGGGCTGGCAGCCGCCGGCGCCGGGACCGCGGACTGCACCGGCGTCAGTGCTTCGGGCGGGCCCAGCTCCATCCCGGTGTAGATCGCCTCGTAGAAGCCGTGCTCACCCTGAAGGAGCTGGTCCACCAGGCGCAGGAATGAGCCCGACTCCGCGCCTTGCACCACGCGGTGATCGTACGTGCTCGTGAGCATCATCACCTTGGAGAGGCCCAGCGCAGCCACCTGTTCCTTGGACAAGCCATCGAATTCCGGCGGGTAGGCGATCGCGCCCGTGGCGATGATCGTCCCCTGTCCGGGCATCAGGCGTGGCACCGACCCGACCGTCCCGAGGCCACCGGGATTGGTGAGCGTCATCGTGGCGCCAGCGAAGTCATCCGGCATCGCCTTGTTGGTGCGCGCCTTCTCGACCAGGCCATCGTAGGTCGCGAGGAAGCCCACGAAGTCGAGCGTCTCCGCCTGCTTGAGGACGGGCACCATCAGGCCGCGCGAACCGTCCTTGCGCTCGACGTCCACGGCCAGACCGAGGTTGACGTGCTCCGGGACCAACTTGAACGTGTCGTTCCCCTGCTTCATCACCCCGGTTCCCATCACGGGGAATTCCTTGGTGGCCTGCACCAGCGCCCAGGCGATGAGGTGGGTGAACGAGAGCTTCTCGCTGCGACCGGCCTTCTTGAGGCGGCCGTTCAGGTCGGCGCGCCGAGCCTCGAGGACCCGCACCGGGATCTCCCGGAAGGTGGTCGCCGTCGGGATCGCCAGCGAGGCGTCCATGTTGCGGGCGAGGGCATTGGCCGGCCCCTTCAGCTGCACCGCGTGGGCCGGGAGGGGGACCTCCGGGGCCGCGGCAGGTGCCGGGGTGGCGGCGGGCGGCGCTGCGGCGGCCGCCTTGGCCGGCTGCTCGAACGGAACGGGGGACTGCGCTTCGAGCTGGGCCGCGAAGACCGCCTCCATCGGAAGGGCGACATCGGGGTGCTCGGAATGTGACGGCTGCACGGGTTTCTCCAATCGGCGGTAACCCCCAAAGATAACGATGCAGCGTGGAGGCCGTGGGGGATGCACACCGGCGGCGCCCGCCGGCCCACACCCCTTACCTTTACGCCATGGCTTCCACCACCTCCCGTCGCGCCGTTGTCGTGGCCGGACTCCGGACCCCGTTCGCCAAATCCGGCACGGTGCTCCGCGATGTCACGGCGTCAGAACTGGCCCGGCATTGCACCCGCGAACTCCTCTACCGGACCGAGCTGCCGGGTGACGAGGTGGACGAGGTGATCTACGGGCAAGTCGTCCCGTCACCCCTGATCCCCAACGTCGCCCGCGAGGTCTCACTGCTCCCGCAGTTCCCGCGGACGATCCCCGCGTACACGCTCAACCGTGCGTGTGCCTCGGGAGCGCAGGCGATCACCAATGCCGCCGACCAGATCAACATGGGCCATGCCAGCGTGATTCTTGCCGGTGGCGTCGAAGTGCTCTCGGACGTTCCAATCCTGCACACCCGGAAGTTCGCGCAGGTGCTGCAGGCGGCATCGAAGGCCAAGACCCTCGGTGAGCGCCTCGGCATCTTCGCGCAGGTGCGGCCGAAGGACCTGATCCCCGTGGCACCGGCGATCGCCGAGCCGAGCACGGGTGAGTCGATGGGACAGTCGGCGGAAAAGATGGCCAAGGAGAACGGCATCACGCGCGAGGCACAGGATGAATTCGCGTTGATGAGTCATCAGCGTGCTGCCGCCGGCCATCGCGATGGGCGACTCGCCGTGGAGATCGCGCCCTGGTTCGGTGGGCGCGAGATGGATCAGGTCAGCACCAGCGACAATCTGGTGCGTGGCGACACCTCGCTCGATGCGCTGGCCAAGTTGAAGCCGGTCTTCGATCGTACCTATGGATCGGTGACGGCAGGCAACGCGTCGCCGCTCACCGACGGCGCGGCGACCGTGCTGCTCATGGAAGAACAGAAGGCACGCTCCCTCGGGTATCGCCCGCTCACGGCGATTCGCAGTTATGCCGTTGCCGCCGTGGACCCGGGATGGCAACTGTTGATGGGACCTGCCTATGCGGTGCCGCTCGCATTGCAGCGTGCCGGGATCAGCTGGAACGACCTCGGGCTGGTCGAGATCCATGAGGCCTTTGCCGCGCAGGTGCTGTCCAATGTGCAGGCCTGGGGGTCGGCGGCCTGGGCCACGCGCCTCGGCCTCTCCGGGCCGGTCGGCGAGGTGGACTGGAGCCGCACCAATGTGATGGGCGGCAGTATCGCGGTGGGTCACCCGTTCGGGGCCACCGGCGCGCGGATCGTGACGACGTTGTCCTACGAAATGGCCCGCCGGGACGTGCAGTTCGGCCTCATCTCCATCTGCGCCGCCGGTGGCATGGGCTACGCCATGGTGCTGGAGCGTGTCGCATGAGCGCCCTCAGCGTGGAGCGCCGCGGCGGGATCGCGATCGTCACCTTCGATGCCCCCAACGAATCGGTCAACAAGATCAGCAAGGCCGTCGGCTGGGAATTCGAGGAGCTGCTGCAGCGCCTCGCCGATGACGAGGTGGTGAAGGCGATCGTCCTCCGGTCCGGCAAGCCGGACAGTTTCATCGCCGGGGCCGATATCGAGGAGTTCGTGCAGCTCCGCACGGTGGAGGAGGCAGCGCGCCTGTCGCGCGATGGCCAGCTCATGATGCAGCGCGTCGCGGATTCGCCCAAGCCGGTGGTCGCCGCGATCCACGGTGCCTGCTTGGGGGGGGGATTCGAACTCGCGCTCGCCTGCCGCTATCGCGTCGTCTCCGATCATCCCAAGACGATGCTCGGCTTGCCCGAGATCCAACTCGGACTCCTGCCCGGCGCCGGCGGTTCGAATCGCCTGCCGCGACTGGTCGGCGTGCGTGCCGCGCTCGACATGATCCTCGCCGGCAAGAGCGAGCGCGCGCGCAAGGCGCATCGCCTCGGGATGGCCGACGAGTGCGTGCCCGAAGCGATTCTCCTCGACACCGCGATCGCCGCGGCGGAACGGCTGAGTCGCGGGTGGACGCCGCCACGTCGCAGCCGCAGTCTCGCGGACCGGGCGATCGACGGCACGCCGCTCGGGCGCCTGATGGTGTACAAGAAGGCCGGCGCCACGGTCGCGGAGAAGACCGGTGGTCACTATCCGGCACCGCTGCGCGCGCTCGACGTGGTGCGCACGTCGATGGAAGACGGGATGACCGTTGGACTCGCCGCCGAGGCGCAGGCCTTCGGCGAATTGGCGATGACCGATGTCTCGCGGCGCCTGGTGGAGATCTTCTTCGCGACGACCGCGCTCAAGAAGGATGACGGCGTGCCGGCAGGGATGGGGAAGGCCCGACCCGTGCGGCGCATCGGGGTGGTCGGCAGTGGCTTCATGGGGTCCGGGATCGCCGGGACCGCCGCGTTGCAGGCGGGCGTGCAGGTGCGGCTCAAGGATGCCGATCTCGCCAAGGTGGGGAAGGGCGTGCGCGCGGCAACGCGCATCCTCGAAGCACGCGTGAAGCGACGCCGGATGACGCGCCATGAGTTCGAGCGGCAGCGCGCCTTGATCACCGGCAGTGGCGACTGGAGCGGCTTCGCGGGCGCCGACCCCATCATCGAGGCCGTGTTCGAGGAACTCGGCGTCAAGCGTCAGGTGATCGCCGACATCGAGGGCGCGGTCCCGTCGCATACCATCATCGCGACCAACACCTCGACAATTCCCATCGGAGAGATCGCCGCA
>JAABRY010000069.1 GCA_011390645.1 Gemmatimonadota bacterium
CCCTTACCCCTCACCCCTCACCCCCCGATGTCCACATCCTTCGTTTCCTTGAGGAACAGCGCCCCGATCACCAGTGTCATCGTCGCGATCGCCACCGGATACCAGAGCCCGGCGTAGATGTCGCCCTTGGCAGCGACAATCGCGAATGTGGTGGTCGGCAGGAAGCCACCGAACCAGCCATTGCCGATATGGTACGGCAACGACATCGAGGTGTAGCGAATCTTCGAGGGAAACATCTCGACCAGCATGGCCGCAATCGGACCATACACGAGGGTGACGTAGATCACCAGAATCCACAGCACAAGGATGACCATCGGGGTGTTGATCCGCGCGGGGTCGGCCCGTTCCGGATACGCCGCCGCATCCAGCGCGCCACCCAGCGATGCCTGGAACTGCGTCCGTAGGTCCGCGGCGTTCGCCCCGGTCGCATCGAACGACGGGATCACGGTGCTCCCCACCCGAATCACTGCTGCACCACCCGCAGGAATCTCCTCGTTGGTGTATGGCACCCCACGCGCCACCAGTGCCGCCTTCGCGACATCACAGCTCGACGTGAACTTGCTCGTCCCCACAGGATTGAACTGGACCGAGCAGTCGTCCGGGTCGGCCGCAACCACCACCGGCGCGCTCTGTTGCGCCGCCTCGAGCGCGGGGTTCGCGTAGTGGGTCAGCGCGCGGAAAAGCGGGAAGTAGGTCAACGCCGCCAGCGCGCATCCGAGGAGGATGATCGGCTTTCGTCCGACCCGATCGGACAGCACACCGAAGATCACGAAGAACGGGGTCCCCAGTAGGAGCGACACGGCCACCAGGATGTTGGCGGTCTGTGCGTCCACCTTGAGCGTCTGGGTGAGGAAGAAGAGCGTGTAGAACTGTCCGGTGTACCACACGACGGCCTGCCCTGCCGTGAGGCCGAACAGCGCGAGCAGCACGATCTTGACGTTGCCCCACCGCGCAAAGGATTCCGTCAGCGGCGCCTTCGATCGCGTCCCTTCGGCCTTCATCGTCTTGAAGACCGGCGACTCATCGAGCGCGAGCCGAATCCAGACTGAAATGCCGAGCAGCACAATCGACAGCAGGAACGGGATGCGCCAGCCCCAGGCCTCGAAGGCCTCGTTCCCGAGGGCAATGCGGCAGGCCATGATCACCAGCAACGAGAGGAAGAGCCCCATCGTCGCTGTGGTCTGGATCCACGACGTGTACGCCCCGCGCTTGCCGTTCGGGGCGTGCTCGGCGACGTAGGTCGCGGCACCACCGTATTCGCCCCCCAGTGCGAGACCTTGCAACAGCCTGAGGAGAATCAGGATCACTGGCGCGGCGATGCCGATGGTGGCGTAGGTGGGCAGGATCCCGACGATGAAGGTCGAGACCCCCATGATCACGATGGTGACCAAGAAGGTGTGCTTGCGCCCGACGAGGTCGCCGAGCCGCCCGAAGACGAGCGCGCCGAAGGGGCGGACCGCGAAGCCTGCGGCAAAGGCCAGCAGCGCGAAGATGAAGCCGGCCGTCGGGTTGACGCCGGAGAAGAACTGGCGGGAGATGATCGCCGCCATCGAGCCGTAGAGGTAGAAGTCGTACCACTCGAAGACCGTCCCGAGCGACGACGCCACGATCACGCGGCGGGTGTCGCGGGCGGGGGCGGCAGAGTGCGTCATGGGAGTTGGCTGCGCGGGAGGTGGCATCTGGCGAGCAAAGGTGCCCGCAGGTGATGGCTCATCGCAAGCGTGGTGCCCCCCTCACCCCAGCGCGCTAGATTCAGCGCATGCCAATGCCTACCAGCCGTTCCGTCCTGGTCCGCCCGTTCCTGCTGATGGCCACGCTGGCCGGAACCCTGTCTGGCCAGGCAGTCCGCCTGACTGACGGCGACCTCCTGGTGCAACGCGCACTGGCGTCCCTGCAACACGATCAAGCCTGGACACTTGCGCAGCAGATCGCCATCTGCGAGATCCCGGCGCCGCCGTTCAAGGAGGCGACACGAGCCGAGGACTTCAAGCGCCGACTCATCGCACTCGGCTATCTGGACACCCGGATTGATGCCGTGGGCAACGTCATCGCCCAGCTGGGAGCCGGCACCGGTCCCACCGTGATGGTCGCCGCACACCTCGATACCGTCTTCCCCGAGGAGACCGACGTCCGTACCACTCGGATCGACGATCGGGTGGCCGGGCCCGGCATCGGCGACAACTGCCGCGGCGTAGCCGTCCTGCTCACCCTCGCGAAGGTCTTCAAGGAAACCGGGCTCACACCCGACGGACGTGTGTTGCTCGTCGGGAATGTCGGCGAGGAGGGCCCGGGCAACCTCCGCGGGATGCGGCACTTGTTCACCGCGGAATTCCCTCGCGAGATCGACTATTTCATCTCGATCGACAGCCCCGGCGGAGCCAGGATTGTCTCGCGCGCCGTGGGGAGTCATCGGTATACCATCACCTTCGCCGGACCCGGTGGTCACTCCTACGGTGCGTTCGGGATGACCAATCCGATGCATGCGATGGGTCGCGCCATCGCGCACATCGCCGCGTTGGAGGTGCCCGACGGACCGAAGACCACCTTCAATGTCGGCGTGGTCCGTGGCGGGACCAGCGTGAACACTATCACGCCGCAGGCCTCGATGGAGGTGGACCTCCGGTCCGAGTCCGCCGACAACTTGCGGGAGATGGATCAGCGGCTGCAGGATGCCGTCGCGCGCGGCGTTGCCGAGGAGCTGGCGCGATGGCCAGCGTCGCGGGCGCCGATCACCGTGCGCTACGACACCATCGGCATCCGACCCACGGGCGGTCAGTCCGATGATGCGTTCATCGTGCGGACCGCCAAGGCCGCCGCGGCGCTCCTCGACGACGGCCTCAACTGGACACCCCGGACCACCGCCTCGTCCACCGACGCGAACCTCCCGATTTCGCTGGGCATTCCGGCGATCACGATCAGCGGGGGTGGCGCCGGGGGTGGGGCGCACGGGACCGAGGAGTGGTATCGCGACACGGCGGACGCCTACAAGGGCCCGCAGTTCGCCCTGCTGATCATCACGGCGCTCGCAGGGGTCCGGTTGGCGCCGTAGGCGACATCCCCCCCCCACCCGGTCGTGTATCCGGATCGATGCGCTTGATCGCGATCCCCGTGAACCCGTAGAAGATGGCCACGAGCGGGTTCAGCAGGTTGAAGAACACGAACGGCAAGTAGGTCATCGTCGCCACGCCGAGCGTACCGGCCATGAACGCGCCACAGGTGTTCCACGGCACCAGCGGCGAGGTCAGGGTGCCAGCGTCCTCCAGCGTGCGGGAGAGATTCTCCGGCGCGAGTCCCCGTCGCGCAAACTCAGCCCGAAACATCCGCCCCGGCAACACGATCGCGATGTATTGATCCGAGGCAATGACATTCATCCCGATCGCCGTGCCCACGGTTGCCGCGATCAGACTCCCTGTGCCACGGACGGCGCCGAGAATCACCACGGCGATCCGCTGCAGCATCCCGGTGGTTTCCATCACCGCCCCGAACGTCATCGCGCTCAGGATCAGCCAGACCGTGTTCAGCATGCTCGACATCCCGCCGCGGCTCAGCAATTCATCGAGCGCCTCATTGCCCGATGCGGAGGTATAGCCATCGAAGAGCGCAATCCATGCCCCCTTGATGAGCGCCACCGCGGGCAGCAATTCGGGATCGCCTACGAAGGTCAGCACTGCCTCGCGCTGGAAGACCATCGCGAACACTCCCCCGACCAGCGCACCGATCAGGAGCGCGGGGAACGCGGGCACCTTCCGGATAACCATGGCAATGACCAGCACCACCGGGAGGAGCATCACCAACCCGACGTTGAACTGCCCGGCAATCTGCGCCTGAATCGCAGCCACCTCCGGGGCGTCGGCTGCCCCCCCCTGCCAGATCCCGATCACCGCGAACATCACCAGCGCGATCAGGATGCTGGGGCCCGTGGTCCAGATCATGTGCCGGATATGGGTGAAGAGGTCCGTACCCGCCATGGCCGGCGCGAGGTTGGTCGTGTCGGAGAGCGGTGACATCTTGTCGCCGAAATAGGCGCCCGAGATCACCGCACCGGCGGCCATGCCGAGATTGAGCCCCTGCACCGTCGCGATCCCGATCAGCGCCACGCCGATCGTCCCGGCCGTCGTCCACGAGCTGCCCGTCGAGATGGCGACGATCGCACAGATCACGACAGCCGCCGGGTAGAACCAACGCGGGTCGAGCACGCCGAGGCCGTAGTAGATCATCGTCGGGACGGTGCCCGAGAGGATCCAGGTCCCGATCAACGAACCGACGACGAGCAAGATCAGGATCGCCCCGGTGGCCAGCGAGATGCCGTGCACGATCCCCTCTTGCAGGCCCTTCCAGGTGTGACCGTTGCGCCAGCCCACCAGCGCGGCGACCATCGCAGCGAGGATCAGGGCGATCTGGTTGGGACCGGAGGAGGAGCCGTCGCCGAAGAGATAGACCGACGAGGCGAGCAACCCGATCAGGGTCAGCACGGGAAGGAGCGCCTGGCCGAGGCTGGGCTCCTGCGGTTGGGATGTGGTCATGAACAGGAAAAGGTGTCCACATCGGGCGCGTCCTCGCAAGCGCATCGCGAAAACTGGCCCCTCGAAACGTGCTGGCCGCCGCGGGGCGAGCTCGACTATGGGTACATTTCACCACAGCCTCCAGCACCGTAGCGGGGGCCGGGTCCCACTCTGTTGGGAGGGCATGATGCACCGCCCCATGGTCACGATCGATGGCAACGAGGCCGCCGCCCACGTCGCCTACCGCACCAATGAAGTCATCGCGATCTATCCCATCACTCCTTCCTCCCCGATGGGTGAATGGGCGGACCAGTGGAGCGCGACACGCGCCACCAACATCTGGGGCACCACCCCGCTCGTGCAGGAGATGCAGAGCGAAGGCGGCGCCGTTGGCACCGTCCACGGCGCCCTGCAGACGGGAGCGCTGACGACGACCTTCACGGCGAGTCAGGGCCTGCTGCTGATGATCCCCAACATGTACAAGATCGCCGGGGAGCTGACCAGCACGGTCTTTCATATCGCCGCGCGTTCGCTGGCTGCCCAAGGACTCTCCATCTTCGGTGACCACAGCGACGTGATGGCGGCACGCTCGGCGGGGTGGGCGATGCTCTTCGCGAACTCGGTCCAGGAGGTCCTGGACTTCGCACTCATCGCGCAAGCCAGCACGCTCGAGAGCCGCCTCCCCTTTCTGCACGTCTTCGACGGCTTCCGCACCTCACATGAGGTGATGAAGATCGAAATGCTCCACGACGACGACATCCGCCACATGATCGACGAGGAGTTGGTGCGCGCGCATCGCGCCCGCGGGCTCACGCCGGACCACCCCGTGATGCGCGGCACCGCCCAGAACCCGGACACCTATTTCCAGTCTCGGGAGACGGTCAACCCCTACTACCACGCGACCCCGGGTATCGTGCAGGCGTTGATGGATCGCTTTGCGGCACGGGTGGGTCGGCAGTACCACCTGTTCGACTACGTGGGCGCGCCAGACGCCGAGCGCGTCATCGTCCTCATGGGATCCGGCGCGGAGGCAGTGGAAGAAACGGTCGCGCATCTCCTGAGCACCGGAGAGCGGGTTGGTGTCCTGAAGGTTCGATTGTATCGACCCTTCGCTGTTGAGCATTTCCTGGCCGCGCTGCCGACCACCACACGCACGATCGCCGTGCTCGACCGCACCAAGGAACCGGGCGCTTCCGGTGAGCCGCTCTACCAGGATGTGCTGACCGCACTGGTTGAAGGGTGGCCGGGCCCCCTTCCCAAGGTGATTGGTGGTCGGTACGGCCTCTCCTCCAAGGAATTCACCCCGGCCATGGTCAAGGGGATCTTCGACGAGCTCGCCGCACCGTCCCCGAAGAACCACTTCACGATCGGCATCGTCGACGATGTCACCCACAGCCACCTCCGGTATGACCCGGCCTTCAGCGTCGAGCCGCCCGAGGTGGTCCGCGCGATGTTCTGGGGGCTCGGGTCCGATGGCACGGTCGGCGCCAACAAGAACAGCATCAAGATCATTGGCGAGGAGACCGACCACTTCGCGCAAGGCTACTTCGTCTACGACTCGAAGAAGTCCGGCGCGCGGACCATCTCTCATTTGCGTTTCGGCCCCGCGCCGATCCGCAGCACCTACCTGATCGACCGGGCGAACTTCGTGGCGGTCCATCAATTCGGCTTCCTCGAGCGCTACGACGTCCTGGCCAATGCCGAACCGGGAGCCACCCTGCTCCTCAACAGCACCCATGGGCCCGCGGAGGTCTGGGATCACCTGCCCCGGCTGGTGCAGGGCAAGATCCTCGAGAAGCGGCTGCGCCTCCATGTCATTGACGCGCTCGACGTCGCGCGCCAGACCGGGATGGGCGGACGGATCAACACGATCATGCAGACCTGCTTCTTCGCGATCAGCGGTGTCCTCCCCCGCGATGAGGCAATCGCCCAGATCAAGCACGCCATCGCCAAGACCTATGGCAAGCGCGGCGAGGCGGTGGTTCAGAAGAATTACGACGCCGTGGACGCGACGCTCGCCAATCTGCACGAAGTGACGATCCCGGCGGCGATCTCC
Organism: Gemmatimonadota bacterium; assembly: GCA_011390645.1. GTDB lineage: Bacteria > Gemmatimonadota > Gemmatimonadetes > Gemmatimonadales > GWC2-71-9 > Palsa-1233. The sequence goes on from JAABRY010000069.1 coordinate 6,559, forward strand.
AGTACGCTCGAGATGCCGCCCGCCGTCCCGGCGGACGCGCCGGCGTTCGTACAGGAGGTCACCGCGATGATGATCGCGGGCCGTGGCGATGAACTGCCGGTGAGTGCGTTGCCGGTGGATGGCACCTACCCCACCGGTACCACACGGTGGGAGAAGCGCAACATTGCACTGGAGGTACCGGTCTGGGATGCAGAGGTCTGCATTCAATGCGGCAAGTGCGTCCTCGTCTGCCCGCACGCGGTGATCCGCTCCAAAGTGTACGACAACGTGCTTCTGGCGAAGGCGCCGGCCACCTTCCGCAGCACGGTCCCGCGGTGGAAGGAACTCGCCGAGCAGCGCTACACCTTGCAGGTGGCCGTCGAGGACTGCACCGGCTGCACGCTCTGCGTGGAGATCTGCCCGGCCAAGAACAAGAGCCAGGTCGGTCGCAAGGCCATCAACATGGAAGCGCAGCTGCCGCTTCGCGACACCGAACGGGCCAACTGGGACTTCTTCCTGGAGATCCCGGAGTTTCCGCGCTATGCCCCCCCCACATCGGATGGGGAGGCGGCCGCGCCTGCCGCAATGCGGTTCACCAACGTGAAGAACGTGCAGTTGCTGGAACCACTATTCGAGTTCTCGGGCGCCTGCGCAGGGTGCGGCGAGACGCCCTACCTGAAGCTCGTCAGCCAGCTCTACGGCGACCATGCGATCATCGCCAATGCGACAGGTTGCTCGAGCATCTATGGCGGCAACCTGCCAACCACCCCGTGGACCACCAACAAGGCGGGCCGCGGCCCGGCGTGGAGCAACTCGCTCTTCGAGGACAACGCGGAATTCGGGCTCGGCATGCGGCTCACGCTCGACAAGCAGGTCGAGTACGCACGCGAACTGGTCCGGCATCTCGCGCCGGCACTCGGCGCGGAACTCACCGACGCGCTCCTCACCGCCGACCAAGACGATGACGCCGGACTCGAGGCCCAACGGCAGCGAGTGCTCCAGCTCCGGGCCCTGCTGGCCGGGCACACCGACCCTGCCGCGCGCGATCTGCACAGTCTGGCCGACGTGCTCACCCGCAAGAGCGTGTGGATCGTCGGCGGCGACGGCTGGGCCTATGACATCGGCTTCGGCGGTCTCGATCACGTGATGGCCAGCGGGCGCAACATCAACATCCTCGTGCTCGACACCGAGGTGTATTCCAACACCGGCGGGCAAGCCTCGAAGTCCACCCCGCTCGGCGCGGTCGCCAAGTTCGCGTCCGGCGGCAAACCGATGGGCAAGAAGGATCTCGGCCTGATGGCGATCAACTATGGCCATGTGTACGTGGCCCAGATCGCGATGGGTGCCGATGACGCCCAGACCCTCCGCGCGATCCGCGAGGCGGAGGCCTATGACGGGCCATCGCTGGTCATCGCCTACAGCCACTGCATTGCCCACGGCATCAACATGGCCAAGGGGCTGGACCAGCAGCGGCTGGCCGTCGAATCGGGCCACTGGCCCCTCTATCGCCACGACCCGCGGCGCGTTGCGACCGGCGAGAATCCGTTCCAGCTCGACTGCAAGGCCCCCAGGATTCCGCTCAAGCAGTACATCTACAACGAGACACGATACCGCATGCTCGTGCAGAGCAACCCCGAGGCGGCCGCCGAACTCCTCGAACACGCGCAGGCGGCTGTGCACGCGCGGTGGGCCAGATACGCGGCGATGGCCGGGCAAGGAGCGTAGCACCATGGACCTCTCGACCACCTACCTCGGGCTCGCGCTGCGCACGCCCCTGGTCGCCTCGGCCTCGCCCCTCTCGATGAGCCTGGGTTCCCTGCGCAGCCTCGAGGACGCCGGCGCGTCGGCAATCGTGATGCACTCGCTCTTCGAGGAGCAGATCCACCAGGAGATGCACCAGCTCGATCACTACCTGAACTACGGCGTCAACAGCTTCGCCGAGGCCCTGGACTATTTCCCTGATCTCGGGCACTACAACCTCGGTTCGGATGCCTACCTGCAGCTGATCAGTGCAGCGAAGGCATCGCTCCATGTGCCAATCATCGGCAGCCTCAACGGCGTCTCGCACGGCGGCTGGACGAGTCATGCCCGGAAGATCCAGGAGGCTGGGGCTGACGCGCTCGAACTCAACGTCTATTACGTCGCCGCCGATGTGGACGTCACCGGCGCGGCCGTGGAGCAGATGTATCTCGATGTCATCCGTGCGGTGAAGGAATGCGTCACCATTCCGGTGGCCGTGAAGATGAATCCGTACTTCGGCTCGATGGCCAATATGGCCCGGCAGATGGCGGCCGCAGGCGCCGATGCGCTGGTGCTCTTCAACCGCTTCTATCAGCCGGACTTCGACCTCGAGCGACTGGACGTGGTGCCGCACCTCGTGCTCAGCACCTCCCACGAGCTGCGCCTGCCCCTCCGGTGGGTCGCGATGCTGCATGGACGGGTGCCGGTCGACTTCGCCATCACCACGGGCGTGCACACCCATGAGGACGTGCTCAAGGGCATGATGGCCGGCGCCAAGGTGACGATGATGGCCTCGGAGCTCCTGCGCAACGGCGTCGAACGGATCGGACAGATCGAGGCGGAGTTGGTGCGATGGATGACGGAACGCGAGTACGATTCGATCCGGCAGATGCAAGGCAGCATGAGCCAGTTGCACGTGGCCGACCCGGCCGCATTCGAGCGTGCCAACTACATGAAGGTGCTGCAGTCGTGGCAACAGGATCCGACGAGCGTGTTGTTGCGGTAGGTCCCTCGCGCTTACCGGGTGGCCACGCGTGCGGCCCGACTGACGGTCTCCCACAGATTCATCGCGTGCCCGGCCAACGCCCCGAGGGCCCCAGGCAAGGTGTCGGGCAGCGTGACCCCCTCCCCGAGTGAGCGCAGGATCGCCCCGCGGAAGCGCAGCGCGATCGGTGTGGCGAAGCCCACCGGGTTGAAGCGCGGATCGTACCGCACACCGAGGCCCTCGATGAGCGCGGCCGTGCGCGCGAAGTAGACCATGTCGGGTGGCAGCTGCACCGGAAAATCATAGAGCGTCCCCACCACCTCGTCGGCGAGACGGGTCACGCGCTCGATGCGCTCCTGCGCCGTGGTGCGCTCACTCGCCATGGTGATCAATTGATCGGCCAGGGTGTGGATCATCTCGCGCGACGCACCGGGTTCGACCAACCCGAGCCCGTAGAAACCCTCCACCACCCCAGCGGTGTCCTTCCGGATTGCCGAGAAGACGGTCCCGACCAGCGCCCGACGCGTGGCTGGCGGCACGTCAACGACCATTCCGAAGTCAAGCAGCACGACCCGTCCCTCAGCATCGACCAGGATATTCCCCGGATGCGGATCGGCGTGGAACAGACCGTCCACCAACATCATGCGGATGTACAGCTCCATCACCGTGCGGAGGATCCGGTCGGGTGCGAGTCGCCCTGTGGTCATCGCATCGTCAAGACGATCGATCCGGGTTCCCTCGACGAACTCCATGACCATGGTGCGCTGACGCGTGAACGCATCCAGCACCTCGGGTACCCGCACCGACCGTTCGCCCCGGAAGTTATGGCGGATCCGCGCCGCAAAGGCAGCCTCCTGACGAAAATCCATCTCGTCTGCGACGCGCCGCTCGAATTCATCAAGCACGCCCAACATGCCCTGCACGTGCGGGGGATGCAGTCGCGAAGCCAGACTCCGTAGGAGGCGTCTGGCCACGCGCAGGTCATCAGCGACCTGCCGCTCCACCCCGGGCCGAAGCACCTTCACCACAACGTCCCGACCATCCACCCTGGCCCGATGCACCTGGCCGAGCGACGCCGCCGCCAGCGGTTGCTCATCGATGGTCTCGAAGACCTGCTCGGGTGGCACGCCGTAGCTTCTGGTGATCTCCTCCCGTATCGTGGGCCATGGCACGGCGGGTACCCGATCCGTGAGCGTGCTCAGGGATTCGACGTACGGCGACGGAATGAGGTCCCGCCGGCCCGCGAAGAGTTGCGTGAGCTTGATGAAGGTCGGGCCCATCCTCGCCAGTGTTGCCGCGAGGCGTTCGGCTCTGGCGGCGTGGAAGGCTGGAGATCGCACGAGAGGCGCGCCGAAGAGAATCAACCGCTTCCGGTCACGGGCAAAAGACGCCACAAGGGGAAGCGCCAGCCGGAGGAGGAGGAGTGTGTGCCGCATCACCAACATTACCCCGCACCGCACCGCAGGGTCATTGTAGCCTCAGGCGGAACGATCCGCCTCGGCAAGGTCCAGCACCCTGCGGACCTCCCCCGTCAGTTCCCCTGCCGTGTAGGGCTTGCTGATGAAGTGGAAATCCACCCCGGGCACGATCTTCCCTTCAACTACATCGGCGGAATAACCAGACGTCATCAGGATCCGAAGACCTGGACGGGTGCGGCGCAGTTCAGCCGCCAGTTCCGCACCGGACATTCCGGGCATCACCAGATCGGTAATCACCAGGTCGAGGGGACCCTGAAGGTCGCCAAGCAGCTCAAGCGCCTCGCTGCCGCTGGCTGCATCCAGCACGGTGTAGCCGACACGCTCCAGCACCCGGCGCACCACGGTACGAATCGCGGCCTCATCCTCCACCACGAGGATCGTCTCGGTTCCGCTCGTCGGCTGTGCGGTGGGGGGGGCGTGCCGGACGGTGTGAGCCGATACGACGAGCGGCAGATAGATCTTGAAGGTCGTGCCCACGCCGACTTCACTGGACACCCAGATCCCGCCCCCCATCTGCTTGATGATGCCGTAGACGGTCGACAGGCCGAGCCCGGTGCCCTTGCCCGGCGCCTTCGTGGTGAAGAAGGGCTCGAAGATCATCGCCTGCGTCTTGCGATCCATGCCTGACCCGGTATCGACCACCTCGATCAGGGCGTAGTCACCGGGGCGCATGGTGTCATGACGCGCCGCATCCTCCTCCTGCAAGTGGACACCGGCGGTCCGGATGGTGAGGGTCCCCCCGTCCGGCATGGCGTCGCGAGCGTTGACGGAGAGGTTCATCAGCACCTGCTCCAGCTGGCCAGCATCGGCAAGGACGGTGGGACTCGTCGAGGCCAACTCCACCTGAACCGCAACGTCTTCGCCGATCACCCGACGCAACAGCTTGAGGAACCCCGCGATCAGGTCGTTGAGTCCGATCGCCTCCTGATGCAGCACTTGCTGCCGACTGAACGCCAGGAGTTGCCGCGTGAGCGCGGCCGCACGATTGGAGGCTCCGCGAATCTCCTCGAGGTCGCGTTGCAACGCAGTCCCTGGGGGCGCGTCCGGCATGGCGAGATCCACGGTCGCGTTGATGACCGTCAAAAGGTTGTTGAAGTCGTGCGCCACGCCACCGGCCAACCGACCCACCGACTCCATCTTCTGTGATCGGAGCAGTTGGACCATCAACTGCTCACGCTCGGAGATGTCACGCGCGATGCTGAGAATCACCTCGCGGTCGCCCGTATTGATGGCGGTGAGCGCGACTTCAACGGGAAAGGTGGTGCCGTCCTTGCGACAGAAGGTGCGAGGCCAGACCACGCTGTCCTCGGCCCGAATCTGTGCCACCACGCTCGCCCACCCTTGCGCCCCTCCCACCTGCGGCACGATGTCGCTCGGCCCCATCCCGCGCAATTCGTCGGCCGTATACCCCAGCCACCGCGGTGCGGCGGCATTGAAGGTCAGAAACTTCCCTGTCACGGCGTCGGTGATGAAGATGGCATCGGAGGATCGCTCCATGACCTGGCGGAAGAGCAGCAGCTCCGCGCGCTGCTCGACCACGTCCTGATGATCGCGCAGAGCACCGAGCCCGAAGGAGACATCGTGGCCGATCTCCGTCAGCAGGCCAATCTCGGCCTCGTCGAAGGCGTGCGGTTCAGCCGAGTAGAGCATCAGGGCGCCGAACATCTCGTCGCCACGGCGCAGCGGAATGGAGCAGGAGGCCGCGAAGCCGTGTGCGATCGCTGCGGCACGCCACGGCGCGAAATGCCGTTCGGCCATCAGGTCCTGCGCTGCCTGCACGGTGCCCGTCCGGATGCAACGTCCGGTTGGCCCAGCGCCTCGTGGGTCGTCCGCCGACCAGGTCACCGGATTGGTGGTGAGATACTCTCCGTCATGCCCACTCACGGCGACGGGGCGCACACGTTGCTCGCCATCCGGCTCAGCACGGCCGACCCACGCCATTCGGTAACCACCTTCCCGCACGGCGACCTGGGTAATCTCCTGCAACATCCCCACCTCGGATTCGGCGCGCACCAGTGCAAGGTTGGCCGCGCTGCGCATCCGCAGGATGCGATCCGTGCGCAGGAGGGCGTCCTCCGCTTCCCGTCGCGCCGTGATGTCGCTGATCGCCCCTGCCATGCGAAAGGGGGTCCCATTTGCGTCCCGCTGCGCCTCGCCGCGCACCCAGAACCAGAGGTAGCGGCCATCATCGTGCCGGAGGCGCACCTCCTGCGAATAGGGACCGCCATCCTGCAGGTGCGCCCGCAAGCGGGCCGCAGCGCGCTCCTGATCATCTGGATGCAAGCGCCCGAAGAATTCCCTGGTCATCGTCAGATTGGAGGTATCCGACAGGTCGAACATTTCCACCCAGTGCGGTGAGACATAGACGGCATCGCTCGGCAGATCCCAGTCCCACAGGCCGTCGCTGGTGCCGCGCATGGCGAGGGCGTATCGCTCTTCGCTCCGCCGCAGTTCCTCCATGCTCTGCTCGCGCTCCTGCACCAGCTGAAGTTCTCGAGATGTCGCTGCGAGGTCACGGCGCGACCACGCGGCCAGCAAGGCCGCGCCGAGTCCCATGGCGAGCAAGACCGAGAGCACCGTGGCCCGAATCGCGAGCCGGACCACCGACCCCTCGGCCAGTTGCTGCACCCGATCGCCCTCGGCAACCGCCCAGAAGAAGCCTGACAGCACCACGAAGGCAATCAGAAGCACGACAAACCATCGTGCGTCACGCATCGTCGGGGAGCTTCCCTCGGTGGGCGCGACGACGAAGAGGCGCACCGGCCAGTGCGTCGGGCCCGCGAGCACCAACGAGGCCGTGCTGAGCGCCAGGAGCACTGCTGCGGTGAGGGCCGCGACGGGGATGACTCCCCGGCCGTACATGAGCGGGCCCCCGAACAGGTACCCCTGAAGCAAGATCAGCGCAGCGATACCGACGGTGAGGTCGAGCGATGCCTGACACCATGGGGAAACCACCCGCAACTGGCGTAGCAGGATGCCCAAGGCAACCATGGCACAGAGGGCCGAGGTCGCCAGCGCCGTCTGGCCAAGCGGCACTCCCCCGCGCGTGGTGGCCACCCGACTGAACCAGTACTCCAGTGGCAGGGCTGCCCCCGTAGGCTCCACGAGAGCGAACATGACGGCCAGCGCCACTACCGTCACGGCGAGTGGGATCACCAGGCGCTGCGCGGCGTGCTGGATCGGCACCAACGCCTGAAGCAGCAATGCCGACCCCAGCAGGATCACCATCAGCCCCGTCCCGGGTGCTGTGGGGACATACCCATCGCCCAGCGCCAACCATTCCCACCGGCCGAGGCGCCACGATGCGAGCACCAGAATGCCGAACAGCACCGACCCGGCGGCGAGTCGCGCCACCAAACGGCGCTGATGGGGAGTCAGCTTCGGGCCGTTCGCTTGCTCGGGCAGGGTGACTCCTGGGTGGGGTGGCGGGGTATGGGGGCTCCCGACACATATTGAATCTCGCGCCTTCCCAGCCCCGGTCAACCGCGGATGTCGATTTCCGACGACCTGCGCGTCAAGAAGGTGACGGCGCGGAAGGGCCGCGTCGCCCTACTTCATCCCTCGAGGCTCACCATGCGCGACTACCTGCTCCTCCTCCATGACAACCCAACCCAGATGGGCACGATCTCCCCGACTGAGATGCAGGCGATCATCGCCCGCTACAACGCCTGGGCAGGCGCTCTGGCCCAGCAAGGTCGGCTGGCCCACGGCGCCAAGCTCACGGATGAGGGCGGCAAGCACCTCCGTCGCACCGCCAAGGGCATCACCGCAGCGGATGGCCCCTTCGCCGAGGCGAAGGAAGTCATCGGTGGCCTCTTCATCATCAAGGCCGCCGACTACGACGAAGCGGTGCATCTCGCGTCCGACTGCCCGCATCTGGAGACCGGTTGGATCGAACTCCGCGAAGTCGATCCCGCGGGCGATGAATAACCCAATGCCCCCCGTTCACCGTCCGCGGGCTGACGCCCGCGGTTGGTTTGCGCTCCCATGACACCTCCACCGATTCCGACGCTCGTCGACGACCTCTTCCGCCGCACTGCCGCCACTTTGACGGCGGCTGTGGTGCGGATCCTCGGACCTGCTGGGGTTGATCTGGCCGAGGATGTGGTGCAGGACACGATGGTGCGAGCCCTGCGTACCTGGCCGTGGCGCGGCATTCCGGACGACCCCGCAGCATGGTTGATGCGGACCGCACGCAATCGGGCCTTTGATCACCTGCGTCGTCATCGACAGCATCGGGATGCTGGGCCAGCACTGCTGCATCACCTGGAAGCCGTGACACCGGTGGCAGCACCGGAGCGCGATGCCGACGCGCTTCACCTGTTGCTGCTCTGCGCGGATCCGGCACAACCAGCGGCGGCAACCGTCCCGATGTTGTTGCACACCCTTGGCGGGCTCTCGGCGAAAGAGATCGCACGCGTTCTCCTCTTGCCGGAAGCCACCACCGCGCAGCGCATCGTGCGAGCCAAGCGGCGCTTTCGCGACACGCCACCGGCTGAACCCACTCCCTCCGATCTGGCCGCGCGACGTGCGGTAGCTCGTGAGGTGGTCTACCTGATGTTCACCGAGGGGCACACACCGGCGACGCGGGACGAGACCTTGCGACACGAGCTCGCGCGTGAGGCGTTGCGACTCGCCTTCCTGCTATGCCGCAGCATCGAGGCGGAGCCGGCAGACCACGCGCTCGCGGCCCTGCTCTGCCTGCATGCCGCGCGGTTCAGTGGCCGGGCCGATCCTGCTGGCGAGCTGGTGTTGCTCGCCGATCAGGACCGCACGGCCTGGGAGCCCGCGCTGGTGCGTCGGGGGATGCACCACCTCCGGGAGGCGGCCGATGCGCTCGAACCAACTCGGTGGCATCTCGAAGCGGCCATCGCGGCCGAGCATGTGACAGCGCCGTCGCTGGCAGCGACCAACTGGCGTGGCATCGTGGATCTGTACGAAGGGCTGGAGGTGCTGGTGCCAACGGTCCCCGTTCGCGTGAACCACGCAGTGGCCATCGCGATGACGGGAGACACCGACGTGGCGTTGGATCGGCTGGATGCCCTTGAGATGTCGGGACACTCCGATGGCTACCCGTGGTTCCACGCAGTGCGTGCCTGGCTCCGTGACCAAGGAGGCGATCCCGTTGGGGCCCAGGCCGACCGGGAAGTGGCATTGACACGGGATCTGCCCCCCGCGCATCGCAACGTGCTGGTGCGCCAACTCCTCCGGGTAGTGAATTAGTATGGAAAGTCCTGACGTCCTCACTCCCCGCTCCGGAGTTCCGATGACCCGCCTCGGCATCGCGTGCCTGCTCCTGCTCCTTGGCGCGACTCGCGGCTCCGCGCAGTGCCCTGATGGTTCCGCACCACCATGTGGACGCGCGCTCCAGGCTCCACCACTGCAGGACGCGACATGGATGGTGATCCCCTTTGACCTCGCGACGAGTGACACCGCGCTGGCATGGACGCGAGCGGCAAGTACCCACCTGCTTTCGCTTGAGCTCGCCCGATCTGATGACCGTGTCGTGGTTGATGCCCCCCGTGTCATGGCGTGGCTCGCTGCCACGCAGAACGTTGACAGCAGCAGGGTATCCCTCGATGTCGCACGTGCCACAGCGCGACGTGGTGGCGCGGGACGCGTGGTGATTGGTGAACTGCGCCCGGTCGGT
>JAABRY010000070.1 GCA_011390645.1 Gemmatimonadota bacterium
TACAACGGCAACGAGTTGGGCTCCGGCTCCATCCGGATCACCGACCCGGCCCTGCAAAGTCAGGTCTTCGCGTTCCTTGGGCTGGAGCGTGACGAGCAGCAACGGCGCTTCGGCTTCCTGCTCGATGCGCTCGCCAGCGGTGCCCCCCCCCACGGGGGGTTCGCGCTCGGCTTCGACCGGATCGTGATGCTCCTTGCCGGCGCGCCGTCATTGCGTGACGTGATCGCCTTTCCGAAGACCGCGCAGGCGCGCGCGTTGCTCGAGGGCGCTCCTGTCGACGTGGCCGCCGGTGATCTCGCCGCCTTGCACCTCTCCCCCTTGCATCGGAGTGTTGAGTGAGTCCCGACGACGCTCGCCACACTGTCTCGGCGGAAGGGGCGGACCCGCTGCTCCTCGCCGGCATCAACGACGCCAACTTCGTCGAGCTGCAACGCGCACTCGGCGTGCGCGTGTCACAGCGCGGTGATGCGCTGACCATGGTCGGTTCGGTGGACCAGATCGCCCGGGCCACCCCGGTGATTCAGGGTTTGATTGACCTGGCGCGCAGTGGGACCTCGGTGGGGCCGGAGGACGTCTTCCGGTTTGCGACGGAAGGGCTGTCGCCGGTCGAACTCGGCAACCCGACCGATACCGCGAAGATCATTCTCCCGGGCATGCGCCGCTCGATCCAGGCGAAAACGCCTGGGCAGAAGGAATACCTGCAACTGATTCACGAGAACGAGATCGTGATCGGCATCGGTCCGGCAGGCACGGGCAAGACCTACCTGGCCGTCGCGAAGGCGGTCGAGGCGTTGGCACGCAAGAAGGTCCGGCGCATCATTCTCGCGCGCCCCGCGGTCGAAGCAGGCGAGTCCCTCGGCTTCCTGCCAGGCGACCTGCAGCAGAAGGTCGATCCGTACCTCCGGCCGCTCTATGATGCGCTGGAGGACATGATGCCGCACGAGAAGGTCCAGAAGGCGCTCGATACCCGTGTCATCGAAATCGCCCCGCTCGCCTACATGCGTGGCCGCACGCTCAATGATGCCTTCATCATTCTCGACGAGGCACAGAACGCGACCGGTGCGCAGATGAAGATGTTCCTGACGCGCCTCGGGTTGAACAGCCGCGTCGTGGTGACGGGTGACAAGACGCAGATCGACTTGCCGCGTCGTGAAGACTCCGGCCTCGTGCAGGTCGAGCGTGTCCTGCCGGGCATCGACGGCATCGCCTTCCACTACTTCACCGAAGCGGACGTGGTGCGCCATCGCTTGGTGCGCGAGATCGTCCGTGCGTACGCTGAGGATCAGGCCGGCTGATGCGCTCGTCGGTGGTGGTCGCCGGCGTGCATGCGCTGCCGGCGCGTCTCTGTGCGTCGGTTGCGGGGCATGTGCTGGCGGGCGAGGCCCGTGAGGCCGCGCTGTCGATCTCGTTCCTTGGGCCGCGCGCGATGGCCCGCCTGAATGCCACCCACAAGGGGCACGATCGCCCGACGGACGTGATCGCCTTCTCGCTGCCGCTGCCTGACGGTTCGCTGGCGGGTGACATCTACATCTGTCGGTGGCAGGCCGCTCGCGAGGCGCGGGCGCGCGGCGTCCCGGTCCGCGAAGAGGTGATCCGCCTGATCGTGCATGCGACCCTGCATGTCCTGGGCTGGGATCACCCCGAGGGCGCCGGGCGGACCCGTGCCCCGATGTGGCAGCGCCAGGAGCACTACGTGCGAGCGCTTGTCGCGTGATGTCGCTGATGCAGGCCGCCCTGCCGGCGCTCGCCGGCCTGATGATGCTCTGGGCGGGCGTGGTGGCGCTGGCGGGGGAGGGTGATGGCGAACTCGGTGCGCGCGCACTGGCACGCGGTCACCTTGGCGAGGGCGTCACCGCCGATCGCATCCTGCACATCATCCACCTCGCCTCCCTGACCCTCGCCGCCGTCCTTGCCGGCGTCGTGACGACGTGGTGGCTGTTCCCGACGGGGCACGCCCTGCTGCGCGTGGTGTTGGTGATTCTCCTCGTGTGGGTGCTCGGCGACCTGGCCCCGCGGCTGCTGGCGGTACTCGCGCCGGAGCTCGTCCCGGCCGCCCGTCGCGTGGCATTGGGTAGCGCGCCCGCCTTCGCGCCGCTGCTCTGGATGGCCCGACGTCTTGACACCGGGCGCGTCGATGGTGAGGTCCCCCCCCCAGCACCACGCCCCGGTGCGATGTCGCCGCGGGAGATGGCCCTCGGTGTCTTCTCGCTGGCCGAGATGACCACCGCGGAGGTCATGACGCCCCGCATCGACATCATCGCCGTGGATGTCGCGTATGACGAGGCTCGGGTGATCCAGACGCTCCGCCGGAGCGAACACGCCCGGTTGCTCGTGTACGACGATAGCCCCGATGCGGTGGTGGGGGTGCTGCACGCCAAGGACATGCTGCCGCGCCTCGGCACGAGTGCGCCGGCCGCCGCACCGTGGCAATCCCTGATTCGCCCTGCCGCGTTCGTTCCTGAGGCCAAGTCCCTCGAGCGCCAACTGCGCGATTTCCAGCGTGGACCCGGTCACCTCGCCGTCGTGGTCGACGAATTCGGCGGGACGGCCGGCCTGGTGACGCTCGAGGACATCCTCGAACAGATCGTGGGCGAAATCCAGGATGAGCACGACGTGGATGAGGTCCAGCCAGTCCAGCGCATGCCGGATGGGCGGCTGACGGTGCTCGGGGGCGTGGCGCTCGTCGATCTCGAGGCCGAAATCGACCACGAGTTCGAACGTGAGGACGTCGCGACGGTCGGCGGACTGATCCTCGCGGAGCTGGGTCGTGTCCCGCGCACCGGCGACATGCTCGAGATCGATGGCTGGCGGTTCGTGGTGGAGTTGGTGATCAGGCGCCGCGTTCGGCGGGTCTCGGTCTCATCGGTGTCGGAGGCCGACGCAGGCGAGTCGGAGGACGAGCCATGACCTGGATCCTGCTCTTTCTCGGGCTCGCCGTGGCCGTGGTCGGATCTGCCGGTGCGGCGGCGCTCGTGACGACGGCACGGTCGGCCTTGGCGGAAGCCATCGCCCGACGACTGCGTGGTGGGGAGGAGTCCCTCGCATGGCTCGCCACCACCGAACGGCTGGTGGTGGGCGCGACGGCAGCAACCTCGCTCGGTGTCACCCTCGTGGGTGTCGCGATCCCGGCGCTCTTCGGCCGTGTCACCCTGGCGCAATTGGCCCTCCTGGTGTTGGTCGTCGTCGTCCCCGCCACGCTGTTGGGCGGCTACCTCCTGCCGCGGTGGCTCACGGTCCCCAAGGCGGAGCAGGTGGTGGGTACCCTGTCGCCGATCCTCGCCGGATGGCACGGCCTGCTGGGGTGGGTCCTGCCCGGGGGGGGGCATGCGGCCTCGGAAGACATCCGCCACCTCGCCCGCGAGGGCACCGCCAATGGGCTGGCGGAGGGCGGGGAGCTGGTGATGGTCGGGGGCGTGATGTCCTTCGCCGAGCGTCAGGCGCGCGAGGTGATGACGCCGCGCACCGAGGTGGTCGCGATTCCCGACGACGCCGACTATGACACCGCCTTTGCCACGTTCGTCGAGAGTGGCTACACGCGCCTCCCGGTCTATCGCGGGACGCTCGACGAAATCGTCGGCATGGTCCACGCCTTCGATCTCTTCAAGCTTCGGCGGGGTGAACCATTGCCGCGGCGTGAGGTGTCGTTCGCACCGGAACAGCTCCCGGTGGGGGATGTGCTGCTCGAGATGCAGCGGGAGCGGCGTCACTTCGTTGTGGTCGTCGACGAGTTTGGCGGTACCGCCGGCATCATCACCTTCGAAGACCTCCTCGAGGCGCTGGTCGGCGAGATCGCGGACGAAGATGACGACGAGGCCGAGGCGGACGCGTTGGTGCAGACTGCCGACCTCCTCGAGGCGGATGGCGATACCTCCGTCGGCGACGTCGAGGCGCACTTCGACGTCGACCTCGCGGGGAATGACGCAACCACCGTGGCCGGTCGGCTGGTCGAGCTGGCGGGACGCATCCCCCAGGCAGGTGAACGCTTTCTGCTGGCTGGCCTCGAGGTCGATGTCCTTGAAGCGACACCGGTCCGCGTGGAACGTCTGTTGATCCGTCGCCCATTGGGTCCTGCACAGGACCTGTCCGGAGGGCGCGGATGAGTCTGGCGCAGGAAGATCGTCTCGCCGAACTCGTCGCGCTCGCGCGTGAGGGGCGCATCGACACCTTCATCGAGCGTGCGTGGAAGCTCGAGCCCGCGGACCTCGCCGACGTCCTGGCGGCGCTCGACGAGGACGAACGCCTTGTGCTGGTCCGCGAGCTGCCGGCGGAGCTCTCCTCGCAGGCACTGGTCGAGATGCGCGGCGATGCGCACCCCGAGGACACGCTCGCCGCCCTTGATCCGGTACAGGCCGCGGAGATCGTCGAGGAGCTCGAGGATGACGACGCCGCCGACCTCCTCGGAGAGCTGGAGCCCGAACAGCAAGAGCGCATCCTTGCCGAGGTGGAAGACCGCGCGGACGTCGACCGGCTCCTCCGCTATGACGACGAGACCGCCGGTGGCTTGATGACCACCGCGCTGGTCACGGTCACCGATCTCGACAATGTCGGTCTCGCCCTCGAGGCCGTGCGGCGACAGGCGGAGGATGTCGAGGACGTCACCGAGATCTTCGTCGTGGACACCGCGCGTCGGCTGGTGGGGAGCTTGTCGTTCAAGCAGCTCGTCGTCACCAGCCCGGAAACCGTCGTGCGTGACGTGATGGAGGACGCCGAGGTGCGCGTCGGGCCCGATGAGGACCAGGAAGACGTGGCACGCCTCATGGCGCGGTACAACGTCCCTTCCGTGCCCGTGGTGGATCCCTCCGGGCGGTTGCTGGGTCGGGTCACGTATGACGACGTGATCGACGTGACCGAAGCAGAGGCAACGGAAGACCTGCTCCGGTTCGGTGGCGTGTCGCCGGACGAGGAGCTGGGCGGCCGCTGGTCGAGTGCGGTGCGAAGCCGCTTGCCGTGGCTGTACGTCAACTTGCTCACCGCATTTCTCGCGGCGTCCGTGGTCTACTTCTTCGAGGACACGATCGCCAAGATGACCGCCTTGGCGATCTGGATGCCGATCATCGCCGGCATGGGCGGCAACGCCGGCACCCAGGCGCTGGCCGTGACCGTCAGACGCCTCTCGCTCGGTCAGGTTCCGGCGGATCGGCTCTGGGCGGTGATCAAGAAGGAGATGCTGGTCGGCATCACCAACGGGTTGGCCATCGGCCTGGTGATCTCCCTCGTCTCCCTGCTGCTGGGCTCCGAATGGCGCCTCGGCCTGGTCGTCTTCCTCGCCATGACCGCGAACCTCTTCGTGGCCGGCACCGCCGGCTCGTTCGTGCCGGTGCTCCTCGAGCGCCTCGGCGTCGACCCCGCCGTGGCCTCCTCGATCTTCGTGACCACCCTCACGGACGTGTGCGGATTCAGTCTCCTCTTGGGCTTGGCGACGGTGGTGCTCCTGTGACGGCCCAACCCGCGTGGCGAGTGTAAATTCCGATATGCCTGATGACGCCCTGCTGACCGCATTGCTCGAGGGACGGACTGCCGCCGTGGCACGGGCGGTCTCGATCGTCGAGAACGGGCGTCCGGGTTTCGAGGAGCTGCTCACGGCCATTCATGGTCGCGTCGGCCGCGCCCGCCGTATCGGCATCACCGGCCCGCCCGGCGCCGGGAAGTCCACCCTGACCGAACAACTGGTCTACGCCTGGCGGCAGGCCGGCCTCACGGTCGCTGTCGTCGCCGTCGACCCCACCTCGCCCTTTACGGGGGGGGCACTGCTGGGCGACCGGATCCGCATGGAGCGCGTGGCGCTCGACCCGGGGGTGTACATCCGCTCGATGGCGACGCGCGGCTCACTGGGCGGGCTTGCCATCGCCTCGCGCGAAGTGTGCGACGTCCTGGATGCCGCCGGGTTTGACCGCATCCTGATCGAGACGGTTGGCGTGGGCCAATCAGAACTCGACGTCGCCCGGATGGCAGACACGACAGTGCTCGTCCTGGTGCCCGAATCCGGCGACGGGATTCAGGCCCTCAAGTCAGGTGTGATGGAGGCGGCCGACTGCTTCGTCGTCAACAAGGCTGATCGCCCCGGAGCGGAGAAGGTGCGCCGCGAAGTCGAACTCGCGCTTGACCTGCGCACCGGCAAGGCCTTGCGGAACATTCCCGCGCACCATGGGGCACTGCGTAGCGGGCCCCGAGACCGTCCGGTAGCTGGGGACCACGAGGAGACCGGGTGGCGTCCTGAAGTGGTCCTCACCTCCGCCGCGAAGGGCGAGGGGATCGCGGAGGTGCAGGCGCTGGTCGACAAGCACTGGGACTGGATGGAACGGACCGGCACGCTGGCCGCGCGCCGCCGTGAGCGCCTGACGCTGCGCACGCGCGAGGTGGTCGAACGTGCGGTGCGTCGTTGGCTCTGGGAAGACACTGCCGCGGAGGCGACGATTGCTCACCGCCTCGATGAGGTCGTGGAGGGGGGGGCATCACCCTACGACGTGGCGGCCGACATTGTGGCACAGCTGAGGGAAGGGGTACGCGCATGAGCAGCACGACCACCGAGCAGAACGCCATGCTGGAGCGTCTGGCGGCGCAGGATGCCGAACTCGCACGCTTGCGACATGAGCTGGAGGCGTGGAAGGCCCGGAGTGCGGCGTTGCCCGTGCGGCGGGACACCGACTTCACCAGCATCAGCGGCCGCGAAGTCGAGGCGGTGTACACTCCGCTCGATGTCCTGAACGCGCCGCCGCTCCCGGGCGAGTTTCCGTTCACGCGGGGCATTCACCCCACGATGTATCGCGGACGACTCTGGACGATGCGGCAGTTCGCCGGCTTCGGGACGGCCGAGGATACCAACAAGCGCTACAAGTTCCTTCTTGAGCGCGGGCAGACCGGGCTCTCGGTGGCCTTCGACTTCCCGACGTTGATGGGGTACGACGCCGACCACCCGCGTTCCGAGGGCGAAGTGGGGAAGTGCGGGGTTGCCATCTCGTCGTTGGCTGACATGGAGACGCTGTTCGACGGCATCCCGCTGGACCAGGTCTCGGTCTCCATGACCATCAATGGACCGGCCGCGATCCTCTTCTGCTTCTTCGTGGCCGCTGCGGAGAAGCAGGGCGTGCCGATCTCGGCGCTGCAGGGCACCATCCAGAACGACATCCTCAAGGAATTCGTCGCGCAGCATGCGTGGATCTTCCCCGTCGAGCCATCGCTGGGCCTGATCACCGACCTCTTCGAGTGGACCAGCACCCACACGCCGAAGTGGAACTCGATCTCGATCTCCGGCTACCATATCCGCGAGGCCGGGTCGACCGCGGGGCAGGAACTCGCCTTCACCCTGCTCAACGGATTCACCTACGTCGAGCGCGGGATGGCCCGCGGGCTGGCGGTGGACGCGTTCGCGCCACGGCTCTCGTTCTTCTGGGACGTCCACAACGATTTCTTCGAGGAGATCGCGAAGTTGCGCGCCGCCCGCCGGATCTGGGCGCGCCACCTGCAGGCGCGCTTCGGGGCAACCGACGATCGGTCGCTCAAGATGCGCTTCCACTGCCAGACGGCTGGGGTCTCGCTGACCGCGCAGCAACCGCTGAACAACGTCGCGCGTGTGGCATATCAGGCGATGGCGGCGGTGCTCGGTGGCACGCAGTCGCTGCATACCAATGCGCTCGACGAGACGCTCGCACTGCCCACGGAGACCGCGGTGCGCGTGGCACTCCGCACCCAACAGATTCTCGCCCATGAAACCGGGGTCGCCCACGTGGCGGACCCGCTGGGTGGCTCCTACTACGTCGAGGCGCTGACGGATCAACTCGAGGCCGAGGCGGAGGCAATCTTCGCACGGGTCGATGAGATGGGTGGTGTGGTGGCGGCGATCGAGGCGGGCTGGTTCCAGCGCGAGATTGCGCAAGCCGCCTCGCGCTTCCAGGTCGAGGTGGAGACCGGCAGCCGGACGGTGGTCGGCGTGAATGCGTTTGTGGAGGACGAGGAACAACCGATCGAGATCCTCAAGGTGGATGAGGCCGCCGAGCGCGCGCAGCGCGAACGGATGACGAGGATGCGCGCCAGTCGGGACGAGGCACAGGTGTCGGCACGTCTGGCGGACCTGGCTGAGGCGGCCCGTGCGGGCCGCAACGTGATCCCCGCCATGCTCGATTGCGCGAGAGCCTACTGCACGTTGTTCGAGATCCGGCACGTCCTCGAGGAGATCTGGGGATCGTACCGCGAGCCAATTTTCTTCTGAGTTTCACGGAGGCGACTGTATGGCCACCACCCGCAAGGCCACGACCCGCAAGACACCCGCACGCAAGGCGGCCACCACGAAGGCCACGACCCGGAAGGTCGTCGCGATGCCGGACCTGCTCCGCATGCAACCCGGCGCACACCCGGTGGTCAGCTGCTACCTGAAGATCGAACCGCGGGACCGCACGCGTGCCAAGTACCTGACGAAGGTGCGCAATCGCATCAAGGCGCTGGACTACGCCCTGCCCTCGATGCGGTGGGACAAGGCGGCACAGGATGCGATCCGTGCCGACTTCGCCCGCATCGTCGACTTCCTGTCGAAGCCGGACAACCTCCCCGCGACGCAGGGGGTGGCCATCTTCGCCTCGCAGGGTCAGGGACTCTTCGACGTGCGACCGCTGCCCCGGGTGCATCGCTCGCGCCTTGCCGTGGATCGGACGCCGCTGGTGCGGGAGCTTGCGGCCAGCGAGGAAGAGTTCGGAAAGCTGTTCACGGTGGTCCTCGACCGGCACATTGCGCTCGTCTGGGAGGTCACGGCCTACTCGGCGCGGATGATCCGGAAAGTCGAGACCGAGGTGATGCGAGGCGGACGCTATCATGGCACCGCGGCGCGCAACGACTCGACCGCGGAGCACACCTACCACAACCGGATTCAGAACGAGAAGAAGCGGCATCTCGAGGCCGTGGCACGCGCGCTGTTCGAGGAGGACCGCAAGGCACCAGGACATCAATTGGTCCTGGCCGGTGTGGGCGCGGACGCCGGTGCGCTCGAGCCCTTCCTCCACAACTATCTCGCCGATCGCTTGATCGGCATCGCCAAGCTCGCGCCGAAGGATGCCTCACCGTCAGCCGTGCACGAACTCACCATGGATGTGCGTGAGGCCCACGCGCGTGCCTCCGAGATGCGGCATGTCGAGGAGCTTGCGGAGGGGCTCGGTACGGGGTGGGCTGTCAATGGGATCAAGGCAACGCTGCGGGCACTCGCGAACGGACAGGTGCGCACGTTGCTGGTGAATGCGGAAGCCACCGCAGATGGGTTCCGATCCCTCGCCACGGGGCGCCTGGCGGTGGGTGCCGTCGAACTCCGGACGGACGGCGAGGTGGTGCCGGTCCTCGACCTCGTGGACGATGCCATTGAAGAGGCGCTGCGGCAACAGGTTGCCCTGGACGTGGTGCATGATGTCGCGGCGAGTCAGGCCATTGATGGGCTCGCCGGACTCCTCCGGTTCAAGTAAGGGAAGGAACGAGCAGATGATGGCTGTTGCCGATGCCCCGCCGCTCTCGCGGCCGATTCGCGTGCTGGTCGCCAAGCCCGGCCTCGATGGCCACGACCGCGGTGCGAAGGTGGTTGCTGCCGCCCTCCGGGATGCCGGAATGGAGGTCATCTACACCGGGTTGCACCAAACGCCCGAGATGATCGCCTCCGCCGCCGTCCAGGAGGACGTCGATGTCGTGGGACTGTCGATCCTCTCGGGAGCGCACCTCACCCTCTTTCCGAGAGTGCGGGCGCTGCTCGATGATGCCGGTCGTCCAGACATCCTGCTGACTGGGGGGGGGATCATCCCCGAGGAAGATGTCGAAGCGCTGCACCAGCGAGGCGTCGGCCGGCTCTTCGGCCCCGGCACCCCGACGGCCGACCTGATCGCCTATATCCGCGAGTGGGCCGCCACCCACCTGCGGAGCTGAGCGGGTGGGTACCGCGGACCGTACGCCGCGCCTGCGGGCGCTGACCGAGGAGTACCTCGCCCTCGCCGCATCGCTCCGCAAGGGTGGCGGGGAGGCGCGTGTGGCCAAGATGCACGCCAAGGGGCAGCTCGCACCGCGGGAGCGTGTCACGCACCTCTGCGATCCCGACACGCCATGGTGTGAAATCGGCCTCCTGGTGGCCTACGACCGCTACGACGGTGAAGCCCCTGCGGCCGGGGTGATCACCGGCGTCGGTGTGGTGGCGGGTCGCGAAGTGGTCATCGTCGCGAATGATGCCACCGTGAAGGCCGGTGCCTGGTGGCCCGAGACCATCACCAAGATTCTCCGCGCGCAGGAAGTCGCCATGCGCCAGCGGATTCCCATCATCTACCTCGTTGACTCGGCAGGCGTGAACCTCCCCTATCAGGAGGGTGTCTTCCCGGGCCAGTACGGTGCAGCACGCATCTTCTACTACAACTCGCTGATGCGACGATATCTCCATGTCCCGCAGGTGAGCGCGGTGATGGGGAGTTGCATCGCGGGGGGGGCATACTTGCCCGCGCTCTCGGACGTGATCTTCATGGTCGAGGGCACGTCCTTCATGGGACTCGGCGGGCCGAACCTCGTCAAGGGTGCCACCGGGCAGAGCGTGGACGGCGAGACCCTGGGTGGCGCGCGGACCCACACCGCGATCAGTGGTGTGGCTCACTACCTGGCGACCAGCGATGTGGATTGCCTGGACCAGATCCGCGCCTACGTCGGCCGCCTGCCGACACCGGCCGGCCGTCGCCCGGCGATCGCGGCCACCGAACCGCCCCGTGCGGACACCGATGCACTCGAGGCCGTGCTCCCCAACGATCACCGCATGTCCTACGACATGCG
>JAABRY010000071.1 GCA_011390645.1 Gemmatimonadota bacterium
CGATCGCCGGGGAGATGATGTGTGGTCATGCCCGCATCGAGGGATTCCCGGTGGCCGTGATCGCCAACCAGCGTGGGGTCATCAAGGGGCGCCCCGGCGAGCGCCCGCGCTTCGGGGGCATCGTGTATGCCGAAAGCGCGGAGAAGGTGGCCGAGTTCATCGAGATCGCCAACCGCGAAGGGCTGCCGATTCTCTTCGTGCAGGACGTGAGTGGCTTCATGGTCGGCGTCGAGGCCGAGCACGAGGGGATCATCCGGGCAGGCGCACGGTTCGTCGAGGCGATGGCCACGACCGTGGTGCCCAAGCTGGTGCTCACCATCAATCACGCGTCCGGTGCAGGTTACTACGCGATGGCGGGGCAGGGGTTTGATCCCGACTTCATCCTCTCCTGGCCGACTGGACGCATGGCGGTGATGGAAGGCGACAGCGCGGTGGTGGCGGTGCATGGCAACGCCATCAACAAGGCGCAGCAGGAGAAGCGCCCCCTTGATGAGGGCACACAGCAGGCAATCGAGGCGATGCGCGCCGACTACGAGGCGCACATTGATGCACGCTATGCCGCCGCGCGTGGCCACGTCGATGCCATCGTCACGCCGGCAGAGACCCGAGCGCAGCTCGGCTTCCTGTTGCGCGTGACGGCCAACCACGATGGCCCGCACCTCGGCCCGTTCGTGCTCGACGGACGCCTCTGATGCGGCAGCTTGTCGCGCTCGCGGGACTCGCGGCGTGTGCGCCGGGTGCTCCCCCCGCGCCACCACCCGCACCCGTTCCGGTGTCCGTCGTGGCCCCGGCGACAGCAGCCGACGTCGCCGTGAGCGCGCCTGATCGTCGTCTCGCCGCGGAGGCCGCGTGGCGAGCAGGGTGGATGCCATTGCACCCCACCGGGGTCCCGGCGTTTGCCGCCCGGTATGCCGAGCACGATGGGCGTGGTGTGCTGATTGCCATTCTCGACAGCGGGATTGACCCCGCCGTCCCCGGGTTGCAGACCCTCCCGTCCGGTCGACCGAAGATGATCGACCTTCGCGATTTCTCGGGCGAGGGGCGTATCGCTCTTTCCCCGGTGACACGGCGCGGCGACATCTTCACGGTGCACGGACGCGCTCTGGGGGGGGCATCGCGTGTGGCGGCGCTCACTGCGGGCCCGGTGTGGGGCGGCGTGATCGCGGAAGTTGATCTCGGTGACGCCCCGGCCGCGGACCTCGATCGCAACGGAATGGTCGGCGACACCCTGCCCATCCTTGTGGCGCGTGGCACCAATGGATGGGTTGTCTTCGTTGATCGGCATGGCGACGGCTCTGTGGCGGACGACCCGCCGGTGCACGACTACCGCGTGGCGCGAGAGTGGTTCGGCTGGAGTCCGCGCGGGGAAGCCTCACGGCTTGGCGTCGCCGTGAACCTCGCGGATGTCGACGGACGGCCAGAGCTTGATCTCTACTTCGACACGAGCGGACACGGAACGCATGTCGCAGGGATCGCTGCAGGCCACGACATCTACGATGTCGAGGGCTTTGACGGCGTGGCACCCGGAGCGATGCTCCTCGGGCTCAAGATTGCCAACAATGCTGATGGCGGCGTGACGGTGCCGGGTTCGATCCGTGCCGCGCTCGCGCATGCGATCACGGTCGCCCAGGAACGGCAGATGCCGCTGGTCGTCAATCTGTCGTTCGGGGTGGGGAACGAGGAAGAAGGCTCCGCCGTCATCGATGTGCTCGTGGACTCGATCCTCGCGGAACATCCCAGTGTCGTCATGACCGTCGCGGCCTCCAATGACGGGCCGGGGCTCAGTACGCTCGGCTTTCCGGGATCGGCCACCAGCATTCTGTCGATCGGCGCCACCCAACCGCTCGTCTTCACTGGCCTCGAACCGGAAGACCCGACGCCGGACCCCATTGCCTACTTCTCGAGCCGCGGTGCAGAGTTCGCCGGGCCGGACCTGGTGGCACCTGGCACCGCCTGGTCCACCACACCCGCGTTCAAGATTGGCGACGAACAGAGCAGCGGCACCTCGATGGCCGCACCCCACGCTGCCGGACTCGCGGCGCGGCTGGTCGGGCTGCTGCACTCGACCGGGCGCGTGGTGCACCGGGCAACCGTGCTGCAAGCGCTGCGCGTGTCCTCCCGGCCCATCGCGGGGGCGAGTGTGCTGGATCAAGGCGTTGGCGTGCCTGAACTCACCGCCGCTGCGCAGTGGTTGGAGGCCCATGGGAAGGTTCCGATCCTGCAGGCCTCACATGCCGGCCGGGGAGGCCGGGCCGCCATCCTGATCGACACACCCGACGGCCACGGCCGCGGGGAGGTCACCATTCGTCGGGTCGATGCACCCGAGCCGCTGCCGCTGCGATTCCGGATCACTGATGCGCCATGGGCCATGCTTGAAGGCCCCACGACCCGCGTGGTGGATGCTGCCGGGTTCGCGTTGCAGGTGCGGGTCCGGCCGGATTCGCTGCCGTCGGCCGGTATCCGGATCGGTGCCATCATCGTGGAACACGCGGACGACGAAGGACTCGGCCCGCTCCTCGTCATTCCCGTCACGGTGCGCCAACCCTTGCCGGCTTCCGGGGGGGGGAGTGCCGTGGTGTCGACGTCATCGGGATCGGCAGGACGAGTGCCGTTCCTGGCCGACACGGGGCTCGGCCTGCGGGTGGAGGTGGCCACGATGGCGCCAGACCAACTCGCCATCGCTGCCCTCCATGAACCTGGGGGACAGCCATTTCGCGACGGCAGCGTGACTGCGGCGAGCTTCCGTGATGGCGCGGCCCTCTTCGAGATCGACGCCGGTGATGTCGTCGGCGGGATGTACGAGGCGATTGTCGTGGCGCCCCCGACTGGGGTTGCCACGGCGCGAGTTGCCGTGACACGCTCTCCCGTCCGACTTGGGGCTGCGCTCATTGCGGACTCGCTGGAGATCCATGCAAGTTCCGAGACGTCGGCCGGCCTCGAGGTGCGACTCCGAACCGCACTCACCGGGGCAGCCTTTGTCACCGCGGTCAGCGGCGACGGGCAGGAAGTGCAGCGTGTCGCGGTCCCGGTGCCGACGTGGGCCACCCGGATCGCGGTGGATGCCACCATGGCGCGCGAGAAGTGGCCCATGTTCACCGACTTTGCCGTGTCGGTTCGCGAGCGGAACGGCCGCCTCCTCGAGGCAGCGCCGCTCAACTACGCCTTCGGGCGCCTCTCCCGGGCCGTGCCGGAGCAGGTGCGCGGCGACAGCGTGATCATTCACCTGCGGCCGGCACCTGCACGTGCAGATCGCCCCGCGCCATACCGGCTCGACCTGCTCGTGCGTTTTTCGGCGGATCGTCCATGGGCCCTCGATGATGGTGGCACCAGTCGCGCATCGCTCGCTGCCGGTGCCACGCGCCGCGTTCGCTTTCCGCTCGCGAGTTGGCCGCTGGCCATCCCGTCGGGCTTCTTCCCGCTGGTGACGGTGGTGGCCCTCGAGGGGGACGACGCGGTCTGGACCAGGGAACTGCTGCTTCGGGGCGCTGGAGGCCCGACACGATGACGACACACAAGACTGTTCGGATTGCCGCAGGGCAGGGCTTCTGGGGCGATTGGCTCGAGGCCCCGGTGCGCCAGGTCCAGGGGGGCGATATCGACTATCTCGTCCTCGACTACCTCGCTGAAGTGACGATGTCGATCCTCCAGAAACAGCGCTCACGGGACCCCGCGTTCGGCTATGCGCGCGACTTCGTGACACTCATGGAGCGGATCCTCCCCGATGTTGCGGCCAAGGGGATCCGTGTGGTCTCCAACGCAGGCGGGGTCAATCCTCGTGCGTGTGCGGAGGCAGTGCGCGCCGCCGCCGATCGCGCCGGTCTCGGTGACCAGATCCGCATCGCGCTCGTGAGTGGCGATGATCTTCTGCCCCGCCTCGACGAGCTGGTGGCGGAAGGTGAGTCATTCGCCAACATGGACACCGAACGTCCCCTCAGCGACGTGCGCGACCGGGTGCAGAGCGCCAACGCCTACCTCGGCATGCAGCCGGTGGTGGAGGCCCTCGCGGCCGGCGCGAACGTGATCATCACCGGGCGCGTCACCGATACCGGCCTCACCCTTGGTCCGTTGGTGCACGAGTTCGGGTGGTCCTTCGATGACTGGGATCGCATCGCCGCCGGGACCATCGCCGGCCACATCCTCGAATGCGGCGCGCAAAGCTCTGGTGGCAACTTGCTCCGCGACTGGCGTCAGGTGAAGCGACTCGAGGATGTCGGCTTCCCGATCGTCGAAGCCGAAGCGGATGGTTCCTTCACGGTCACGAAGCATCCGGGCACTGGTGGCGTCGTGAATGTCGCCTCGGTCACCGAGCAACTCGTCTACGAGATGGGCAATCCGCACGAGTACATCACGCCCGACGGTATCGCCGACTTCACCTCGATTCGTCTGGATCAGGTGGGCAAGCACCGGGTGCGCGTCCACGGGATCACCGGTGGTCCGCGCACCCCGATGCTCAAGGTCTCCGTCGCCTATCAGTACGGATGGAAGGCCGTCGGTACGTTGGTGTACTCCTGGCCCGAAGCGTACGACAAGGCGAAGGCCGCGGACCGTATCCTGCGCAAGCGGTTGAAGGCGCTCGATCTGGAGTACGAACAGATTCTCACGGAGTACGTCGGCGTGGACGCGACGCACGGGAAGCTGGCGGGGGAGCCCGATCCCGAGATCGCGGAGGTCATGCTTCGTGTCGGTGTGCGCGCGCCGGAACGCGCACCGGTCGACCGCTTCACGCGCGAGATCGCCCCGCTGGTCCTCACGGGTCCGCCGAGCGTCACGGGCTTCGCGGGGGGGCGGCCGCAGGTCGAGGAGATCGTCGCGTACTGGCCGGCGCTCGTGGCCCGTGAGCGCATTGAACCCTTCGTCCGCGTGGAGATGCTCTGATGGCAACCGAGATGCTGCAATTGCGCTGGCTCGCTCACGCCCGGTCGGGCGACAAGGGCGACACCGCGAACGTCGGCTTGATTGCCCTTCAGCCCGAGTGGTACGACCTGCTCGTCGAGCAGGTGACCGCCAAGAGAGTCGGTCGCCACTTCAAGGGGATGGTCAGCGGGGTCGAGCGTTTTGAACTGCCGAACCTCAACGCCCTGAACTTCCTCCTGCACGGCGCGCTCGATGGGGGGGGGACACTCTCCCTCAAGACCGATGCGCAGGGGAAGGTCTACTCGACCGCCCTCTTGCGGATGGAGATCGAGGTGCCGCGCAAGCTCGCCAAGAAGATCCGGGCGGCGGCAGCATGAGCGACGTCCTTCGGCAGGAACTTGCGGACGGGGTGCTCACGCTGACCATCACGCGCCCGGAGAAGCGGAATGCGCTCTCGGCCGCCATCCTCGATGGGT
>JAABRY010000072.1 GCA_011390645.1 Gemmatimonadota bacterium
CGGCTGCATCGAGCACGGTCTGCCACTTGATCCCGGCGGGGAAGGCTGCCCCCCCCCGACCGCGGAGGCCCGAGGCGCGCACGGCATCAACCACGCCTTGCGGCGTCATCGCGAGCGCGGCGGTCAGACCCCGCATTCCCCCATGCGCGCGATATTCGGCGAGGGAGAGCGGATCGATCACGCCGGCCCGGGCGAAGGTCAGACGCTGCTGTTGCTTGAGGAAGGGGATCGCGTCCACGAGTCCGACGCAGCTGGCGTGCGTGGTGGTCGGGAGTGCTCCCGGTGCGAAGAGGCCCGGTACATCCTCTGGGGTGATTGGCCCGAAGCCGAGGCGCCCCTCGGGGGTGTCGATTTCCACCAGCGGCTCGAGCCAGTAGAGGCCACGTGATCCGTTGCGCACAATGGTGACGTCGAGCCCATGCGCGGCCGCCTCGACCGCAATTGCCGAGGCGACCTCATCGGCACCGAGCGACCAAGCGGTCGTGTCGCTCGGGACGTAGACGCGCGTGGTCATCTCGAATCCTCCAGCAATGCATCGAGACGCTCCGGCGTGACCCGCCCGTAAATGCGATCGGCCACCCGCACGTTGGGGCCTGTTGCGCAGTTGCCGAGGCAATAGACCCGCTTGAGCTGGACGCGTCCATCGGGCGTGGCTTCGTCGAAGTCCACGCCGAGTCTTGCCTGAGCATGTGACGCGAGCTCACGACAGCCGACCGATTGGCACGCCTCCGCCATGCAGAGCTGCACCACATGCTCAGGCGTCGGCGCGAGGTCGAAGTCATGATAGAACGACGCCACGCCATGCACTTCGGCGCGGGACAGATTCAGGGCATCGGCGAGGAGACGGATCGCTTCCGGTGGGACGTGGCCGAGGCGCTGTTGCACGGCGTGGAGGAGCGGGAGGAGGGCGTCAGGCGTCAGAGCGGGAGCCTGCGTTAGCAGGTCACGCACGAGGGCGAGATCGCCTGGGGAAAGCTGGGGAGTGCCGTTCCGGTCGTCCATGATCGCTCCGGTCGAACAGTCCCCAATTCTAATCGAAATCCATGCCAACCGCGGCCCCCCCGTAGGCGGATCGTGCCGCACGGGCGATATCTTCGATATCCTCGATGGCTGGCGCGTCTCTCTCGCTGAGGAGTCAACCTCATGTCCCGAATCCTCTCGATCGGCTGCGCGCTGGTCGTCGGCATCACCATGCCCACCGCCGCACAGCAGCCTCCGCCACGCGGCTGCGACACCGCGGATCACCGCGCCTTCGACTACTGGATCGGGGAATGGGTGGTCTCCGACACCACCGGTCAGCAGATCGCCGAGAGCAGTATCACGAGTGTCAGCGGTGGGTGCGCGATCGCTGAGCACTGGCGTCCTCTCCGTGGGGCCGAGGGGCGTTCACTCTCCTGGTTCGAGCCGAAGGACGGGCAGTGGCACCAACAATGGCTCGGCGGAAACGGCTGGATCGCGCGCTTCATGGGAACGGTTACGGATGGCGAACTCACGCTGACGGAAGCGGCGCACCCGGCCACCGGAACGCAGCCGATCGCCAGAATGCGCTGGTTACGCGCGGGCGCTGACACGGTGCGGCAGGTGATGTGGCAGTCGCGTGATGCCGGGACCACGTGGACGCCGGCCTTTGTGGGAGTGTATGTGAGGACAACGCAGTGAGGGCACCTAACCTCTGGGCCCTGGCTTGCACGATGGTGATGCTGGCCAGCGCTGAGAAGGTGTCGGCACAAGCAGGTCGGCTGGAAACCGCCGTGGACAGCGGTCTGGTGATCCGCCTCACCCGGGGCGAGCAGATGGTCCGCGGTCGCCTGCTCGAGCGCATGGTGCCGGCCGCTGATCGCGCGCTCGTCTGCAAGTATCCCGGGCCGCCGTGCATCGATCCGATCTCGCCAAATCAGCTTGCCACCCTCTCGCTCGCCGACTGGGACCACCTCGACGTGCAAGTCGGCAACCGCGCGAAAAAGGGAGCGGTGCTCGGCGGCATCGTGGGAGCGCTGCTCGGCATCGGTGGGGCCAGCCTCGCCCGCGGGTTTTGTGAACGAACCTGTCCGAGTGAAGGTGAGGTGCTCTTCAAGGGCGTCGTGATCGGCGGTCTCTTTTCGGCTGGCGTGGGCGCGGTAATCGGATCAGGCTTTCCCCGATTCGAGCGGCGATTCTGACCTAAGCACTCCCCATTCTGCCTCAACCCTCAGATTGCCGAGGCCGTATCAATACATGGAGGCGATCAGATGATTGCCTCCTCTCATCTTCACAATGCACCCGGAGCATCAGTGTCCTCCCTCCCTCGTTCGATCGGTGCCGCCGCCCTCTTGTTGAGTGGTGTCGCGGTGTCGGCCTCCGCGCAGGGGCAGCTGAACCAGTACGGCTACCCCGAGAAGCACACTCCCAAGCCCACGTCGGCGGCGATCACGCCGGGCGACCTGATGACCCGGCTCTACATCTTCGCTGACGACTCGATGGAAGGCCGGCAGTCTGGTCGCGTCGGCAACAAGAAGGGCACCGATTACATCGCGTCCGAGCTGAAGCGGCTTGGCATCGAACCGGCTGGCGAGAATGGTGGCTATTTCCAGACGTTGCCGTACATCCAGCGCAAGTTCACCAACAAGAGCACGCTGACGATCAACGGTCGTGCACTGCGCTTCAACGACGACTTCGTTCCGGTGCCGACTGGTGTCACGGCGGCGCCAGCCAACATCCGGAACGCGCAGGTGGTCTACGGCGGTGTGGCGGGCGACACGACCTCGCTCATCACGGCCGATCAGGCGAAGGGGAAGGTCGTCATTCTCTCCGCTCCGGCGGGTGGTGGTGGGCAGGCGATGGTTGGACGCGGCCGCATGGGCGCGCAGGGCTGGATGGCGCGATTCAGCGGGGCTGCTGCCCTCGCAATGGTTGACCTCGATGCGGTACATCCGGCCAATCGGCCATTCCTCAACGAGCCGATGGCGACCTTCTCCTCCGCTGACGCGGTCAGCAGTGTGCCCGCGCGCGACATGGTGATGAGCGATGGCGCAGGTGGGGTGACCGTTGTGCGTGACGGCGCGATCATCGGCGGCAAGATGCCAGTCGGGATGAACGCTACGCAGGTGAAGGCGCGCTTCGACTCGTTGAGCGCGCCTGCAGCGGCGGCAGGAGCACCGCGGCCCGCTTTTGGTGGTGGAGCTGCCGCGGTCCCGATGCCCGTGCAGATTCGCCTCACCAACACGGCCGCCGCTACCCTGCTCGGCGCGCCGATCGAGGGAATGGCGGCTGGCACTGCTGGCGGTCGCGTCAGCGCCAACTTCGACTTCGTGAGCCAGAAGACCGACTTCGGCCGCAATGTTGTCGGTATCGTGCGGGGCAGTGATCCAGTGCTTCGCAACCAGTTCGTGGCGATCGGCGCGCACAACGATCACGTCGGCTTCCGCGGGGCTGGTCCGGTGGAACATGACTCGGCCCGAGCCGCGATGATGATCCGCCTCAAGGCGCAGATGCTCACGGGTGACCTCCGTGCCGTGAGCCCCGCGCTGGCCGCAGCGCTGCCGCCGGTGGATGTCGAGGCGCTTCGCAAGATTCGTCCGGCGCGCCCTGACTCGATCAACAATGGCGCAGACGACGATGGTTCGGGCTCGATGGGCCTGCTCGAAATCGCCGAGGCGATTCAGATGATGCCGACCAAGCCGAAGCGATCGTACGTCTTCGTCTGGCATACGGCCGAAGAGTCGGGGATGCACGGGTCGCGGCACTTCGCCAACAACCCGACGGTCCCCGTGGACTCGATCGTGGCGCACATCAACATGGACATGCTTGGGCGCGGCCGGGCCGAGGACATCATCGGCGGTGGCGACGACTACACCGGCATCCTGGGGGCATTCAAGCTGTCGAAGTCGTTCGGTGACCTGGTCTACGAGACCAACGCCAAGAGCCCGAACAAGCTGTTCTTCGACGATCGCTTCGACGATCCGACGCTGGGCACGCCGGTCAACGGTGTCGTCAGCTGGCCCGGGTACAGCAACCTGTACAACCGCAGCGACCACACGCGCTACGCCGAGAAGTGCATGCCGATTGTCTTCTTCTTCACCGGTTTGCACGCGGACTACCACCAGGTCACGGATGAGCCGCAGTACATCGACTATCCGCACTACTCGCGGGTGATCAACCTGATCCGCGACGTGGCGGTCGCCACCGGCAACACCGCGGTGCGCCCGGCGCTCGATGGTGGGTGCGTGCGGCGGTAGCCGCGAACCGCGAACGGCGAACAGCGAACGGAGCTGTCCGCCGTCATCCCGAGCGATAGCGAGGGATCTGGAGTTGTGCCGGTGCGTGGAGCTGTCCTCCTCGCAACGGCGCGCCCCGGATCCCTCGCTTCGCTTCGCTCGCTCGGGATGACGGGTTCATGCGCCGTTCGCTGTTCGCGGCTCGCCGAACAGCTCCCCCTGCTCCTGTGTCCGCGGCGTGGTGAACTCGCGCTCGCGGACGGCGCCTTCCTTGGGGTTGAGCCCGACCAGGACCTGCAAGGCATCGAGTCGTTCACGCAGAGCGCTTTGGTATTCAGGCGTGGCGCCCTGCCGGGTGCCGTAGTGCTCGCGATAGCGACGCGCGAGGGTGGGGCGGTGCGCGTCGAGCCAGGGGAGGAGGGTGTGCCGCGTGGCAGGGTTCATTCGCAGCGGTCCACCGCCGGCCCACTGGGCACCCGCTGCCTTGGCAGCCGCGAGCAGGGTGTGGAGCGTAACGGTGTCGTCGGTGAGGCCAGGGAGGATCGGGGCGATGAGAATACCCACGGGCACGCCAGCCGTCGCTAGTTGCTCCATCGCCCGCAGTCGCGCGCGTGGCGTCGGGGTGCGCGGCTCCAGCTTCCTGAGCAGCGCGGCATCGAGCGAGGCGAGCGAGAGGTGTACCGACACCCGGTGCCGCTCCGCGAGTCGCGCCAGCAGCTCGGCATCGCGCGCGACGAGTGCCGACTTGGTGATGATCCCCAGATGCAACCCGGTGTGATGCAGGAATGACTTCAGCAACTGCCGGGTGAGCTGGAGTTGCCGCTCCGCAGGTTGGTAGGGGTCGGTGGCAGAACCGATCACGATCGGCAGCCCACCGAAGCGCGCGGGACGCAGTTCTTCAGCGAGGTGCTCCGGCGCGTCGGTCTTCGCGAGAATCCGTCGCTCGAAGGCGACTGCACTCGGCAGTGCCGCAGCTTCGCGAACAGTGGCCGGTGCGCCACGGACGTTGGAGCCACGCTCGATGGTCCATTTGTGGGTCCGACGCGCGTAGCAATAGCTGCAGCCGAACTCGCACCCGACATATGGGTTCAGCGACCAGAAGCGCATCCCGGTGGCTGCGGGCGGATTGAGGATCCCGCGGGTCGGAGCGGCAAGGATCTTCACCCCGCGACCAGGTTCTGCAACGAGCCGCCAGTCACCTGTCG
Source organism: Gemmatimonadota bacterium (assembly GCA_011390645.1). Taxonomy (GTDB): domain Bacteria; phylum Gemmatimonadota; class Gemmatimonadetes; order Gemmatimonadales; family GWC2-71-9; genus Palsa-1233. The sequence continues at coordinate 5,399 of JAABRY010000072.1, forward strand.
GAGCGGCCCTACCCACACTTCCCCCAGCCACACGAGGGGCAGGCAAGACAGCGGCCGGTCTGCTGCACCGGGGCATGGCATTCGGGGCAGGTGGTGGCATGGAGCAGGGGATTCGGGGCCGGGGTGCCGGGGCGAGTCGTGCGTCCCGGCGAATGGGCGAGGGAGGTGAGCATGTCGGCCTCTATTCGGTGTCTGTTCGGTATTTACCGAATATACGCCGAAAGTAGACCAAGGCAAGGCTGACCCTCATCCCGCGCCAATCCAGCCCGTGATAGCTTGTTGCATGCCTACGTCAGACGATACCCAGCTCGACCACCTCCGCTTTCCTATCGGCCGCTTCGAGGCGCCTGCCACCATCACCGCCGAGCACATCGCTGCCTGGACAGATGAGGTCGCAGCGCTCCCCGGTCGGTTGCGTCAGGTGGCCGCGCAGTGCAGCGAGGCACAACTCGACACGCCATATCGCGAGGGCGGTTGGACGGTGCGTCAGGTGATCCATCACCTCCCTGACAGCCACATCAACTGCTACGTGCGATACCGGTGGGCGCTCACCGAAGACCGGCCGGCGATCAAGGTCTACGACGAAACGGCGTGGGCGGAATTGCCCGACGCCGCCCACGCGCCGATCGAGATCTCGCTGAACCTGCTCGAGGCAGTGCACGCACGGTGGGTGGAGCTGCTTCGCCGCATGCAACCCGCGGACTTCGCACGCGAGTTCGTGCACACGGTACAGGGTCCGACGACACTCGAGCGTTCACTGGGGATGTATGCTTGGCACGGCAGACACCATCTCGCCCATGTCAAGATGGTGGTCGGGTGAACGGTGAACAGGGGAGTGTCATCCCGACCAAGCGCCGCAGGCGCGCGTGGAGGGATCTGCACTTCGTAAGGTGTGGTGAGTGCGGATTCCTCGACTGCGGCGCTTCGCGCCTTCGCTCGGAATGACATTTTTCGACCTACGACCTACGACCTACGACCTACGACATCCAACGACTAACGCCCAACAACCCCCGCCTCAAGTTCCAGCAACCGCTGCTTCCGCCACAGCCCGCCCCCGTAGCCACATAGCGTTCCATCCGCACGCACCACGCGGTGACACGGAATGATGATCGCCAGGCAGTTGTCCCCGTTTGCTCGGCCAATGGCACGTTGTGCATCTGGCCGCCCGATGTGGTGGGCCTGCTCACCATAGGAAAGCGTGGTGCCGTAGGGAATCTTGCGGAGCGCATCCCAGGCCGAACGCTGGAACTCCGTACCCTGAATTCGCAGCGGCACCGTGAACTCCCGCCGCTCGCCCGCGAAATACTCCTTCAATTCGCGCTCCACCTGGTCAAGCAGCGCATGGCTTCCGCCGATGATCGGCGCGCTGAATCGCTGCCGGATGCGCCGAAGTTGCGTCGCGAGCATTGGTCGATCGGCGAATTCCAGCAGGCAGAGCCCCTCATCGTTCGCGATCCCCAGCATCGTCCCCAAGGGTGTGGTGATCTGGCGCGCGATCAGCGGTGCGGCCGACGCTGGGCCGACCTCACCTGGCTTGACGCCAAACAGTTCCGCGAACGCTTCCCGGAAGGCGGTCGGCGATTCATAGGCCGCATCGTAGGTGGTGGCCAACACGGGGGTGCCTCCTTGCAGTTGGTGCATCGCGCGACCGAGCCGCAGTGCGCGCTGGTAGCCATGAAAGGTTGTGCCGTGCACGCGGACGAACCAACGTCGCACGCGCACCGGATCGAGCCCGAGTGCCCGTAGCTCGACATCGCGAATCCGTTGCTGTGGCGCGGCACGCAGGCGGTCGAGCAGGTCAGCGGCCCACAGGGGAGGCGTCCCCGCGTGCTCGGCAGGGCGGCAACGCAGGCACGGGCGGAAGCCCGCTTCGAGTGCCGAGTCGAGGCTCGAGAAAAAGGCCACGTTCTCCCGCTTCGGCTTGCGCGCCGGGCAGGTCGGTCGACAGACGATCCCGGTGGTGCGGACGCCGAGCCAGAAGGTGCCCTCGTAACTGGCGTCTCGCGCGAGGAGCGCGCGGTACATCTCGTCCGGGTGTGGCAGGGCAGGTGCGATCATGGGAGGGAAGGTAGAGCCCGGGTCCGGAGTCGGCTATCGGTTTCCGGACGTTGAATTCGCGGCCCTCTGATTCAGGGGCCCATGGGCGCATCTTCCCCAATAGTCCGTCACCCCACAGCGCACTGGATTCCTCATGCCCGATCTGGCCGACCTGATTGCCAACAACCGCGTGTGGGCGGAGCGTCGCCGCGCTGAAGACCCCGATTTCTTCCCCCGGCTCGCCAAGCAACAGGCACCGAAGTACCTCTGGATCGGCTGCTCGGACAGCCGCGTCCCAGCCAACGACGTCGTCGGTCTCGATCCGGGCGAGCTCTTCGTCCACCGCAACGTCGCCAACGTCGTGGTCCACACCGACCTCAACTGCCTCTCGGTGATTCAGTATGCGGTCGAGGCGCTGGGGGTGCAGCATGTGATCGTCTGCGGGCATTACGGCTGCGGGGGCGTGCAGGCCGCCTGGCGCGGCAAGCCGCTCGGGCTCATCGACAACTGGCTCCGTCACGTGCAGGACATCGCCGCACCACATCGTCGGCAGCTCGAATCGTTGCCGACCGAGGCCCAGACCATCGCCAAGCTCTGCGAGTTGAACGTCCTCGCGCAGGTGGTGCACGTGGCTCGAACCACCATTGTGCAGGACGCCTGGACGCGGGGCCAGCCGCTGGCCATTCACGGGTGGATCTATGGACTCGAGGATGGGCGGTTGGCAGATCTGGGGCTCCTGCTGACCGGGCAGGAGAATGTGGACGCCGTACACATGCAGGCCGCCGACCGACTGCTCGGCGCGTAACGAGTCGTTCACGCGATTGTTTACCCCTCGCGTTCACGCCCGTTTATGGGTACCCTAGGACATGGTTCCACCGATCCGTATCAGACAGTTCGGTGTAGCATCCGGGACTCAGGAGGATTGACGATGACAATGACGGCCAAGCTTGTGGATATCACCACGCTCACGGTGGATGCCATCGTCAATGCTGCCAACGAAGACCTGTTGCCAGGGGGCGGCGTCAGTGGGGCAATCCACGCGGCCGCCGGACCCGAGCTGACCGAGGCCTGCCAGCGCATTGGCTACTGCGCCACCGGCGACGCCAAGATCACCTCGGCCTTCAACCTTCCGTGCCGTTTCGTGGTCCATGCCGTGGGGCCGGTCTGGGAAGGTGGCGACGCGGGTGAACCGGAGTTGCTCGCCTCGGCGGTGCGGAGGGCGTTGGCACTGGCGCACAACCATCGCAGCGAGAGTGTTGCCGTTCCGGCGATCTCGACCGGCATCTATCGCTATCCGCTCGAGGCTGCCGTGCAGGTGATCGTAGCGACAACGCGCGAGTCACTCGACATTGGTTCGTGTCCCCCCGAAGTGGTCTTCGCCTGCATCAGCGAGGACGCACTGTCCGCGTTCGAGCGCGCGATCGCCGCGGACGCTGCCCGCGAGCTGCCGGCCGCCCCTTGATGGTGCGGTTGGTCTGTCTCGCCGCCCTGCTGCTGTGTGCGCTCGCACCTGACGTGAACGCGCAGGATCTGCAGCTCAAGCCGATATCCCCGCTCGCATCGCTGCAACTCTCCCCGGCTCTTGGCATTCCTGAGGATTCGCTGCGTCTTGTCGGGCGTGGCGTGTACGTGCGCGAGGTGCACCTCGGCAACGGGGAAACCGTGGGTGCCGACAGCGAGATCAGTGTGCATTTCGTGGGGATGTTCACCACCGGTCAGCGCTTCACCGCGACGAGTGACAAGCCCTATCGCTTTCGGATGGGCACGGAGACGGTGATTGCCGGGTGGGAAGAGGGGCTGCGGGGAATGCGGGTCGGGGGACGTCGTCAGCTCGTGATCCCACCATTCCTGGCCTACGGGCCGGAGGCCTTTGGTCGCATTCCAGCCGACGCGATCCTGGTCTTCGACATCACGCTGGTGGACTTGCACCAATAGCTCAGCTGCGGCGATTGAGTCCGGGTTCGGCAGGGGCGATGAAGTCACGCTCCTCTGGCGGATGCAGGAGGACATGGAGCGCGAGGTAGAAGGTCTTGGTCCATGGGTACATCACCAGCGGCAGCATGACCGCAGCGAACACGCTCCACCAGGTGATGCGGTCGTAGGGCGGATTGGGCCAGGTGAACCAGATCGCCCCACCGATGCCGACAACCAGCACCGTGAGCGTCACCGAAATATTGAGCGTGTACGATCCCACCTGATGGCCATCCTCGGCGCGGTCGAGCTTGAGACCACAGCGCGGGCAGTTGGCTGACTCGCGAAACCAGGCCAGCATCACCGGACTGCCGCCGCACGCCACGCATCGCAACCGCAGCGCCCGCCACCAGATCTGCCACGTCGAGTTCACGGGAGTGGAATCTTGTCCCGCACAAGCACAAGGATCGCGGCCTGCGGAACGACAAGGTAGCGGCGTTCATCGAACGAAATCTCGACCGCGGCCTTGCGGAAGAAGATTGCGTGATCGCCAACCTTGGCCTGCATCGGACGATGGCGCGGTGTCTTTTCTTCCGCACGCCACGGCTCGTCATCGAAGACAGAGGGATCGGGCAGTGGATCGCCCTGCCCAGTGGCGACGATCAGCCCGGTTTGCACTGCCTGCGCATCGATCGCCGAGGCCGGAAGGTAGAGCCCCACCCTGGTGCGCTGTTCCTCACCGTCTTCCGGCGTGATCAGCACGCGATCGCCGACGACGACCAACTGCTTCGGGATCGAATCCACGCGGACTTATTCCCCCGCCGTCATCTGGTGGACCGTGAGGAGCTCTACCACACGGAGCTTGCGACGCATCGTCGGCAGCTGCAGCTCGACCTCATCGCCGACATGCTGGTCCTTGAGGGCACGTCCCAGCGGTGAGGCGAGTGAGATGTGCCCGGCATCAATGTCCATCATCTCGGCGAGGACGAGGGTGTACTCCTCCCGCTCGCCGCTCGTGATGTCCTCCACCGTCACCTTGGAGCCGAGGCCGACACGATCGGTTGGGGCCTCGGTGCCCGCCAGCTGCGTCAGCTGGTTGAGCCGCTGGTGGAGCTGGCCGAGCCGTGCCTGCACGAACTGCTGCCGCTCCAGGGCCGACTTGTACTCGGAGTTCTCACGAAGGTCGCCCATCTCAACGGCCGTCGCGATCGCCTGGGGGATGGTCACGGCGAGCTCATGCGAGAGCTCCTCGATTTCCTTGCCCAGCTTCTCCCGCATTTCCTGGATCATGGCTGTCACCTTCGTGCAAGCGAAAAACGACCCCACGGTCCACCGGGCGAGATGCCGAGTGGACCGTGGGAGGATGCGGGGAATATAGCGCCGTTGCGCGGGAGAGGGACGGTGTTTGGGTGAAAGGTGAAACGTGAAAGGGGCTGTGGGGATTCGATCCTCCTGCGCGGTGGACGTTGCCGGAGTCCCCCCCTTTCACGTTTCACCTTTCACCTTTCCCGTGTCTACGACCATCTTTCAGAATGCGACCCCTCCTCCTCGCCGCCCTCCTTGCCGGCTGCGCGGCGGCCCCAGCCGCCCAGCAGGCCACTGTCGCGAATGCCACTGAGCAGGCGATTGCGCCGGACTCGTTGGCCCGCCAACTCCTGGCTCCGCTCGATGCGGCGATCGTGCAGGAGGTGCGCTACCACACCACCAACAACTTCACCGGCGAACCATTGCCCGGCTACGGCGTGCCGATCGTGTTGTTGCGTCGCGAAGCGGCGGCAGCGCTGACGCGGGTCCAGCGCCGCCTGGAGGCGCGTGGATACGGGCTCAAGGTCTGGGACGGGTACCGCCCCGTGCGTGGGACACTGGCGATGGTCGCGTGGACGGAGCGTGTCGGGCGGACCGACCTGCTCGACGACGGGTATATCGCCCGGAGGTCGCGTCACAATCAGGGCGTGGCGGTGGACCTCACCGTGATCGAGCTCAGGACTGGTCAGGAACTCGACATGGGAGGAGCGTTCGATGAGTTCTCCGCGGTGTCGCACACGGCCAATGCCAGCGGCGCGGTGGCTGCCAATCGGGCGATCCTCGGGGAGGCGATGGCGGCCGAAGGGTTCGTGAACTACGTCAACGAGTGGTGGCACTTCTCCTATGCCGTCGTGGATCCGGTGCCGTTCGACCTCCCGCTCGAGGAGTGGTAGCGCCACCGTCAACCGAGGTTGACAGGGCCGTCAACTTTTGCTTGACCGGAGGTGGGCGAGACCGCTATTCTCCACGCTTGGCTGGCGCCAGAACCCTCTCTCGCGCCTGTTGACTCGAAGCAGGGAAGACAACTGATGGCCCTACCTCGCGCGCTGTGGCGGCGACATCTGCCGCTCGGCCTGCTCGCTCTCTTTGCGGTGGTTGTGCTGGCGGGTTGCGCCGGCGAGAACTATCCGCAGTCCACGCTGCATCCCAAGGGTGATTTTGCGGAGCTCGTCGACGCCGTCTTCATGAAGACGGTGTGGTGGGCCACGGCGATCTTCATTCTGGTCGAAGCAGCGCTCCTCTACGCGATCTTCAAGTTCCGCGGCAAGCCTGACGACCCGGAGCCGAAGCAGGTGCACGGCAGCACGGTGGTCGAGATCATCTGGACGGTGATCCCTGCTGCGGTGCTCGCCTTCGTCGCCGTGCCGACGGTGCAGACGATCTTCAAGACGGCCGAAATTCCGGCGTCGAGCCCCGATGGGCAGAAGCCGCTGACGGTCGAGGTGATCGGGCACCAGTGGTGGTGGGAGTTCCGCTATCCCGAACTCGGCATCATCACCGCCAACGAGATGCACGTGCCGGTGGGCCGGACAGTCGATATCCGGATGAAGACTGTGGACGTGCTCCACTCCTTCTGGATCCCGCAATTGGCCGGGAAGCGCGACCTCTTCCCGAACCGCGAGACGCGGCTCTGGTTCACCGCGAAGGAAGCCGGCGAGTATCCCGGCGCGTGCGCGGAGTTCTGCGGCCTGCAGCACGGGAAGATGCTCTTCTATGTGATGGCCGATACCCCGGCTGACTTCGACGCCTGGGTGGCGCGACGGATGCAGGATTCGGTGACGGTCGTGCCGATGGCCGCCGCGATTCCGAGCGACACGGTCGGACCGGCTGCCGACGCGACGGGCCTGATGGACACGCTCACCGTGTCGCCGATGGCCCAGGCCGCGATGGATCCGCGGGTCGCCGAGGGCGAGAAGCTCTTCCTGACCAAGGCCTGCGCGGGGTGTCACTCGCTCAAGGCCGTGGGTGGACCGCCGGTCATGGTTGGTCCGAACCTCGGCGGGATCGGGGCGCGGCGGATGATCGCGGCGGGATGGATGCGCAACACTGATGAAAATCTCAAGCACTGGCTGCAGAACCCCCAAGAGGTGAAGGAAGGGGTGCTGATGGCGGGCTATACGTTGTCTGACGCGGAGGCCGAGGCGCTGGTGGCCTACCTCCGGACCAAGCAGTGATCCGGAGGATTTGACACTCATGGCAACCACGGTTCTGGAGCCGACGATGACCCGCACTGCAGCGCTCGCGAAGCGCAGCGTGCTGGTGGATTGGCTCACCACGGTAGATCACAAGAAGATCGGCATCATGTACGGTGCCTGGGCGTTCTTCTTCTTCGTGATCGGCGGCGTCGAGGCGCTCATCATCCGGGCGCAGCTGGCGCGCCCGGAGGCCACGCTCGTCTCACCCGAGTTCTACAACCAGCTGTTCACGATGCACGGCACGACGATGATCTTCCTCGCCGTCATGCCGCTCAGCGCGATGTTCTTCAACTTCATGATCCCGCTGCTGATCGGCGCGCGTGACGTCGCCTTCCCGCGACTGAACGCGATGTCGCTCTGGGTCTTCGTGCTGGGCGGGCTCTTCCTGAACGCGTCGTTCCTCTTCGGCACCGCGCCGAATGGCGGCTGGTTCGGCTACGCCCCGCTCTCGGGTCGGCAGTACTCGCCCGGTCCGCACATGGACTTCTGGGTGCTGGGCTTGCAGATCCTCGGCATCGCCTCGCTGGCGGCCGGCGTGAACTTCTTCACGACGATCCTGAACATGCGTGCCCGCGGCATGACGCTGATGCGGATGCCGATGTTCGTCTGGGCGACGCTGATCACGCAGGTGCTGGTGCTGCTCTCGTTCCCGGTGATCACGGTGGCGCTGATCCTGTTGATGGCCGACCGCCTCTTCGGATCGGGCTTCTTCGTGACGGCGATGGGCGGCGACCCGATGCTCTGGCAGCACCTCTTCTGGGTGTTCGGCCATCCCGAGGTGTACATCCTGATCTTGCCGGCGTTCGGGATCATCTCGGAGATTCTCCCGGTCTTCTCGCGCAAGCCGCTCTTCGGCTACAGCGCGATGGTCTTCTCGAGCGCGTTCATCGCCTTCCTCGGGTTCGGCGTGTGGTCGCACCACATGTTCTCGACCGGGATGGGGCCGCTGGCGGATTCGTTCTTCTCGCTGGCCACGATGCTCATCGCGATCCCGACGGGCGTGAAGATCTTCAACTGGATCGGCACGCTCTGGGGTGGTTCGCTGCAGTTCAAGACCCCGATGTACTTCGCGCTCGGCTTCATCGCGATGTTCATCATGGGCGGCCTGTCGGGCGTGATGCACTCGGTCGCACCGGCCGACCTGCAGCAGACCGACACCTACTTCGTGGTGGCGCACTTCCACTACGTGCTCTTCGGCGGGTCGATCCTCGCGCTGACGGCCGGGGCGTACTACTGGTGGCCGAAGATGTTCGGGAAGATGCTCGACGAGGGTCTGGGCAAGTTCCACTTCTGGACCACGATGATCGGCTTCAACCTGACCTTCTTCCCGATGCACTTCGCCGGCCTCCTCGGGATGCCGCGCCGGGTGTACACCTACCCGTCGGGGTTGGGCTTTGACCTGTACAACCTGATGGCGACGGTCGGGGCGTTCTTCCTCGCCTTCTCGATCCTGGTCTTCATGTGGAACGTGATCAAGACCTGGCGCAGCAGTGAACGCGCGCCGGCCGATCCGTGGGGCGGGGCAACACTGGAGTGGACGATTCCCTCGCCGCCGCAGGAGTGGAATTTCGATGACGAGCCCGTGGTAACCGAGCGCGACGCGGTCTGGGGCATGAAGCGCGCGGCTGGCGTGCGGATGCTGCCCGAGCCAGTCGCTGGCGATGGCAAGGGGATTCACATGCCCGGGCCGTCGTGGTGGCCGCTGGTCGTGTCGCTCGGCATCCTGTCGTTCTTCGTGGGCTTCATGTTCGACAAGCCGTGGGCCTTCCCGTTCGGTCCCGTGACCGTGTTCGGATTGCTGCTCACGACCTTCGCCATTTTCAAGTGGGCGTACGAGGCACCTGATGCCCACGCCACGAACCATTGAGGAGGCGGCCATGACAACGACGACCGCCGCACTGGACCACCACGATCACGACGACGCGCACGCGCATCACACCTCGTTGCCGATCGACAATCGCAAGCTGGCCATCTGGACCTTCATCGGGTCGGAGTGCCTCTTCTTCGCGACGCTGATCTCGACCTACCTGGTCTATGCCGGGCAGAGCGTGAAGGGGCCGTTCCCGACCGACATCTTCTCGGTCGGACTGGTTACCGCCGGTACGGCCGTGCTGCTCTTCTCCTCGTTCTTCGTGGTGATGGCACTCGACGGCGCCCAGAAGGGCGATCGCAAGAAGATGCTGACCTGGCTGTCGCTGACGGTCCTGTGCGGCGTCTTCTTCGCGGGGATGCAGGTCTACGAGTTCTGGCACTTCTACCATCTCGGGCTGGGGTACTCGACCAACCTCTTCTCGGCGTCGTTCTACACGCTGACCGGCTTCCACGGCGCGCACGTGGCGCTCGGGACGCTCTGGCTGGCGACGATCCTCAAGGACGCGATCAAGGGACGGGTGCCGCCCAAGAAGGCACTCAACCTCGAGATTGCCGCACTCTACTGGCACTTCGTCGACGTGGTCTGGATCATCATCTTCCCCGTCGTCTACCTGATGCAGATGAGGAGCTGAGCGATGGCCGGTCACGCTGACGCCGCGCACTCGAATGCCGGCAAGTACATCCAGATTGCCGTGGTGCTCTTCGCGCTCACGGCCCTCGAGGTGGCGCTCTACGAGGTCTGCTACGGCGGGCTGAAGACGATGGCGCCCGGGCTCGGTGCGTCGTTGGAGCCCTGGTTCGTCGAGGTGCTGCTGCTCCTCTCCGCGTTCAAGTTCTGGTTCGTGGCGATGTTCTACATGCACCTGAAGTTCGACATGAAGCTGCTGAGCTGGCTCTTCCTCTTCTCGCTGATCATCGCCGTGATCGTGATCGGGGCACTGATCATTCTGTTCGGGTACAACCGCGGGTTGTGGTGGCCAGGCGGGAAGTGGTAGACGGTGAACGGTGAACGGTGAACGGGGGCTCCGAGGTGGGGCCCCCGTTTCTGTTTGTGGTGATCGGTATGGGGGGTGTGCCTAACCAGGTGACCTCATCCGTTGGGTTGACCGCCCTCATCCTTCCGATGGTCTATGGGATG
>JAABRY010000073.1 GCA_011390645.1 Gemmatimonadota bacterium
GCCGCGGGGAAATAGAGGAGGCGCAGATACTCTGGGACCACGCCGAGCATGGTCAGCCCCCGCTCGCCCATGCTCAGACCCTCCAACCCCTCGGCGGTGAAGGTCCCGCGGACGTCACCGCCGAGTACGGCACCACGAATGACGACGACGATCAAGACCACCAGAACCTGGAGGAGAATGGTCGGTCGCAGATCGCCCCAGCGCTCTCGAAGGCTCCGTCCATTCGGAAAGCACACTTCTGCAGCGACGAGCAGCGCCGGAAGGACGATCCCGGTTTCCTTGAAGAACACTGCGAGCGTCATCACGCCCGCCATCAAGGAGCGGTCCCGCCATGTCGTGTCGCGAACCCGTCTGTACAAGAGAAACCATCGCAACAACAGCGTGTAGGCCAGGGCGATGACGAGCTCCCCCTGGTTGATCGCCACCGCGATCGCCTCGACGTGTACTGGATGCACCGCGAACGCTGCGGCGACCGCCCACGCCCACCCGAGTGGCAGCAGTTCCACGGCAAGCGCGAAGACCGCCAGGGCGGCCGCGGTGGCCAGCGTCACGGAGATGATCTTGAACGCGACTGGTCGTCCCTGACCGGCGGCCCATTGAAGGGCAAGGGAGACCGTCATCGCCGGCCGATGGTGCCCCGCCGGACCGGCATCTGGCCAGAACGGCGTGGTCACCATCTCGTTGATGTTGCTGAGGTCCTGGATCCGCTCGTCCTTCTCCGCGAGCGGCACATCGTCCTGCACCAGTTGGTTCTGGAAGACGGGCCACGCGCTAGCCAGGGAGAGCACGATGATTGCGAGGCCACCAAGGATCGTGAGGCGCGGGTTTGTCATCCAGTGGCGATCTCTCATTTATTGGGTGTCGGAACGGTGATCGTCCGGTTCTGGTTCACAGGCCGTTGCAAACTACCTGCCGTGAATTCGCCTCATGGGTTCCGAAGCAAACCACCGTGCTCATGTAAGTCTAGGTGCATCAAGCACTTGTGCCTATCGTCGGTGGTCTGGCACCGCAGTTGCTCATAAATGCTCACAGCGCCATCGGGCGCCGGGCGAGCGCCCGATATAGCTGTTCACCACTGCCCATTTCACCACGGAGTACCACATGTTGCGCAATCGCAAGGGTTTCACTCTCATCGAGCTGCTGATCGTGGTCGTGATCATCGGCATTCTGGCCGCCATCGCGATCCCGAAGTTCGCGGCGACCAAGGACAAGGCCAAGCTGGCCTCGGTCAAGACCGACCTTCGGAACATCATGACCGCCCAGGAAGCGTATTTCTCTGAGGCGAGCGCTGGCTACACTGGCACCTTGGCGACTACCTTGTTCCAGCCGTCGGCCGGCAACACCTTCTCAACCACTGGTACGGCGAGCAGCTTCACCGCCACGGTCACCAACGCCTCGATTTCGGTCAACCCGAAGTCATGCACGGTTACCGTCGGTGGGACCGCCACGAACGACGGCCAGATCGTCTGCGCCCCGTGAATTGATCGCTCGGGGTTCAGTGCAGTGTTGCTCGGCTGAACCCCGGCCGCTCAGTTCGCTCCGCTTCCGAGTTGGTCTCCGAACCCCAGCCCAGGTGCGCCGGTGACTTCTAACCGCCGTGGTTTCACGCTGATCGAGTTGCTCATCGTGGTTGTGATCATCGGGATTCTCGCGGCAATCGCGATCCCGAAGTTCGCGGCAACGAAGGAGCGCGCCCACATCGCGAAGATGCGGGCCGACCTGCGCAATCTGGCAACGAGTCAAGAAGCGTATTTTGGGGATCACCAAGCCTACTACGGCGGCACGGTCCCATCGGCTCAACTCGTCTACAACCCCTCACCTGGGGTGAGTGTCACCGTCAACACCGGCACTTCTGGCTGGGGGGCGACCTCCACCTCCAACCAAACCACCAAGAGCTGCGCCTTGTACTTTGGCGACGGCGGCCCGCTTGGCCCGGCCACTGTCGAAGGCCAAGTGGCCTGCACCAACTAGGCCCCGCAGTTCCTTCGTTGGCACCTCGACGCCCCGCCCGCACTTTCCTGCAGGCGGGGCGCATCGTTTTGCTCCCCGCCTCTCCGCGCTCTCCAATGATCCTCCAGCCAACTCGTTTGCGGAGGATTCATCGTGCCCTCATCCACTGGCTGCACCGGCACCTCGCTGGTCGAGGTCGTCGTTGCCTTGGCGATCCTGACGATCGCCGGGGTCGCGACGCACAGCGCGTTGGTGCTTACTGAACGTCTCGGCCGGAAAGCGGCATCCGGCAGCACCGCAGACCGGCTCCGTTGGGAAACAGTCCAGGCCGCGGCCGCGTCGCCCGCCTGCCGAACCGCCCCCGTTCCCACCGCCATCGCCCTCACGCTCCCGGTTACGCCAGACCGGCCAGCGCTCATCGCCTACATCCGGTGCGGACGATGAGGCGTTCCGGCATGTCTCTCATCGAGCTGCTCGTCGCGTTGACGATCATGGGGATCACTGGCCTCATCACCGTGCCGCTCGTGGCCAGCACCGGGCGGATTGCGTCACGCGCGACCGCCGCCCTCGCCGCCGAGCGGACAACGGCCTCTCTGTCCGCCCTGCTCCGGCACGACCTCCGGCTGGCGACCAGCGACGAGGTCATACCAACCTCGCCATCGCTGCTCTGGCTCGCTCGTCCCGTCGGCGAGGGCCCCGTCTGCGGGACGACCACGACCACACTCGTGGTGCGCGCCAGCGCGTGGCAGGGTGACCGTGTCCCTGATCCGACACGGGATGTCGTGCAGTTCCTGGAGGACCCCGTGGCCGGGATCTGGCGCGACGCCGTGCTCCTCGCGGTGTCGTCGGGCGCATGCCCTGATGGGGAGCCCGCCCTCCGATTGCAGGTCGGCGCCAACCCGAGCGGCAGTGGGCACCTCCGTATCCGTGAGCCCGTCCGGCTGACTACCTACCCCTCGGGGGGGGCACACTGGCTCGGTCTCGCCGGACCCGGTGACCCGAACCAACCGTTTGCCGGCCCGGTGACCAACGGAGGGCTGACCCTCACTCTGTCGGGGGGGGCGTTGCAGGCTGTGGTAGCCCCCACCGTTGGCACCGCCCAGACGTTGCGCTTTCCGGTGGTCGCACCATGACGCTCCCGGGTGTCCTCGCCGTCGTGGTCCTGCTCGAGGGCCTTGCTGCCGCAGGGCTCGTGGCCGCCGCCGCGCGGCTCCGAGTCACCGCCGATCACCGCCTCGCGATCGAGGCGGAACTGGCCGCACACAGCGCACTCGCCCTCGCCAGGGTATCGCAGGGCGCCGCAATCGCTGGCATCCCGCCCGGTACTGTGGCTTTCGACCTCCCCGCACCCGCGCTACCCGGATGGGACGTGGCGATCCGGGCAGCCCGGGAGGGGGGGGACGCCCCGGTCAGAGTCACAGCAGAAGTCCGCCGTGCAAGCCCCGCAAGCGCCCCGCATGCTGTCCGACACGCCACACTCCTGCTCCGGGTGATCTCCGCCGATACTGCCATCGTGATCACTTCCAGAGAACGCTTCTGACCGTGCTGGCACGGGGGATGCGAACAATCGGAGGGGAACGCGGGGGATGGTCCCCCACCGGCTACTGTTTCGTGCACCGTAAGTCTCCCCGAGGCAAGCGTTTGTCGGGGGCAACTTCACTTGACTTCTCGGCGCTCGCGGCTGTACCGTACTGCAACTATCCACCGCACAATCCGGACTGCTATGGCGCTCTTCTCTCGTGCGCGCTCCACGGTCGGTCTCGACATTGGGAGCGGGTTCATCAAGGCGGTCGTGATCAACCACGGTTCGGGAAATCCGATCCTGGAAAAGGTCGCCATCGCCCCTGTCGCCGACGACGCGATCGTCGAAGGCGAAGTGATGGATCCAACCCTCGTCGCCGATGCGGTGCGTGACCTCCTGGCCTCTGCCAATATCCGCACCAAGGACGTCGTGGTGGCGGTCGGTGGACGCGATGTGATCATCAAGAAGATCCAGATGGATCGTCTTTCGGCCGCCGACACCCGCGGGCAGATCCGCTGGGAAGCCGACAAGCATGTCCCCTTCGACCCCGAAAACGTCGAGCTCGACTTCCAGATCCTCGATCCCGATGGCGCCGGCCTGCAGATGGATGTGCTGCTCGTCGCCGCCAAGCGGGAACTCGTCGAGGGCAAGCTGTCGCTCCTCGCCGAGATCGGGTTGGGCGCCAGCGTGATCGACGTCGAGGCCTTCGCCCTGCACAACGCGTTCGAGCAGAACTATCCCGAGGCGATGCGCGGCGTGGTGGCCCTGGTCAACATTGGTCATGAGACCACCGTCGTGAACCTGCTGGAGGACGGCGTGCCCGTCCTCACGCGTGACCTGCCCGTCGGCGTGCGACGTCTTCGTGAAGACCTCCAACGCGAGCGTGGCATGCCGGCCGATGCCGCCGATCGCGTGGTGCGCGGCTCTGATCTTGATCCCGCACTGGCCCCGCATGTCACCTCGCGTGGCGAGGAAATGGCGCTCGGGATCGAGCGAGCGGCGGCCTTCCTGCAAACCGCGTCGCGCCCGGTCGGAGCGCTCTCCCGCGTCTACCTGACCGGCGGCGGTGCCCGCATCCCCGGCCTCGCCGGCGTACTCGCCGACCGACTCGGGGTCCAGGTGACACAGGCGCATCCGATTGAGCGGCTCGACGTCGCACCCGGTGCCTTCGGCAACCTCTCCATGGATGAGGTCGCCCCGCTCCTGATGCTGCCCGTGGGGCTTGCCCTGCGGATGGCGCCGTGAGGAGATCCGCCCGATGATTGAGATCAACCTCAAGCCAGGTGCCAAGCGGCAGACCGCGAAGAGCGGTCCCGCCTTCGCTGGCCTCAAGAGCCAGTTCGCCGACCTCACCTCCGGGGTCAAGGATCCGTGGGCGATCGCCGCCGGCGTGGCCTGCGTCGCGGTCGCGCTCGGTCTTGGTGGCCTCTACCTGCGGACCGGAGCGCAGCGTGCCGCGCTCGAGCCGCAGATCGAGGAGGCCCGCGCCGAACAGCGCCGCTATCAGGGTTTCCTTCGTGAGAAGCGCCGCGCCGAGTCGGTGCGTGACTCCATCCTCGTGCAGATCGGAACGATCGCCTCGGTGGATGGCAACCGCTATGTCTGGCCGCACATCCTCGACGAGGTGCAGTCCGCGTTGCCCGAGATGACCTGGCTGACGCAGCTCGCGCAAATCGGGGGGGGGAACATGACCGAGGTCGTCGCCGAGACCGGCGAGGCCGCCGTGCCCACGATGCCCGTCGTGCGCATCACCGGTCGGACCGGCGACCTCCAGCGCTACACCGCGTTCCTGCGGCAACTCGAGGCCAGCCCATGGATCGAGAATGTCCTGCCGGTGCAGGCGAAGACCATCGTGGACGGCAATCGCGCCCTCACGGAGTTCATCATTCAGGCGACCTTCTCGCAGGCCGACTCGTCCCATGTGCGGACGGTGCCGATCCTCGAGTCGGTGGTGGAGGAGTGATCCATGGCTGATACGCCACGGTCCACCCCGATTCTGGTCCTCTTGGTCGCTGCTGCAGTCGGCTACATGGGCTGGTCGGGCGATGGCATCGAGCTCGCCGGGATCGAGGGAGTGAGCACCCGACAGGAGCGCGTCGTCGCGATGCAGGACACCCTCGATGGTTTGCGCGCGGAAATCGACACGGCCAAGGCCGACCTCGCTCGCGAGTCGGTCGAGGACGTCCAGCGCCGCGTCGCCGCCTATCAGGGCTCGCTCGACATCCTGCGCACGCTCGTGCCGGAGCAGCGTGAAGTCGCTGACTTGCTCGACGACATCCAGATTCGCGCGAAGGTGCGCGGGGTGCGCTTCGCCAATTTCGACCCGAAGGCCCCGGTCGCGGGTCCCGCGCCGTTCGATACCTACGGCTACGATCTCGCGGTCATCGGGAAGTACCATCAGGTCGGTGCCTTCCTCGCGGACATCGCCTCGATGCGCCGGATCATCGTGCCCGGTGAAGTGACGATCATCCCCGCGAACATTCAGCAGGCCCGCGTGCTGGGCGATACCACCGGGATGCTCGAGGCACGGTTCACCGTCACGACATACGTGAAGGGGACGATGGAGGACACCAATGCGCCGTGATGCCCATCTCCTCGGCCTCCTCCTGCTCGTCGCGTGCGGCGGTGGGGATGACGGCCTTGTCCTCGATGAGACCGACGCGCTGCTCGCCGAAGACGGCGCGCCTGCGGTCGACGCCTCGACGACGCCGGCTCCGAGTGCCGCAGCTCCCATGATCGCCGTGGATACTCTCGCCGCGTCAGGCGAGCGCCCGTTGCTGCGCGAGAGCTACACCTATCAGGGTGGGGGCCGTGATCCGTTCCGGTCGGTGGTCAACATCGCCGTCTCCGGTCCGGAACTGCCGGACCTCTCGTTGGTCGGCGTGATCTATGATGCCAGCAACACGCGCAACAGCGTGGCGACCTTCCGGGAAACCGGCAGCAACCGCCGTTACAACGTCAGCCCCGGCCAGTCCATTGGTCGGCTGTTTGTCGCCGATGTGAGTCCCACTTCGGCCACCTTGCGGATGAACGACTTCGGTGTGATCCGTGAGCAGACCTACTCGCTCCGCACCCGGGAGAACGAGGCCCAATGATGACACGCTCCATTGTCTGGCTCCTGCCCGCGGCAGTCTTTGCTGCCCCCGTGGCCGCCCACTCTCCGGTGCCCGCGCGTGATGCGAAGGTGACCGCCGTCTCCCTCTCCCATCAGGGGGGGGCAGCCCGCCTCGCCATCGCCCTCGACGGTGCCGTGACGGTTCGGCACTTCACGCTCGGTGACCCCGCGCGGCTCGTCGTCGACATGCAGGGGGCCACACTCGCCACCACGGCAGCGTGGGACGGCCTCAAGCGCGGCATCGTGCGCGACGTGCGCGTCCGCCAGCATGAGGCCAACGTCGTCCGCGTCGTGCTCGAGTTCGATCGCTTGCCGACCTTCGACCTGGATCAGGGCATCCCCGGCTTCGTGACGGTCGGCTACACCGACGAACCGTTCCAGGCGTGGACCGGCAGCACGGGCAGCCCAGCCGTTGCCACGGTGCCCGCCGCGCAACCCGCGATGGTGCAGGTGGCCCAGCAGCAGCCGCTGCGTGCCGCGCCTGCCCCGGCCTCGCGCTCACTTGACCTGCTGTCGATGCGCACGCGCACCGGCCCGGTCTCGTCGGATGACCGCCGTATCACGGTCACCTTCGACAATGCGACGATGCAGGAAGTCGCGGAGGTCTTCGCCCGCTACTCGGGGCGCAGCATCGTCGTCGGCCGCGGCGTGGACGGGAGCTTCAGCGGGACGATCACCGACCAGCCCTGGCCGCTCGCCTTCCAGGCGATTCTCGCGTCCACCGGGTACTCGGTGATGGAGATGCAGGGTGGGATCCTCCGGATCGACTCGCCGGACGCACTCGCCAAGCTTGACTCCGTCGAAGTGCTCGAGACCTCGTTCGAGCGGCTGAACTACGCTCGCGCCGGCGAGATGGCGAACTCGATCCAGAGCCTGCTCACGCCGGGTCGCGGCAAGGTGACGCCCGACACCACGCTGAACGGTCTCGTGATCACCGACACGCGCACGCGCCTTCCAGGCATCCTCGAGTTCGTGCGCGGACTCGACATCAAGACCCCGACGATCGCGATCCAGGCGAAGCTGGTCTTCGTCGACCGGACCGACCTCGCACAGCTCGGCCTCAAGTATGACATCGGGACGAGCCAGCAGTTCTTCAACCGGCTGGTCCAGCGCATTGATCCGCTGACCGGGCAGCCGTACAACCCGAACACCAACATCGTCAACCTCGGTGGCAACGCCGTGTCGGCGATTTCCAACGCGGACGCACTCATCTCGGGGTCGGCGCTCGACCTCGTCTTCACGACCGCGCTGGGTGGGTTCTCCGTGTCGGCCTTCCTCAGCGCGCTGGAGCGGGTGGAAATCACCGATGTCGAGGCCGTGCCGATCATTCACACGCTCGACAACCAGGAAGCCACGATCCTCAGCGGCGAGGAAACGCCCGTCCGCGTGATCGACGCCTCCTCGTTCGGGCAGGTGAACCAGGCACCGCGTGCCAACGTCCAGTTCAAGGAGACCGGCATCAAGCTGGTCGCCCGCCCGAGCGTCACGGCGGATCGTCACATCAAGATGGACATCATGGTCGAACGGTCGAGCATCCAGGCGCTCGCCGCCGCCGACCTCGGCTTCACCATCCCGAAGCAGACCGCCACCTCGCGCCTGCTCGTGGCTGACGGCGAGACCGCCGTCATCGGTGGCCTGACCGAGACGATCGTCACGCGGAATCGCTCGGGCATTCCGGGCCTCTCCTCGCTGCCGTTCGTCGGATCGCTCTTCTCCTTCACCGAGAACCGCGAGAGCCGCAAGGACCTGATCATCCTGGTCCAGCCGCGCATCGTGGATGATCCGATCACGCGGACGACGCCGTAAGGACCGCGATTGGTGATTAGCGATCGGTGATTGGTGATTGGCGAAGTTGTGCTGATCTGATCGTCCGAAGGGAGGGGGGAATCGTCCAAGGTTGGGCGGTCCCCCCTTGGTCATGGGATGCTGGCCTCTGATCACCAATCGCCAATCACCAATCGCCAATCACCAATCGCCTATTAGTTTCCTGCATGCCTTCCCTCCGTTTTCTCACCGCCGGCGAGTCGCACGGCCGCGGTCTCGTTGCCATCATCGAAGGGATCCCTGCCGGGCTCCCCATTGCCGCCGAACAGGTGGATCACGACCTCGGACGCCGCATGCAGGGCTATGGTCGCGGTGCCCGCATGAAGATCGAGCAGGACCGCATCGAATGGCTCAGCGGCGTGCGTGCCGGTGAGACGCTCGGCTCGCCGATCGCGATGCTGATCCGCAATCGCGACTGGGCCAACTGGGAAGAGATCATGGCGGCCGAGGGGACGCCGGGCGAGGAGCGCCGCCGCCGCGTCGTGCGTCCGCGCCCGGGCCATGCCGATCTCGTCGGCGTCCTCAAGTACGATCGTCACGACGCCCGCGACATCCTCGAGCGCGCCTCCGCCCGCGAAACCGCGGCTCGCGTGGCCTGCGGCGCGGTCGCGCGTCGCCTCCTTGCCGAGCTGGGCGTTGATGTCGGGTCGCACCTTGTGTCGCTCGGCGGGATTCGCGCGATGGGCGATGTGCCTGTCGGGGCGGGACTCAACGCCCTCAGCGACGCCTCTCCGGTCCGCACGCTCGACCCCGCCGCCGAAGCCGAGATGATCGCCCGGATCGATCAGGCGAAGCGCGACGGTGACACCCTCGGCGGCGAGATCGAAGTCGTCGTGCAGGGGTTGCCGGTCGGGCTTGGCAGCCATGTGCACTGGGATCGCAAGCTCGATGGCCGGCTCGCCGGGATGCTGATGTCGATCCCTGCGGTGAAGGGTGTCGAGATCGGGATGGGCTTCGAGGCCGCGCGCCGCCCGGGGTCCGAGGTGCACGACCCGATCGTGGCCGCGACTGACGATGCCCCCCCCAACGACCCGCGCGCCGGATTCCGTCGCGTCGGCAACAACGCGGGTGGGCTCGAGGGCGGGATGACCACCGGCGAACCGCTCGTGGTGCGCGTGGCGATGAAGCCGATCGCCACGTTGATGTCGCCGCTCAAGACCGTCAACCTTGATACTGGTGCCGAGGCCAACGCGCAAAGCGAACGCTCCGATGTGACGGCGGTGCCGGCGATGGGCGTGATCGCGGAGGCGCTTGTGGCGCTGGTGCTCGCGGATGCGCTGCTGGAGAAGACCGGCGGCGATTCGATGACGGAGGTGCGCCGCAACCTCGACGCCTTCCTCACGCAGGCCGGTGGGCGGTGGCAGGCGATCGCCGAGCGCGAGGCCGACGCCTGAGCGGGCCGCGGCATCTGGTCCTGGTCGGCCTGCCCGGGGCGGGGAAGTCCACCGTCGGCCCACTCGTGGCCTCCGAGCTCGGCACGGCGTGGTGCGACCTCGATCGGAACATCGAGACAATCGCCGGCTGTTCGGTGGCGGAGATCTTCGCCCGTGATGGCGAGGTGGGGTTCCGGGAGCTGGAGCGCCAGGCCATGGCAGCAGCCCTCGCCGAACCGGCGCAAGTGATCGCCACCGGCGGTGGCTGGGCCGCGCAACCCGGCAACCTCGCTGCGGCCGAATTGGTGTCACTGACTATATATATGTCCGTCTCCCCGGAAATGGCCGCTCGCCGGTTGGGCCCCGCCGCCGATCGACCCCTTCTGGCCGGCGATCCCCTGCCGACACTGGAGATGCTGTTGGCTCAACGTGAGGCCTGGTATGCACTTGCGGGGGTCGAGATCGATGCCACGGGGAGTCCGGAGACAGTGGCCGCAGGAATCGTCACCGCAGCGCGGCAGTATGGGGGGTGGTTGCGTTGATTGGTCGTTAGGCGTTAGTCGTTAGTCGTTGGAGGTCGTAAGTCGTAAGTCGTAGGTCGTAGGCCTTGGATGTTGGATCCTGGATGTTGGATGTTGGAGTGAGGCGGAGGCCCCGTTTCACCTTTCACGTTTCATCTCTTCTCCCGCCCCTCCCAGTTCCCTGGAGTTTCTCTTGGTCAAGCGCACGTCCAGCAAGCCGAAGGGTGGCTTTGGCACCCGGGCCCTCGTGATCGTCGAGTCGCCGACCAAGGCGAAGACGATCCGGGCCTTCCTGCCTGACGGCTTCACGGTCGCCGCGTCGATGGGGCACGTGCGGGACCTGCCGCGCAAGGCCGCCGAGATTCCGGCGAAGTACAAGGGCGAGAAGTGGGCGCGGATCGCGGTCAACGTCGAGGAGGGCTTCGAGCCGCTCTACATCATCGCGCCGGAGAAGCGGACGACGATTCGTGAACTGAAGGAGATGCTCAAGGACTGCGACGTCCTCTACCTTGCGACGGACGAAGACCGCGAAGGGGAGAGCATCTCGTGGCACCTGCTGGAGGTGTTGCAGCCCAAGGTGCCGGTGCATCGGATGGTCTTCCACGAGATCACCCGCGATGCCATCCAGGAAGCGCTCGAGCATCCGCGCGATCTCGACCACAACCTCGTGCACGCTCAGGAGACGCGCCGGATCCTCGACCGTCTCGTCGGCTACACCGTCTCGCCGATTCTCTGGAACAAGGTCGGTGGCGCGGGCCTCTCGGCGGGCCGTGTGCAGTCGGTGGCGCTGCGGGTCATCGTCGACCGCGAGCGCGAGCGGATGGCGTTCCGGACCGGCTCGTACTGGGACCTCACCGCGCATCTCGGGCATGGGGGGGGGAACTTCGAGGCGGGGCTCATCTCGGTCGGTGGCAAGCGCCTCGCGACCGGCAAGGACTTCGACGAGCAGACCGGACGCATCGCCGCAGGGAAGGACGTCCTCCTGCTCGGCGAGGCCGAGGCGGTCGCGCTGGCGGAGCGGCTGAAGCAGGCACCGTGGCAGGTCATGTCGGTCGAGGAGACGCCGCGCACCTTGCGTCCCTATGCCCCGTTCACCACGAGCACGCTGCAGCAGGAGGCGAACCGCAAGCTCCGCTTCGGGGCGCGTCGCACGATGCAGGTGGCGCAGAAGCTGTACGAGAACGGCTACATCACCTACATGCGTACCGACTCGATCGCATTGTCGGATCAGGCGGTGAACGCGGCGCGCGGTCAGGTGAAGGCGCTCTACGGAGAGGCCTATCTCCCCGACGCACCGCGCCGTTACACCAACAAGGTTGCCAATGCGCAGGAAGCGCACGAAGCGATTCGCCCGGCTGGCGCATCATTTCGCACGCCGGACCAGACCGGTCTGTCGGGTGAGGAGTACGCCCTCTACGACCTCATCTGGAAGCGCACGGTTGCGTCGCAGATGAAGGACGCGAAGAAGACCGGAACGACGGTCGAGATCGAGGTGGCCGACGCGCGCTTCCGCGCCAACGGCCTGCGCACCGACTTCCCCGGCTTCCTCCGCGCCTACGTCGAGGGCTCCGACGATCCGGATGCGACGCTTGAGGATCGCGACAAGTCGCTGCCGCCGCTCGCCATCGGCGATACGCCGGCGTGCAACCGCCTCGAGCCGGTGGGCCACGAAACGAAGCCGCCCGCGCGCTACACCGAGGCCTCGCTGGTGAAGGCCCTCGAGGAGCACGGCATCGGCCGCCCGTCCACCTACGCCAGCATCATCTCGACGATCCAGGAGCGTGGCTACGTCATCGCGCAGGGGCAGGCGCTGGTGCCGACCTTCACCGGCTTTGCGGTGAGTGATTTTCTGGTCAGTCATTTCACCGAGCTCGTGGATCTCGCCTTCACCAAGCGGATGGAAGAGCGGCTCGACGAGATCGCTGTCGGCAACGGCCACTGGCGCGAGTACCTGGAGGATTTCTACGGGGGTGACCGGGGACTCGCCGCGCGCGTGGAGGAGAAGTCGAAGCTTCCCGCGACAGCGGGTCGCACGATCGCCCTCGAGGGCATCGAGGGGATCGTCCGCATCGGTCGCTACGGGGCGTACATCGAGCGGGAAGTGGACGGCCAGCCCGTGCGCGCCAACCTCCCGGAAGGCGCCACACCCGCGGAGCTCGACCCGGAACGGATCGAGGCCCTGCTCCGCCAGCGCGCAGAGGGGCCGTCATCGCTGGGCGTGCATCCCGAATCGGGCGAGGCGATCTACGTGCTCGATGGCCAGTACGGGCCGTACGTCCAGCTCGGCATGCCGGAAGAGGGCAGCAAGGAGAAGCCGCGCCGCGCCTCGCTCGCCAAGGGCGTGACACCCGCACAAGTGACCCTGGAGATGGCGGTCGGCCTGCTCGCGCTGCCGCGGGTCCTCGGCAATCACCCCGAGACCAAGCAGGTCATCAAGGCCGGGCTCGGGCGGTTCGGTCCCTTCGTGGTGCACGCGAAGGGCGGTACGGCGGGCAAGGACGACTTCCGCTCCCTGAAGGGCGACGACGATCCGCTCACCGTCACGCTCGAGCGCGCGTTGCAACTCTTCGCCGAGCCGAAGGGCGTGCGCGGTCAACGTGGTCAGGCCACGCCGCTTCGCGAGCTGGGCGAGCATCCGCAGGGCGGTCCGGTGCAGCTCTTCGAGGGGAAGTACGGCCCCTATGTGAAGCATGGGGACTTGAACGCCTCGCTGCCGAAGGGCGCCGATCCGGCGACCTATCCGCTCGATGAGGCCGTGCAATTGATCGCCGAGAAGGGGAAGGCGCCCAAGGGTGTCAAGGCTGCGCGACGCGGTGCCCGCACCGGTACCTCGAAGGCGAAGGGTGCCAAGAAGGCCGCGAAGAAGACCGCCAGAAAGTCCACGAAGAAGGCTGCACCGCGCCGCAAGCCTGCACCATGAAGGCCACTGTGGTGGGGGGGGGACTCGCGGGCTGCGAGGCGGCCTGCGCGCTCGCCGCGCGCGGCGTCGAGGTGACGCTGGTCGAGATGCGGCCGGTCGTCCGCACCGCGGCGCACCAGTCCGATCGGCTGGGCGAGCTGGTCTGCAGCAATTCCTTCAAGTCCGTTGATGTCGAGAACGCGCACGGGCTCCTCAAGGCGGAGCTGCGCGACCTCGGTTCGGTGCTGCTGCCGATTGCCGATGACGCACGCGTTCCCGGCGGCACCGCGCTGGCGGTGGACCGCGAGGTCTTTGCGACGATGGTCCATGCGCGCATCAACGCGACGCCGGGAATCACCGTGGTGCGCGAGGAGCAGGTGTCGCTCCCCGAGGCAGGAATCATCGCGACCGGCCCCCTCACCAGTGACGCCCTCGCGACCGCCATCGCCGAGCGACTGGGTAGCGGCTCGCTCGCATTCTACGATGCGATCGCCCCGATCGTGAGCCAGGAGTCGCTCGAGCACGACCAGCTCTACGCCCTCTCGCGCTGGGGGAAGGGTGACGGCGACGATTACCTCAACGCCCCGATGACGCGCGAGGAATACGAGACGTTCATTGATGCACTGACCGCCGCCGATCAGTTCCACGGGCACGAGTTCGACACCGTACCGTACTTCGAGGGATGCCTTCCGGTGGAGGAGATGGCCAAGCGCGGGCGGGAGACGCTGCGCTTCGGGCCGATGAAGCCGATCGGGTTGCACGATCCGCGCACGGGTCGCGAGCCACACGCGGTGGTGCAGTTCCGCCGCGAGGATCGTGCGGGGCAGATGTGGAACCTGGTCGGCTTCCAGACGCGGCTGCGGATCCCGGAGCAGCAACGTGTCTTCCGGATGATCCCGGGGATGGTCAACGCCGAGTTCCTGCGGTATGGGAGCATTCACCGGAACAGCTACATCAATGCGCCCGCGTCGCTGGGTGAGGCGCTGCGGGTGCGTGATGGGGCACCGCTCTTCTTTGCGGGGCAGCTCACCGGGGTCGAGGGATACACCGAGTCGCTGGGCACCGGATTGCTGGCGGGGATCAACCTCGCGCGCGCGCTTGCGGGCGAACCGCCGGTCATCCCCCCCCCAACGACGATGCTCGGTGCACTGCTGCGGTACTTGCGCGAGGCCGACCCGGCCCACTTCCAGCCGATGAACGCGAACTACGGGCTGGTCGAGCCGCTGGCCGCCCCGGGGAAGAAGGCCGACCGCAAGGCGCGCCTCGCCGCGCGCGCGCGCGAGGACTTCGCCGCATGGCGCGGGACGTTCTGACCCCGCCACTGGTGCGTGAGTATCTCACGCACCAGGAGAAGGCGCTCGACCGCTCGCCTCACACGCTCAGCGCCTACGCCCGCGACCTCGACGCGTTCTGTGATTTCCTGGACCGCCGTCACGGTGGCCGCACCTGGGACTTCGCGACCGTGGATCGTCTCGCACTGCGCGCCTTCCTCGGCGAGCTCGAGCGCCGCGGTCTCGCCAAGCGCTCGGCCGCGCGCACCCTCTCCGCGGTGCGATCGTTCTATCGCTGGCTGCACGTGCATCACGACATCGACAGCGTCGCGATCCGCGCCGCCAAGACGCCACGGCTGGAGAAGCGTCTCCCGGGCTACTTGCTGACCGAGCAGGTCACGGCGCTCTTCGCACATGCGGAGTCGGTCGCGGCGGAGGATGATCCCGATGCGGTGCGCGACCTCGCGATGCTGGAGCTGTTCTACTCCTCGGGGCTTCGCCTCTCGGAGCTGCGCGATCTCGACCTCGGGCGGCTTGACCTGCTCAGCGACCAGGTCAAGGTGCTCGGGAAGGGGCGCAAGGAGCGGATCGTACCGGTCGGGCGCCGTGCCTCGATCGCGCTGCGCCGTTGGCTCAACCTGCGCGAGGAGATTGTCCGCCGACCCGGCGCCGATCGGCAGGCGATCTTCGTCGGCCGCACTGGCAAACGGCTGGCGCCCGTGACCATCCAGCGCCGGATGCACCGGCTCTACGACGCGATCGGTGCCGACGGGATGAAGACCCACTCGATGCGCCACACCTTCGCGACCCACCTCCTCGACGGTGGCGCCGACCTGCGCGCCGTGCAGGAACTGCTCGGCCACGCCTCGCTCTCGACCACGCAGATCTACACCCACACCTCGGTCGAGCGGCTCAAGCAGGTGTATCGGGATGCGCACCCGCGAGGGCGGGGCACGGCGCGGACTGAGGAGTAGGGCTCGTCGGTCAGCGAAACCGCCACGCCTCGATCCGATTGGTCCCCACCCCGCTGATCACGGAGTCGGTCACGGTGAGACCTGCGGCGCGCAAGCGCGCACCGATGTCGGGGGTGTCCGGGAAGGTCTTCGGCTGCACCACCAGCCACCCGGGTGTCGTGCTGACATCCGGCCATGCCTTCGTCTCGGGTACCTCCAGCTCCAGCCCTTCAATCAGCGCGTAGTAGCGGATCGGCAGGGCAC
>JAABRY010000074.1 GCA_011390645.1 Gemmatimonadota bacterium
CTAGATTCATCATCGTACGCCGCGCCAAACTCCGGCGGTTGACACCGCCGGCTGGTCAGTCCTTCGTCGATTCGAGGCTCCCCCCATGTCCCGTCCCCGTCCCCTCATTATCGGCGTCGTCGGCGGCTCCGGCTCGGGCAAGACCACCGTCGCCCGCGCGATCCATGAGGCGACCGGACTCGAGGCGGCGTTCGTGGACCAGGACGCCTATTACAAGGACCTCGCGCACATCACGCTCGACGAGCGGCGGCAGGTCAACTACGACCACCCCGACGCGCTCGACAATGACCTGATGGTGTCGCAGCTCCGCCAGCTCGCGGCCGGGTTCGCGATCGAGAAGCCGACCTACGACTACGCGGCCCACACTCGTGCCGCAGCGACTGAGCGGATCGAACCGACGCCGATCGTGATCGTGGACGGCATCCTCCTCTTTACCGATCCGCGCCTGCGCGAACTCTTCGACATCAAGCTCTACGTGGACGTGGCCGATGACGTGCGCTTCATCCGTCGCCTGCAGCGCGACGTCGAGGAGCGCGGTCGGCAGATGGACGACATCATCCGACAGTACCTGACCACGGTCCGCCCGATGCACCTCGAGTTCGTCGAACCCTCGAAGCGCTACGCCGATGTGATCCTCCCCGAAGGCGGCCACAACCGTATTGCCATCGAGATGGTGACCGCGCGCGTGAAGTTGGAGTTGCAGGAGAGGGGAATGGCCGCCGCATGAAGCACCTCCTCGCATTCGCGCTCCTCGTGCCCGCGCTGGTCGGCGCGCAGGACCGCCACTTCGACGACACGACCTGGCTCGGGCTGGAACGCCTCGAAACGCCGGTGCCCTCGCCCGACGGCAAGTGGATCGCCTTCACCCGCATTCAGGCAGATACCGCAGCCGATCGCTTCGTCGCCAGTGTCTGGCTGATGGAGGATGACGGCAGCAACCTGCGCATGCTCGCGCCCGGCCGCCTCCCCGATTGGTCGCCCGATTCACGCCGGCTGGCCGTGCTGCACGAGGGCGCCGTCTGGGTGATCACGCGTGACGGCAGCAACGCGCCGATGCCCGTCACACCAGTTGCGCTCGCGGTCGAGCAGATGCGCTGGTCGCCCGATGGCACCCGACTCGCCATCTCCGCACGACCCGCTGCGCCAACACTTGGTGGTGCAACGATCATGATTGCGGCGGGTGGGCACCCGGGTGCCAATCGATCGATTCACCTCGTCACACTTGATGGGCAGGCGCCGCGCACTGTCACCCCCGATGGTTTCGAGGTCGGCCTCCCCGACCCACCGCTCCCGGACGTCCGCGAATTCGATTGGATGGACGACGCCACCCTCGTCGTCACCGGTCGTACCACCGGCGAAGGCCGACTGGGCGAGACCGCGCTCGTCGTCTTTGACACGGCGGGCGCGCAACTGCGCACCTTCCCGCTCGGCGAGGGTGTCTGGCACGCACCGGTCGTCTCCCCTGATCGCAAGCAGATTGCCTTCACCGGGCATCCGTGGAGCGAAGCGGGCTGGACCGCCGAAGAACTCTGGGTGATGGAGCCGAATGGTGCCGCGATCAAGCGGCTTACCCTGAACCTCGATCGCGACGTCGCCGATGTCGCCTGGGCCGGCGACAACCAGACGCTCTGGTTCACCGTGGAGGAACGCGGCTCTCGCAACGTTCATCGCACC
This sequence comes from Gemmatimonadota bacterium, assembly GCA_011390645.1. Taxonomy (GTDB): domain Bacteria; phylum Gemmatimonadota; class Gemmatimonadetes; order Gemmatimonadales; family GWC2-71-9; genus Palsa-1233. The sequence continues at coordinate 1,675 of JAABRY010000074.1, forward strand.
AGCATCAAGGGCGATGGCCTCAAGCCCGGTATCTCAGGGGTACACGCACTGTCGCTCGGTGGCGTCGCGCGACGCGGCAATTTCGGCATGGTGGTGCGGCAACGCCCTGATGCTCCGCCCTCGCTCTGGCGCTTCCCGACCGGCAAACCGTGGGAGATGAAGTCGCTGTTCGCACCGAATGATGCGGTGATGGAGGGCGTCGCGACCGGCGAGGTGGAAGAGTTCGAGTTCCGTGCCGCCGACGGGACGCCGATTCACGCCTGGCTCTTCCGCCCACCCGGTTACGATCCGGCACGTCGCTACCCGATGGTGGTCGAGGTACACGGTGGGCCGCACGCGATGGCGGGAGCTGGCTTTTCCCCGTCGCGACTCCGTCGCACCGCGGAGGGGTGGTTGGTCCTCGCCGTGAATCCGCGCGGCTCCACTGGCTTCGGTGGTGACTTCGCCAACGCGGTCGCCCGCGCGTGGCCCGGCATCGATGGTGATGATATCCTCGCTGGTATCGATGACGTGCTGGCACGCGGCCTGGCCGACTCGACCCGCATCGCGCTGGTTGGTGTGGGGGGGGGAGGCGTGGCGGTCGGTGCCATCCTCACGCGCGGACCGCGCTTTGCGGCCGGCGTGCTCCGCTGCACCGGGACCGGGTGGGTCGCGCTCAGCGACGGCCCGGACCGCGCGCCGTGGGGCGAGTGGTTTGCCGCCAAGCCGTTGCGCATTCTGCCTGAGCTCTGGATGGATCGCTCGCCGATCCATCGCGTCAGCGGGGTGCGGACACCGATGCTGACGATCGCGGGGGTCCGTGCGGGTCCGGGCGCGGCGGAATTCGCTGAGGGGTTCTACCTGGGTGTTGGCCGGACGGAAACACCGGCCACCTTCGTGCGCCTCAATGATGGGTGTGGCCACACAGCCCAATCGCCTGCCACCGCACTGGCGGTGCATGCCGCGGAGTCGGCGTGGCTCGAGCATCACGCGCCGGAGCGCCGGTAATGCGCAGAGTCCTGGTGCATGGTGCCGCGACGCCGATCGGTGCCACCTTCACGCGCCTGCTCGCCGAAGCGGGAGATATCGTCGCGGCGATTGATGCCGCACCCGCCAAGCGACCGCAACTCGTGGACCTGGTGGCCGACCACCCCGGACGCGTCTCCCTGCATGCCGACGCGGGCCGCGAGGTGGAAGAAGTCATCGCCGAAGCGGTGCTCGCCTTGGGTGACTCGATCGACCTGCTCGTGCTCGCGGGCTGGGACGATCGTGCGGGACCATCATTGGCCTGGCGCGAGGCGAACCTCTCCCTCCCGAAGCTCGACCCCGCCGCGCTGCTGCATCAGCTCGCGCACAACGCCATTCGCCCGCTCGAAGTGACCCGTGCCGCGCGCGCCGCGCTACGGCATGGCAACGCCCCTGTCCTGCTCGGTATCAGTTGCTGGCTCGGCTCGTTCACTGATCGCCGAGATGGTGGCCACTACGGGCAGGCGATGAGTGCGGCCGCGCTGCAGATGGCGATGCGCACGCTCTCGTTCGAGCTCGAACCCGATGGCATCACCGTGATCACTGGCAACCCTGGGCTCTACCGCACTGCGTTGCACGCGCCGGAGATCCAGCCGCTCCCCGACGAGGTGGTCGCCGGCTTCATCGAGGTGCTGGGCCGTGATGTCGAGCCGCTGCACGGGACGATCATTGATTGGCGTGGCAACCCCAAGACCTGGTAACCGATGACGCATCCTGCTCTTGCGCGTGTGGCCGCAGAACTTGCGGCCTTCCCCGCGCTGATTCGCGCGCTCCCTGTCGTGCATTCGCCGGACCCGATCGCTCTTCGCGAAGAACTGGCCTCCCGCTTCACCTTCGCCGCCGCCGAGCCGCTGCTTCCACTCACGGAAGAGATCATCGCGCGGCTCCGGACGGGGCTGATCCACGTCACCCATCCGCGCTACTACGGCCTCTTCAATCCGAGCGTGCGACCCGCGGCCGTGGTGGGTGATGCGCTCGCCGCACTCTACAACCCGCAGCTCGCGGTGTGGAGCCACGCGCCGGTGGTGCAGGAACTCGAACGCCTCACGCTGCGCACCTTCGCGGCCGCACTCGGCTACGATCCTGACACGATGGCGGCGCACTTCACGTCGGGTGGGGCAGAGGCGAATCTCGCCGCCACCCTCGCGGCGCTGGCCGATCGCTGCCCGGAAGCATCGGTGGATGGACTCGCCGCACTGACGCGCCGACCTATGATCTATGTCAGCGGTGAGAGTCACCACTCGTTCGTGAAAATCGCGCGGATGACCGGGCTGGGAACGTCCGCGATTCGTGAGGTGCCGATCACTGACCAGCTTGTGATGGATCCCGATGCACTGCACCGGATGATGACGGCCGATGCCTCGCTCGGTCACTTGCCGCTGATGGCGGTCGGCACCGCGGGCACGACCAGCGCGGGGATGGTGGACCCGCTGCCGGCGATTGCCGACGTGGCCGCACATCATGGCGCGTGGTTCCATGCCGATGCCGCGTGGGGCGGTGCGGCGGCACTCTCGCCACGCCTGCGGCCGTTGCTCGATGGGATCGAGCGCGCCGACTCAATCACCTGGGACGCGCACAAGTGGCTTTCGGTGCCGATGGGTGCGGGGATGATCTTCACGAGGCACCCCGAGGCAATGGCGAAGGCCTTCACCGTGGCGAGCAGCTACATGCCGCCGGCTACCTCGCCAGTGACGAGCGATCCGCACCTGGTGACGCCGCAGTGGTCGCGACGGGCGACGGGGTTGAAGGTCTTCTTCGCGCTCGCGGAATTGGGGCTCGATGGCTACGCGCGCCTCATCGAGCACCAGGCGGCGATGGGCGCGCTGTTGCGTGAGCGGCTGACGGCGGAAGGCTGGATTGTCGTGAACGACGCGGTGCTGCCGGTGGTGAACTTCACGCACCCCGCGATTCGTGATGGCCGCACCACCACCACCGCCGTCCGCGACGCCATCTATGCGCGCGGCAACGCCTGGATCTCCGAGGTACAGCTCACCGGTCGGGAGCGGGTCCTGCGTGCGTGCATCACCTCCTACGAGACGATGCCGGAGGATGTGGAGGCGTTGGTCGGCGAGCTGAACCAGGTGATTGGTGATTGGTGATTGGTGAACGGTGAACGGTGAACCCCGTCATCCTGAGCGGAGGCGCAGAGCGCCGTAGTCGAGGGATCTGTACGTCCCAAACTGGCACGCATTGCTTGACTTCCTCTGCCCCAGCGCGAGATTCAAAATGAATCCCTCTCAGGAGTGACCCGCATGGCCCGGCTCCATCTGGCCGTCCCCGTCATCGCGCTCGGCCTCATCGCCCTTGGCTGCAGCGCCCCGACCGAACCCAACGGGCCAGCGAAGACGCCGGTCCTCGTGGTCACGGTCGATCCCGGCGAAGTGACCGTCTCACCCACCCGCGTCGCCACCTTCACGGCGCAGATCACTCGCACCGATGCGCCCGGCGCTGTCGCGCTCGAGGTGACGGATGCACCTGCGGGCGTGACCGTGTCGGTCGGTGAGATGGTGACCAATGGCATCCTGACGACCGCCCCGATCACCGTCTCAGGTGACGCCAGCGCCAGCTCAGGGCTCTACGTCCTGACCCTCTCGGCGACCACTCCGGGTGCGATCCCCGCCACCGGCCAGTTCAGGGTCCGCGTGGCCCCGCTGGTGCGCGTGAGTTTTGTTGGCTGCGCGACCGATGCCAAGGCACTCTGGTTCGCATCTCAGGACGGCAGCGGCACGGTGACGCAGGTCAACGGCATCAATGACGTCTATACCTTCGCGCCAGAGCAGGATCACGCAGGCTTCTACTACACCACTGTGAACGGCAGTGGCGAGCCCACCGTCCATGGCGTGTTGCAGTCGCGCACTGAACTGCTCGCGGCGCCGATCTCGATGTGCGAGGGCAACGCTGCGACCCCCGCATCGTTGACCGGCACGGTCACGGGACTCAATTCGCTCGAGCACGTCAATGTGTCGCTCGGTGGTGATCCTGTGCGGCGCACCAGCGACGGGCAGTTCCAGGTGAAGAGCGGGCCGGAGCAGGTCCACGATGTGGTGGCATCCAAGCAGGGCTTCCTCCCGAGCACCCCCAATCGGCTGTTGCTTCGCCGCGACGTGCCGGTGGCAACCGGCGACCTCGGTCTGCTCAACATGCACACCGGTGGCCCGGAAACCCTTGTGCCGCAGTCGTCGGTCGTCACGCTCAATGAGACGCCGGATTTTCTCACCAGGGAGATGAAGTTCCACACGGGGGCGGGGTGTCATGCTGCCAAGCTGTATGACTACACCAGCAACGCATCACACTCCACCTCGAAGACCTTCTGGGGCTTTCCCGCCGCCGCACTTCGGCCTACAGATTGGCATGTCCTCACGGCAAGCGGCTTTTTTCCGCGGCGGTCGGTGACCGTGGCGTTCCAGCAGGTGCAACCACTCGCCGTGAGCTTTGGTGCTGTGCCGAACGAGCCAGTGGTCACTCGCCTCGAAGATGAATGGGATCGTCTCCGAGCCGTGGTGGACGTGCCCGCTGACTATCGAAGCCGTGCCCGGCTCTGGTATTCGAGCTACCTGCCCAACCCGCGACAAGTCGAGATCGATGCCTCCCACGCATGGCTTGCCGCCAACGGCTACACTCTGACCACGCCTGACTTCCGGTTGGCAGCCGGATGGAACGCTGCCTGGGAGCCGACGCCCGGCGGATTCGGGCTCGACTGGACACTGTCGATCACCGGTGAAGCGCCGGGCGGCTTGTGCCAAGCTGGCCTGCGTTCCCGCAGTGCGGATTGGTACGGGTCGATCCCCTATTGATCTGTCCTGAGCGAAGCGAGGGAAGGAGTCTCCACCCGACACCCGTCATCCTGAGCGAAGCGAGGGATCTCCAGACTTTCCGAATGCGATACCCTCAACTCGTACCGTGGGCACCCGTGGAGATCCCTTCCTTCGCATGCGCTCAGGACAGGCGCTGACGCTCGGGATGACGTGGCGCCGAGGCCCGTCTCCCACTCCCGTCATCTCGAGCGCAGCGAGAGATCGGGCGGCTGTCTCTGCACGGAGGCCGGCATCGAACTGCCAGCGTCCTCCCGATCCCTCGCTATGCTCGGGATGACCGGTCACTGCGTCACTCCCGTGTACCTCACTTCAGATCCGACAGACTCGCCCCGAAGTTGATGTGAAACACCTGGCCATCGAGGGCCAGCGCGGGGACGGATTGCACCCCGAGCTGTTCGGCCTCGGCGATGCGATCCTTCGCGGTGCCCAGGTGCACTTCCTCGACGTCGAACTGATTCCGGTCCACTGCCCCCAGCACCGCGTGCTCCGCGGCGACGCAGACGGGGCAGCCAGCGTGGTAAAAGGTTGCCTTCCCCTTCATGGTGTTGCTCCTTTGGTCTCACGTGACGTGCTGCACGGTGGCCGTGTGCCACCGATGCGCAAAGCATGCGATGACCGCTGAAGCCAGCCAAGATGGCACTTTCCGGTAAGGTAGGTACCCGATGGGAGCGCAACGGAATGCTGCAGGCAGCGAGCTGCCCGAGAGCGCCGCAGCCGAGACGGTGTCTGTCGCTGCGATGGTCGAGAGCATCATCGGCTGCAAGTGGTCGGTGCGCGTCCTGGGATTGCTTGCGCAGGAAAACTCTCGGCCCAGTGAGATTCTCAGGGGGTGTCCCGGGCTGTCGGCAAAGGTCATGAACGAGCGGTTGCGCAAGCTGGTGCGGTTCGGCATCGCTGATCGCACGGTGTTCGGCGACAAGCCGCCGGTCGAGGTGGAGTACGGGTTGACGCCCTTCGGCCGCCGCTTTCTCGGGATCCTCGACGAAGTGCGTCGCGTGCAGGAGGCCTTGGATGCCGGCAACTGAGTGGTGGCAGCGCGGCCCCGTTGCAGGAGTACCCACTGTTCTACAGCCGGTGGCGCACATCCTCTTGCAAGTGCGGGAGAGTGTCGGTGAGCTCGTGGCACCGCTGACCGTGGATGAATGGAATGCGCGTCCGGCCGGCGTGGCGTCGGTTGCCTTTCACGTGCGACATATCGCCGGCGTGATAGATCGTCTCTTCACATACGCACGCGGGGCCGCATTGTCACCCGCACAGTTCGAGGCGATCGCGCGAGAGGGTGAACCGATGGGCACTGCCGAAATCCCCGCAGCGCTCGACGCGTTGTCCCATCAGGTCGATGCGGCGCTGGCGGAGCTGCGGGAGATTGACCTCGCCACGCTCGGTGACTTCCGTGGTGTGGGACGGGCCCAGCTCCCCTCCACGGTCATCGGGTGTCTGGTGCACGGCGCGGAACACGCTATGCGACACGTCGGGCAGCTTTCGGTGACGGTGCGCATCGTGCAGTCAGGCTGAGGTCTGACCACGCGGCCCCCGTCATCTCGAGCGGAGCGAGAGATCGGGCGGGTGTCTCTGCACGGAGGCCGGCGTCGAACCATCGGAGCCCTCCCGATCCCTCGCTTCGCTCGGGATGACGTGGGGATAAATTGCGCCCCACCCCCGCACCCCGGAGCACGCTCTGGACATCCTCACAAGCATCGTCCTCGGCGTGTGCCTCAGCGCCGCCTGCGGCTTCCGCATCTTCGCACCGTTCCTCGTGCTCAGTGGCGCGGCGATGGGCGGCTTCTACACGCCAGCCGACGAACTCTCGTGGATCGGATCGTGGACGGCCGTCGCGCTCTTCGGCACGGCCACGGCCGTCGAGGTGCTCGCGTACTACGTACCCTGGGCCGACAACCTGCTCGACACGATCGCCACACCGGCCGCGATGATCGCTGGCGTCGTGGCGAGTGCGTCTGTCCTGGGTGAATTGCCGCCAGCGCTCCAGTGGACCTTGGCGGCGGTGGCCGGCGGCGGTGCGGCCGGACTCGTCCAAGCCGCAACGGTACTCCTGCGCGGGGCATCCTCCACAACCACCGGCGGGCTCGGCAACTCCGTGGTCTCCACGACCGAACTCGTTTTCGCCGTTGGCATTTCGGTGCTGGCCCTGCTCGCACCTTTTGTTGCCTTGGCGTTGCTGGTGATTGCGGCCCGATTCGTCTGGAAGTACACTCTCGGGCGTCGCAGCAAGGTCAGCCTTGGGCAGGAGAGGCCCTCAACGTGAGAGATTGGCAGCATGCGGAACCGAGCACTTCGCCGACATCATGAGCTGCGCGTGAAGCGTCGAGTCGCCGTGTATCAGGGCGGCTCCGCACGGCATGACCCAAAGCGGGTGGGGCGATTGGCCGCCACGCGCGCGCCGTGTTCATGCTGGATGTGCGGCAACCCGCGGCACTACGCCGGCGAGTTGACGGTGCAGGAGCGTCGTGCTGCCCGTGACCTTCCGGGGAACGATGTCTGGTCGGCTTGAAGCCCTCTGGAGCAAGCGCGCGCATCGCGGGCCGATGGACGCGCGGGAGGAGGCCACGCTGGTGCCGGAGCAGGGCATGGTGGGGAGCGTGGGTCGGAGCAAGCGCCGTCAGGTCACCCTGCTGGCGGTAGAGGCGTGGCAGGTTGCGACCACCGAGTTGGGACACGACGTGGACCCGTCCCTGCGGCGGGCCAATCTCCTGATCAGTGGGGTCGAACTCGCGAACACCCGCGGGCGTGTCCTGCGGGTCGGCTCCTGCCGACTTGCCATCGGGGGTGAGCTCACGCCCTGTGAGCGGATGGATGAGGCCGCCGCCGGCCTGCAAGCGACCCTCACCGCGGATTGGCGCGGAGGGGTCTTCGCTCAAGTGCTCGAGGGCGGGACGGTGCGGGTTGGCGACCGGGTCGAGTGGGAGACGACCGCGGTCGACGTCGTCCCCGGCTGACCACTCCAGGCCCGGCCTCCTCACCGCCGGCATGGTGATCGCGTCATTCGTTTCATGCTGAAACTCGAAAGGTTCGCTGGCCGTATTGCGCGCACCCTCCTGGGCCCTTGGGCCGGGGGCAATTGAGCGCATTCGGCCTGAGGTTGCGCGGGCCAGCACCCATATCGTTCGAGGCTCACCATGAAACAGCAAGAGTCGCGCGTCTGGCGCGTGATGTTCGTGATCGCAGGCGTGTTCTATCTGGCAGGAGGGGCCCAGCACCCCCGAGGGGAGATGGTCGAGATGCTGGCGGACCCCGCGTGGCTCCCCGGCCACGCGACGTCACTGGCGGGGCTGGTCGCGTTCGTCCTGGGCTTGGTGTTGTTCCGCCGCGCGCACGCAACGTCACCCTCCGTTGATCGCTGGTTGCGCTTCGGTATTGTCGTCACCGCACTGGAAGCCGTCGAGATGGCCGTCCACACCATCGCGTACGTGGATGCGCACGCGTTGGCCGGTGGCCACTCGACCCCAGTACTCACAACCCACCTCTGGCTCGCCACGCTGATCTACCCGATTTTCGGTGTCGTGATGCTCGGCATGATCCGGGCGGCCCAGCGCGAACGATCACTCGGCTCGCCGTGGTTCAACTGGATAGGGATGACGGGCGCGGTGGCCCACGGCATCGTGATGCCGGTGCTCATGTTCCTCGAGTACATGCCGGCGCGGGTGCTCTTCCCCATCGCGGCGCTGACGCTGTCGCTCTGGTTCATCCTCGCGGGGCTGTGGCCGGTGCGCAGCGTTGCAATGTCAGGGACTTCTGCCGGGGCCAATTTGGCGACTGCAGCATAGTGCGTCGGGGCGAGTGCACGGCAAAACCCTGCGCTCGCTACCCAGCGGGCACTCTGTAACGCGATCATCGCGAGCATTTGATCCGGCCACCGTCGAAGCGAGATTGCGCTGGTAGGAGACGTGATCGCTCTCGCCCTCTGAGGAGCCTGCATGAGATTCGGCCCGCTGAGTCGCCTCGTACTGCTGCTGCTAGTGCTCCCCATCGGTACACTGCATGCGCAAGCGAAGCCGATCACGGCAACACTCGGTGCAGGAGTCTTGTTCGCCGACAACGGTGACCATGACTTGCTGTCGAGCCGAGGGGCAACCGGGTTCGTGCGAGTCAACTGGAGCAGTTCACCGCTGATGTTGGAGGCCGCGATCCAGTACGTGCCTCGGAACGATGACATCGTCTTCATCGCGGCGTGTCCCCCGGCCCCAGCGTCCTGCGCTCCGGCCTTCATCGGGCCAACGACCGCAATCACCTTTGCCCCGGCGCTGCAATTCGCTGAGCGTGAGACCAGGCCATCCGGCGTCACGGTCCTGGTGCGCGTGGGTCCGAGCCTCTCCTGGCATGTGCGTCGGCAAGACGGCTCGGAACCGCTCGCCGTCGGCGCGCGCGCCGGGATGAGTGTGCGGTTGGGAACGGACGGTGTGCTCCTTTCGGCGGATATCTTCCGATTGTTCAACGCCGAGAGTTTGCCGGGGTGGTATCTGCCGATCACGCTGGGGATAGAGTTCTGAGGTCCAGATAGTCGACACCCGATCGGAGATCCCCCAGCATGCCATCATCAATCAGCCACGGACTCGTGGCCGTCGCGGTCGGGGGAGCCATCCTGCCCAAGCTCGCGTCACGACGGTGCCTGGTTGCGGGGGTGCTCTGTGCGATTCTGCTCGATCTTGACGCCATCGGGCGGCCGTTCGGACGCGGTGATCTGACCTTTCTCGGCGGCCATCGCGCGATCACCCACTCACTCGCATTCGCCGTACTTCTCGGAGCGGTGGTGGCATGGGCGGCCTTCCGAGATCCCCGCTGGGATCAGCATCGCCTCCGCATTGGCGTCTTCCTGATCGTCGCCACCGCGCTGCACGGGGTGCTCGATGCGTTCGCGAGCTACGGTGACGGCGTCACGCTCTTCTGGCCATATTCGATGGAGCGATATTCGTCACCATGGCAACCGTTGAGGGGTCCGAATGAGATCTGGTGGATATGGCTCCCCGTGTTGAGTGTGATCCTGCTGCTGAAGAGGCTCAGACAGAGCTGGAGCCACGAACTCTCAGTAAAGACACCCACAGGCACGTTGCTGCTGATGACGCTCGCACTGGGCGCATGCGGGACTGGCGTCGACTGCACCCTGGATGATCCGGCGGCGATTCGCCTCGTGGTGAGCGACCGGGTTTCCGGCGCTCCATTGGTCGGGATATCCGGAACAGTCACGAGCGCTTCCTACAGTCGCCCCATCCTTTGCTATACGAGCAGCGACCGCGAAGAGTGCTTCGGTTGGGCGGCATCGGGTCGTGTGGCGGTACAGGTGACGCGAGAGGGCTTCGTGCCATGGGACACTGCTGGTGTCCAGGTAGCGTTCACGGGTGGGGCCTGCAGCAGGCCGATCATGCGGGACCTCGTGGTCCGCTTGCAGCCGACGCCGTAGGGCAATGCGAGCAGCTTCCTCCGCGCTGATCTGGCTCCCCGTAGCCATTCTCGGTTGCCTCGTCACCTTGCTGACGATCTCGCTGGTGAACGCCCTCAACATGAAGTATCTGCCCGATTGGGTCATCTGGGCCTTGAACCTTGTCCCAGCATTCGGTGTCGGGGTCTGGAGCTACTACAGCTTTGCTCGTCGCCAGCAGAGGCGAGTTGTGATCACCGAATCACCCACCGGTCATCTGCGGCGTGCAGCTCCACTCTACGTCATCAGCGGGTTGCTTGGAGCCGTCATTGCCGCGAACTACAGCGATCCCGGGTTCGGGCTCGTCGCGCAGCTCGTCGTATGGCCGCTCATGGTAGCCCTCGGCGGTATTCTTGGTGACGTGCTGGCAGGACGAAGGGTCGCGACGATTGGCTCGCGTGACGTCACGAACGACTGAACCCACCACAGCAAAACGGCATCCTGTTGTCATCGTCCCGTCATCGCCGCGCAAGGCCACCGACAGAATGATTCCATAGCTTGGCTGAAACCCTTCACGTGTGGAGGCCGAGCATGGACGGCTACAACTTCACTGACCGGAACCGTCGGGCGCTGCAGGCTGCTGGCGACGAAGCGGCGGCACTCCACCACGACTACATCGGGCCCGAGCACATCCTCCTCGCGCTGCTGCGCGACCCTGACAGCGCCGCGGTGGCGGTTCTGACCGCGTTGGACTGCGACCTCGGTGGCATCCGGACGAAGGTTCACGACATCGTCAATCCGGGGACCGCCGCGGCTCCGGCCGGAGCGCTGCGGCCCTTCACCTCGCGCGTCAAGAAGGTGCTGGAGCTCACGATGATTGCGGCGCGTGACGACAGCAGCTCATCGGTGGGCACGCAGCACGTGCTCGTCGGTTTGCTCCGCGAGGAGAAGAGCGTCGCGGCACAGGTCTTGGTGAACTCAGGCATCAGCGTGGGCGCGGTGACTGCTGCCTTGGACGGCATTCGACTCGACTAGGGCCGGACGATTGCATCGGAGCGAACGGGGTCTCTCCTCCACCCCGTCGCAACCCCGCCAATCCCCTCGTGACACGTTTTCCCCTCACTTCCCGCGTCTCTCCCTGAACCCGGCGGCTCCTGCCGCCAGCCAACCAGGGAGATCCACGATGAACACCCGCCTTCTGCTGCCGGCCCTCGGGCTCGCGGCCATCTGTGCCACGGCCGCGTGTACCAGCACCCCGACCGGGCCGGGCGAGGAACAGCCGCCTCCCCCTCCGCCGCCTCCGGCGACCAAGCCGTTGTGGGACATGACCATCACGCTCCGGTACGTCGTCGCCTCCAGCGTCCAGTCATGTGATGGCACTGGTCCATTCGGCGGCAAGGACCAGGGTGAGTATCAGTTCAAGGTCACCGGCTCCACGGGCACCGAGACTCGGACATACCAGACCGACAACTACGGCACGGCGCTGGGGCAGATGTACAGGCTCGAAGCCGGGGAGACGGGGAACTTCCCCGATCAGTCCTGGTCATACTCGAACATGTCTGACGTTGATGGCATCGCGCTCAGGCTGTACGTCACCGAATGGGATGCACTCGCCAAGGACGATTACATGAACGACCGCAGCGAAGTCGCACAGGTGGTCCCGTCCTTCATTCGTCCGAACGGCGGCATCGAGCGGGATCGCACGGTAGCCGTCGGGGTCAGCACCTGTGGCCTGACACTCTACTATGACGTGAACATCACCCGGCGAGACGTCCCGGTGACTTGATCAGTCGGCGAGTTGGGCGCTGAGGAAGGCGCGCGCGGATCGCCAGTCGCGATTGACGCTGGCGAGCGAGAGCTTGAGGACGTGCGCGACATCCTCCAGCGTGAGGCCAGCATAGAAGCGTAGCTCCACGACGCGGGCTTGCCGCTCATCCAGCGCGGTGAGCCGCGTCATCGCATCATCGAGTTCCAGCAGCTCCTCCGCGTTGCGCTCCTCGGCGGCATCGCCGTCGAGCAGCGTGACAAAGGCCTGGCCGCCACCGCGCTTGGCAGCCTTCTTCGCCACGGCGTGGTCAATCAGGATCCGACGCATTGCCCGCGCCGCCACCGCGAAGAAGTGCGCCCGGTTCTGCCAGTCGGTGCTGTGCTGTGCCACCAGCTTGAGATACGCCTCGTGCACCAGCGCAGTGGCGCTCAAGGTGTGATCGTCTCGCTCCTCGCGCAGTCGGGCTGCCGCGATTGCCTTGAGTTCGGCATACACCAGCGGGAAGACGCGATCCACCGCCTCGCGCGGCGAGCCTGCGAGATTGGCGAGCACATCGGTGATATTGTGATCGTCGCTCATGGCGCGGCCAGGCTCTCGAGCCGCTCGGCGGCTTCACGACTCCGACGATCGTCAGCACCGAACGCAGCGACGATCGTGGCGTGGCCCTCCTCGAGCAACGGCGCGGCCTCATCGGTGCGACCGACCAACGCAAGCGTGCGACCCAATCGGCTGCGCGTGTCGGCCAGCAGCCAGTGATCGGCAGGCAACGCCGCCTCGCGAATCGCGATCGCCTCCTCCATGAGCGGCAACGCCTCACCCGCACGATCAAGGTCAATCAGCAATTCGCCGAGTCCGGTGAGCGAGTAGGCGATGTGGGGATGACCGGCCTCGAGCACCTCGCGCCGCAGGGCCAGTGCCTCGCGATAGGTCCGCTCGGCGTCGTCACGTCGCCCGGCGGCACGATACGCCGCCGCAAGTTCGTTGATGGACACGGCGACATACGGATGCCGCTCGCCGAGTGCGGCGCGCCGGATGCGCAGCCCCTCCAGCGTCAGCTCGAGCGCTCCCTCCGCGTCACCGCGATCCTGCAGCAGCAGCGTGGCGAGTTGTCCGACGGAGTTCGCGAGCGAGGCATGGTCCGGGCCGAGCGTGCGCTGTGTGATTGCGATCGCCTCGCGATAGCGCGACTCGGCTTCGTCGATTCGCCCCAGTTCGCGGAGGACGAGCGCGTGGTTGGCCATTGACGTGCCCACGCCTGCGTTGTCCTCACCATCGCCTGCCTCGCGAAACAACTCGATGGATTCCGCCATGTACGGCTCCGCATCGGAGAGCCGACCCATCTGCCAGAGGACCAGTGCCAGGTCGTTGGCAACGACCGCGCGCGCGAACGGCCCGGCGCTGGGAAGCACGGTGATGCGATCGTGCGCGAGCTGATGGTTGACGAGCGCGTTGGCGAGATCGCCGGTCTCCCAATAGGCGCTACCGAGTCCGCTGGCGACTTGCACCTCGAGCATCGGAACGGGCTCAGCGATCTGCGCCAGCGTGCTGTCGGCCAGCGCAAAGATGCTGACGGCTTGGCGATACTCGCCCATCGAGCGGTACGTACTGCCGAGTGCATTGAGGAGCGGCAGCTTGGTGTCGGGTCGCATCGCGGAGTCGGCACGCAGTCGTTCCACTGCCGCGGACAGCAACTCGCCGGCGGTGGCGTCAACGGGGGCGGTGCCGGCGCCGGAACTGAACACCAGTTGGTTGGGTGCCACGAAGATGCCCTGCAGGAACTCCGACACCTGTGCCGCGGTCGCTGCCTCTCGCTCGGCGACGGCACGTTCATCGCGCAACTGCACCGTATACCAGCCGACACTTGCACTGGTGACCAGCAGGCCGACTGTCGCGGCAGTGACCGCGGCGCGATTGCGGCCGACGAACTTGC
>JAABRY010000075.1 GCA_011390645.1 Gemmatimonadota bacterium
ATTCCGCGCGGATGATGGAGGTGCTGCGCGTGGCGCCGACGCGCGAGGCGCTGGCGCCTGCGCCCGGTGAACTGGCGATGCGCGGGCTGATCGGTTTCGAGTGGGTCCAGGAGCTCGCGCCGCGCGATGCAGGACTCGCGGAGATGGCAGCCGCAGCTCGACGTCCCCGGCGGATTGGTGTGGGGGTTGTGCGGCTCTTGCCGTCGCAACTGGGGTTGGATCGGGAGCAAGCGGCGAAGTTGCGGGTGCTGCGTGACGACGCGCTTGGGCCATGCACGCGGACGGTGCCGGTGCGGCTGTTGATGGGGAAGCACGGGGCGGTGTGGGTGGACAGCGAGCAGCGAACGGCGAGCGGCGAACAGTGAATGGATGTTGGATGTTAGATGTTGGATGCTGGCAAGGGCTGCCCCTGCCTCAATTGTTCTGCCAATATCCAATATCCAACATCCAGCATCCTCCTATGGCTTCTCCAGCTCCTCCCTGATCCGCCCCAATTCCGCCACATGTTCCGGCGTCGCTTCTGGATAATCCACCTTCAAGTCGCGCAGCGTCTGAATCAGCACCTCTGAGATGATCAGGCGCGCGTTCTTCTTCGTGTCGGCAGGGATTGCGTACCACGGTGCATCGGCCGTGCTGGTTGCGGAGAGCGCCTCGTCGTAGGCGTGCATGTACTCGTCCCACTGCGCGCGCGCGGCGAGGTCACCGGTTTCGAACTTCCAGTTCTTGTCGGGCTCGTCGATGCGGGCGAGGAGGCGCTCGCGCTGCTCCTCCTTGCTCATGTGGAGGTAGAACTTCACGATCGTGGTGCCGTTGCGATGCAAGTGCCGCTCATGATCGCGAATGGATTCGAAGCGCTCCTGCCAGATTGTCGCCTCGTTGACACGCTCAGGCGGAAGATTCTGACCCTGCAGGATGGCGGGGTTCACCCGCACCACGAGCACTTCCTCATAGTATGAGCGATTGAAGATCCCGATTCGTCCGCGCTCTGGCAGGCACCGCGCGGTGCGCCAGAGGAAGTCGTGATCCAGCTCCTCAGCGCTGGGGCGCTTGAACGAGAAGACCTGACAGCCCTGCGGATTGATCCCCGACAGCACGTGCTTGATGGCGCCGTCCTTGCCGGCCGCATCCATCGCCTGGAAGATCACCAGCAACGCGTGCTGGTCCTCGGCATAGAGCTTCGATTGCAACTCGCGTAGCTCGAGCGTGCGTGCACGAAGCTGCTTCTCGTAGTCGCCGTTGTCGTCGTACCACTTCTCGACCTTGGTCGGCCGCTCGGCGAGGTTCGCGGGGCCGCCATCGGGAATGCGGTACGGGATGATGTCGCGGGGCATGGGGGGCTCCATCAGGTCGAGGAGGTGGGCGTTGCGGTGGAGGTCCACGCCGTGTTGGGCCTTGCCGCCGTGGAACGTGGGGAGTCGGGGAATATGCATCAATGCTTGATAGCGATTCGTCGAATGACGGGCAAGAGCAAAATAATGCGAGGATATGGATGCTATTCGATGTCCCCGGTTTGCGCGTCGCATCAGCCAGGAGCCCCCGCCGTCCTTCCAGCATCCAACATCCAACGACCAGGTGCTTGCTCATTCCGACCGCGAGGAGATCCCTCGACTGCGCACCCCTGCGGGGTGCTCCGCTCGGGATGACACCCCTCTAACGACTATCGACTAACGACTAACGACCTTCTTGAACCTCCCCATGAACTCGCGATCAATCTTGTCCTTCCACTTCATTGCCCATTCCCCCTCCAGCGCAAAGCCGTTGCGACTCGCGATCGCGCGGCCGTCGCCGGTGTTGAGAAGGGCAAGCCAGTTGCGCTGTGGTGTGTAGGGTTTGGGGAGCGGTGCCCCCCCCAGCGCGTGCTGGATCAGCTCGACGAGGCGCGGACCCATTCGCACGGCATAGACGCCGGCTTTGTCGGTGCCGCGATGGGAATCGAGCGTGGCGCAGTCACCGGCGGCGAGCACATCGGGCATCCCGACGCTGCGCAGGTGATCGTCCACCAACAGGAAGCCGCGGTCGTCGGTGGCGAGTCCGGTGTGTGCCAGCCAAGGTGGGGCCGCCGGGCCGGTCGCCCAGATGACGAGGTCGGCGGCGAGAGCGCCTGCAGCGGTCTCCACGCTGCTGGGCGTGATCGCCACCACCTCGGTGTTCGGCATGTAGGTGATGCCGTTCCGATCCAGCGCCTTCTGCACGCGCCGAATCACACGACCGCCGCGATCCATCGCCGGGGCCGGCTCACGCCCGATGATGCTCACTGAGACCCTAGCATGCGCATTGAGCAGCTTAAGGCGTGCGGCGACACCAAACGCGATCTCGACTCCGGCCACCCCACCGCCGACCACCACGACGTTCCCCCCCCCTGATGCAGCGAGGGCCTCGAGGCGCAGCACGATCTGCCGGATGTTGTCGAGCGGCTTGAGCGGAACCGCGTGATCTCGCGCGCCGGGGAGGTCGAGTCCGGTGGGGATTGAACCAACGGCCACGGAACAGAGGTCGTAGGGCTCGGTGCTGCCGTCGGCGAGTGTCACGGTGCGTGCGACGGGATCGAGCCCGGTCACATGCGCTTGCCGCCAGGTCGCCCCCGCCGCTCGCACCAGCGGTTCCACGGGCAAGAAGACCTCGTCGGCCTCATACCGCCCGCCGAGCCAGCCGGGGACCATCCCGCTGTACACGTGGTACGGCTCGCCGGTGCAGACGATGAGGTCACACTCGGGGAGCCGGCCCTGAATCGCCGCCTCGAGAATGAAGAGGTGCGAGTGGCCGAGGCCAGCCAGGACCAGGCGTGGCGTCACCTCAGCGCACGGGCTCGACGGGACCGTTCCAGCGGTTCATCCCGCCGGCCAGGTTGCGCACCTTGGTGAAGCCGCGCTCGTCGAGGATCTCGGCCAGTTCATCGCCCATCGGTCCGCCGTGGCAGACCAGCACGATGTCGTGTGACGGATCGAGCTCCACGGGCGCCCGTGTCTTGGCGTCGGGCCAGGGCATGTTGATCGCCCCCGGAATGTGGCCTTCGGCGAAGAGCTCCGGTTCACGAACGTCCACGATCACCATCGGGGGTGCGTCGGCGGGGCGGCCGGCGGCGAGCTCGGCCGTGAAGGTGGGCCCGTCAATCCGGGTCCAGGTCGAGTCCTCGCCGGGCGCTGTGCCACAGGCGAGGACGAAGGTGAGGGCGACGAGTGCTGGCAAGCGGGGCACGGGCAAGCTCCGGAACAGGGTCATCCCGAATCCTAATCGGGGGGTCCGCGGCGCTGTCGGAATGACAAACACGGCTGTCAGGGCGACCGAGTCGCGGGGACCGGTCTGCCACGATCGGCAGACTCGAAGTGGCACGCCGGATGCCTTTCCTCGGGGCGTGGGCGGCGCGGGTGCCGCCCGGAACCCACCGCAGGAGGAGACTCATGTATCGGACTGCCCTGACCCCGTTCACGCATCGCAACGGCTTTGCCGTGGAGCCGATGCTCGACCGCTTCTTCGCCAACGCCCTGGACATCCCCGTTCGCCACGCCACCGACGTGGAGGAGCAGGAGGATCGCGCGGTGGTCTCGCTCGAACTCCCTGGGGTGCGCCCTGAGCAGTTGAGCATCACCGTCGAGGGGCGGACGCTCACGGTCGCGGTGGATCGTGGTGAGCGCGGAACCGCCCGCCGGCAGTACACGATCGGGACGAAGTACGACCTGTCGCAGGTGGACGCCAAGCTGGAGTTCGGTGTGCTGACGCTGGCGTTGCCCAAGGCGCCCGAGGCGCAGCCGCGGCAGATCCCGGTCACCGTCGGGTAACGTGCGGTAGCCGAAGCGCGGATGTGGGCGCATCTTTCGTGGATGCGCCCACATCTCGTTTTCGTCGCCCTCGTGGCGGCCTGTGCGCCGGCGGCTCGTCCCGCCGGCGCTCCTGCTCCTGCCGCTGAACAGTCGGTCGTGCTCGTCTCGCTCGACGGCTTCCATCCCGACTACCTCGAACGTGGCGTGACCCCCAACCTCGCGGCGCTCGCGCAGCGCGGGGTGCGGGCGCAGTGGATGACGCCGTCATTTCCCACCAAGACCTTCCCGAACCACTACACGGTGGTGACCGGGTTGCTGCCGGACCACCACGGCATCGTCTCCAACAACATGCTCGACGACGAGCTCGGGCCGTTCCGGATGTCGCTGCGCAGTGCGGTGCAGGAGTCGCGCTGGTGGGGGGGGGAACCGATCTGGGTCACCGCCGAGCAACAGGGCGTGACCGCAGGCGCGATGTTCTGGCCCGGGAGCGAGGCGAAGATCAAGGGCACGTACGCCACGCACTGGATGCCGTTCAGCGAGGAGTTCCCCGACGCCGAGCGCGTGGACTCGGTGCTCTCCTGGCTTGCGCCGCCGTCTGGACCGGCTGCGCGTTTCGTGACGCTCTACTACAGCGATGTGGATGGCGCAGGGCATCGTCACGGCCCGAATGCCGGCGTGGAACTCGACGACGCGCTCCGCAACGTGGATGCGATGATCGGTCGGCTCATGGCCGGGATCGCGGCGCGCGGAATGTCGGATCGGGTCAACGTGATCATCGTCTCCGATCACGGCATGAGCGAGATCTCGAAGGATCGCTTGATCCTGCTCGACGACTATATCGACTATGAAGACGTCACGGTGATCGACTGGACGCCGTTCGCGCTGATCAAGCCGAAGCCCGGCAAGGTCGAGGCGGTGTACGCGGCGCTCAAGGGGAAGCACCCGAACCTCAAGGTGTACCGGAAGGACGAGGTGCCCGCGCACCTGCGCTACGGGACGCATCCGCGCATCCCCGAGCTAGTGTTGATCGCCGATGACGGGTGGAGCATCACCTCCGAGTTGCGCGCACTGACCTGGGAACCCGTCGGTGGAACCCACGGCTACGACCAGACGCTCCGCTCGATGCGCGCGCTCTTCCTGGCCGCGGGCCCGGCGTTCCGCGAAGGCGTGGTGGTGCCGTCGTTCCAGAACATCCATGTCTACGAACTGATGACCAAGATCCTCGGCCTTACCCCCGCACCGAACGACGGGTCGCTCGATTCGGTGCGCACGATGCTGCGGAGCAGCGAGGTGGCGACCGAGCTCCAGTCGGAGCGGATCGCGGCGCACCTCCAGACACTGGCGTCGGATGCGTACGAGGGACGGCGCCCCGGGACGCGCGGCGACACGCTGGCACACACCTACGTGCGCGACGCGCTGGCGCAGGCAGGGCTCGTGCCGGCCGGCACCGATGGTGGCTGGTTCCAGCAGGTGCCGTTGGCCACGTTCGGTGCCACGGGCGAGGTAGCGCGCCGCCTCGACGACCATGAGCACTCCTTTGCGGTGGGCGAGGAGGTTGCCTTTCAGGCAGGTGGATCTGCCGTACGACTCGCGAACGCCAGTGTCGTCTTTGTCGGCTACGGGATTGATGCAGGCAGCGAGCGATGGGACGACTACAAGGGCGTGGACGTCCGCGGCAAGGTCATCGTGATGCTGCAGGGGACGCCGGGCTCCGAGGAGTGGCGCGCCTCCGGTGCACGGCTCCCGGCTGGCGGCAAGCTGCGTGCGGCGATGGATCGTGGTCCGGCGGCGATCATCACCGTGGTGCCTGGCCCGAGCGTGGCGAGCGTGGCCGCGAACGCGCGGCGGGGCGTGATCCGGATTGACACCGTGGCGACACCGGCGACGGGCGTGCCGTCGATCGTGCTGCACGAGGCCGCCTTCGCACGCTTCGCGGGAACCGGGGATGATTTCGCCGCCCTGCAGGAGCGGGCTGGGCGCGCATCTTTCCGCCCGGAGGCGCTGCCCGGGCAACTCGACCTGGTGCAGCAACCGGTCCGCACGCCATTCACCTCGCCCAACGTGCTCGGCAAGGTCGTCGGCAGCGATCCGGCGCTGCGTCACGAGGCCGTCGTGGTGACGGCACACTTCGATCACCTCGGCCGTGACACCGCGCTCGTTGGCGATCAGATCTTCAATGGTGCACTCGACAACGCCTCCGGTACGTCAACCGCACTTGAGATGGCGCGTGCGCTCGCCGCGGGTCCTGCGCCCAAGCGCAGCGTGATCTTCTTCTTCACCACGGCGGAAGAGGCCGGACTCATCGGTGCGCGGTGGTATGCCACGCGTCCGCTTCACCCGATGAAGGACATCGTCGCGGTGATCAATGCGGACTTCATCGCCACCTGGGGACCAGGCGCCGAGATGACGCAGATCGGCATCGGCCTCAGCACGCTCGACACCGTGTATGCCGCGGCCGCAGCGGCGCAGGGGCGGCGCATCATTCCCGATCCGATGCCGGAGCAGGGCTTCTTCCGACGCTCCGATCACTTCGCCTTCGTGGAGCGTGGAGGAGTCCCAGCGATCGCGAATGGCCCGGGCAATCACTATCCCGGGCGCGAGGCGAATTACGGCCGCAAGCAGTTCGACGCCTACCTGTTGCTCGACTATCACCGGCCGAGCGATGACGTGCGCGATGACTGGGACTATCGCGGGATGGCGCTCGACGGCGCGCTCCTGCTCGATGTGGTGCGCCGCGTGGCCGATGCCGCCGGGCGGCCCACGTGGCTGGAGAAGCCGGAGACTGCGGAGTTCCGGGCGACGGCCGAACGGATTCGCGCCGGGGGGCGCTGACCCTCCGCAACACTGCGGAGGTCCCCTCCGCACCTTCGCGCATTACGGGCGTGCGTGCACTCCACGAAGTTTCTCCGCATGCACGCCTTCGATGGGCTCCAGCAACTCGGCACCGCGCATGACCACGCCGACCTCGCCACCCGTGAGCGCCTCGCGCCGGTCCTCCGTGCGCTGGTGATCACGGCGCGTACGCTGGGTGTACCGCACGTCGAGCTGGCGACCTGCCATCGTCACGAACTCTACTGGACCGGAGACCTCCCCCTCGATACGGTGTTGGATGACCTCGCGGAGGGGTCACTGCGGCATCGCACCGGGGAATCGGCTGCCGCCCATTTCCTGGCGGTGGCGAGTGGGCGCGCCTCCGTGGTCCTTGGGGAAACCGAGATCCTCGGGCAGGTGCGTCGGGCGTGGCACGCGGCGCAGGAGGCTGGCACGAGCACTGCGGCGCTGGATGGGTTGTTCGAGCGTGTGGTGGCCGCGGCGCGACGGGTGCGCCGAGCCGCGGCCTTCGAGGCCACTGCGGATTCCGCGGCTGCCTCCGGCATCCGGCTCGCCCTGCAGCATGCGGCCGTGCGACCCCGTCGCGTCGTGCTCATCGGCGCGGGGGAGGCGGCCCGGACCGCCGCGATGGCAGTGCGCGTGCAGGCGCCATGGGCGCAGATCATGGTGGTGGCGCGTCGGCCCGATCGCGCCATGGCGTTGGCGGAGGACGCGGCCGGGGAAGCACACGCGTGGTCCGAGTTGGTTGAACTTGTCGGCCGCGCTGATCTGGTCATAGCGGCCACCGGTGCTCGCAGCCCGATCCTGTTGGCGTCGCACTTGCGCGCCCGTCGGCCAGGGCTCGTCTTGCTCGATCTTGGCGTACCCCGCAACATCGAACCGTTGGTGCGCAACTTCAGCGGAGTCACGCTGCTGGACCTCGACGACATCGCCCGGCACGAGGCCGGCACGCCGAGTGATGCCCATCGTACCGCAGCATGTGATACCGCTCTGCCGCGCGAGCTGAAGCGCCTGCAGCGTGCGGTGGATGACCCCGGATTGCCCGTCGTGCTCCGTGTGCTGCATTCCCGCGGGGATTCGGTGGCTGAATCCATGGCGGAGGCGCTTTGCGAGCGACTTGGTCTCGCGGATGCAGGAGCGCGTGAAGCCGTGTATGAGGCGATGCGCCAGGCGGTGCGCCAGGCCCTCTTCCCAGCGAGCCGCGCCCTCAGGGGAGAGACCCTCCCCAACGGGTGACCGTCGGGAGGCGCCCTGCTAGATTCCGGAGATCCAGCCCGCCCAACCTCCCCCGTGCGAGGCCGCGATGCTCCGATTCCTGCTCCTCACACTCTGTTGCGTTGCGCCACTTGGGGCGCAGTCGTTGCCCACATGGCGGCTCGAGGCACGCCCGCTCGTGGTGGCTGGTGGCGCGAATGTCTCCGAAGCTGCCGAGCTCCTCCACGTGCGTGGTGCCGTGCGATTGCCCGATGGCTCGCTCGCCGTCGCCAACGGGAAACCGGTCACGGTGAAGCTCTACGATGCACGCGGCCGGCACCTGCGGAACATCGGGCGTGCGGGCGAAGGTCCCGGCGATTTCCCGCAGGTCGTCGAGGTCGGCGAGTGGAATGGCGACACGATCCTGGCCATGAGTGGTGGTGGTGTTCGGCGCGCGTTGTTCCGCCGTGATGGCACGGTCATCCGTGAGTGGACCGCCACCTCTTCGGAACCACGTTTCAGCGCGCAGGTGTATCGCCGCGCCGTGGTGCGCCATCCGCAAGGTGGGCTGACCGAGTGTGTGCGCAACGTTGTCATGACGACACCGATGCCGCCACGCGACCAGTTCCATGAGTTCATGCCGGCATCGGGTGGGCGTGTCTGGATACGCCAGTTCGGTTCACGGACCTGGCAAGTCCACGAGGGTGACGGACGCGCGATCGCTCAGGTGACCCTTCCGGAAGGCTTCGATCCGATCCGGATCACTGACTCGATCGTCATCGGTCGTGCGATGGATGCCGATGACATCGAGCGGGTGGAGGCCTGGGTGGTGCGAGGTACGTCCGCCCGTCCTGCAGCATGTGAGCAGGAGCGCGCCTCGTTCGCGCGCGGGGAATTCCCTGCGGAGCGCGGAGCCAGGATGCGCAGCACGATGCGCAACCAGATGACGGCCGGTGCGGGGTACCACCATCGGCAGGGTCGCTACCCCGCCACGGTGGCCGAGATGGTCGAGCAGGGTGGCAGTGCGGATGGCTTCGACCTCACCCTCCTGGGCAGCAACGGTGCAGGATGGGCCTTCGCCGTCACCGACCCTGAATCCGGTGCAACCTGTCTCGCAGCGATGGGGACGGGCGTGCTCGTTGCTTGGCCAGACGGGGTCATTGTTTGCGGTAGCTGATCGGCGTGGCACGTGTTCAATGAACAGCGTAATCGTTTCGCCCTTCTCGCGGAGGTGCGTGTGGGATCATCTGCCAGGCCCCGGCTGCGCTATGCCGACGGCGACATCTTCCAGTTCCGGATCGAACTCGCCGGGATCACGCCCACCGTATGGCGTCGCGTGGGGGTCTCCAGCCGCGCGTCGCTGCACGAACTGCACGGCGTGGTACAGCGGGCGCTCGGCCTCGACGATGCCGACGCCTATTGGTTCGAGGTGGACGGCGTGCGCTACCACGACCCCGCGGACACGCCGGCGTTTGGTACCGCGACCGCCGATGCTGTCGCGCTCGAGTCGCTGGAGTTGCACCCGGGGCAGACTGTCACGCACCTGGCCGAGACCGGAGGTGAGCCGTGGCAGCACCGTGTGACGCTGGAACAGGTGACGCCCAGGCTTGTGGGGCAACGGTTGCCTGCCTGCATGGCCGGTGCCCGCGCCGCGCCACCCGATGACTGCGACGGTCCGACCCGCTACAATGCATTGCTGGCCGCGCTTGATGCGCCGCTCGATCCCCGTGCCGCAGAACTGCGTGAATGGTTGCCTGAGGACTTCGACCCGGAATGGGTGGACATCACCGCGATCAATGCGCAGTTGGCGAGGATGCCGAGGCATAGGCCCGCATAAGGTCGTAGGTCATAGGTCGTAGGTCGTGTTGGGTGCAAGATCTCTTTCTATCGGCACCTTTCTCTTTGGGAACTTCTCGCCGTTTCAAGGTTCATCTACGACCTACGACCTACGACCTACGACCTACGACCTACGACCTACGACCTACGACCTACGACCTACGACATCCTTCCACCGGAGCCACCCTGAGCCACCCCACATGACCGACACCATTGACCGCCTCAAGGCCGGCCTCGCCGACCGCTACCGCTTCGAGCGTGAAGTCGGGGCCGGAGGCATGGCGACGGTCTTCCTGGCCGAGGACCTCCGGCATCGTCGTCAGGTGGCGGTCAAGGTGTTGCGCCCCGAGTTGACGGCGATGATGGGAGCGGCGCGCTTCCGGCGCGAGATCGAGATCGCGGCGAATCTGCGCCATCCGCACATCCTCCCGTTGTTCGATTCGGGCGAGGTGGACGGCATTCTGTTCTACGTGATGCCCTTCGAAGAGGGCGAGACGCTGCGCGAGCGGATGCGGCAGGCCGCGCCCCAACCGGTGGCTGGCGTGATCCGCATGATGCGTGATGTCGCTGGTGCGCTCGCCCATGCGCACGGTCGCGGGGTGGTGCATCGCGACATCAAGCCCGAGAATGTCCTGCTGTCCGGGGAGCATGCGCTGGTCACCGACTTCGGGATCGCGAAGGCAATCACCGAGGGGCGCGGCTCCGGTGAGACCGACCCGGCCATCACCTCGCTCACGCAGGCCGGAATGTCGCTCGGCACGCCCGCCTACATGTCGCCGGAGCAGGTCACGGGTGATGCCACGACCGATCATCGCGCCGACCTCTACGCCCTCGGGGTGATGGCGTATGAGATGCTCGCCGGGGCACCGCCGTTCGTCGGGTCCGCGCAGCAGGTGCTCGGGGCCCACCTCGCGAAGGACCCCGAGCCGATTGCGGCACGGCGGCCGGACGTCCCGCCTGCCCTGGCCGCGATCGTGATGCGTTGCCTTGCGAAGGATCCGGCGGATCGGTGGCAATCGGGGGCCGACCTGGTGCAGGCGCTCGACGGGCCGAGCCTGCAGACGAGTGGCCCGCAACCCGTTGGGGGAGGGCGCTCCAGGGGTCGGCTCTGGATCGCAGCGGCGGTGGTGGTTGTCCTCGCGGTGGCAGGGTTCGCCTGGTTCCAGCAGGACGGCCGATTCGGCACGCTGATTGGCGGCGACGTGCTCGCGGCGGATGACCTGGTGATGGTGGCCGAGTTCGCGAATCGCAGCAATGACACCACGCTCTCGGCCACGGTGACCGATGCCGTGCGCATCGAGCTGCAGGAGTCGCCGATCATCAAGACGCTGTCGCAACGCGAGATGTGGGATGGGATGCGGCGGATGACCCTCGAACCCGGCGTGGCGCTGCCCGACGACAAGGTCCGGGAGCTGGCCGAACGGCTCGGCGTGAAGGCGTTCGTGATGGGTGAGGTGGCATCGCTCGGCGGCGGATACCAGCTTACAGCACGGGTGATCGCCACAGTGGACGGGGCCGAGCAGCTCACGGTGCGCACGACGGCGGCGAGCGACAGGGAGTTGATCGAGGCCGTGGGTGAGCTCGGCCTGAAGCTCCGCCGGGGGATCGGTGAATCGCTCCGCTCGGTTGCCGCGGCCCCCTCGCTCGCACGCGCCACCACGGCATCACTGCCGGCGCTCAAGGCCTATACGACAGCACAGCGAGCCGAGCTCGGCGCTGACCGAGGGCGGGCGATCGCATTGTTCCAGGAGGCCGTGCAGCTCGACTCCACCTTCGCCAGCGCGTGGGCTGGGCTTGGAGTCGCGTATCTCAACTCGCAGGCATGGCCGCTCGCGATGGAGGCGCTTGAGCAGGCCTACCGCTGGCGCGCGGATCTGCCCAAGTCATCGCAACTGGCAATCGAGAGCAATTACCACGCGGTCCGGGGCGAGGAGGAGCTGGAAGATGCCGTCCTCCGGCAGCGGACCCAGTTGTACGATGAAGGATGGATCAGCTACGCCGACCACCTGCTCGGGCAGGGGCGCCTGGAGGACGCGGCGGTCGCGGCACGGCGGGGCATCGCGCAGCGGCCCAAGGAGCCCGTCGGCTACTGGAATCTGATCGAGGCGCAGGTTGCGATGAAGGATTTCGCCGCCGCCGACTCGACCCTGCGCGCCATGCGTGAGCAGCTGCCAGAATCCGGGTGGGTGCCGCGGCTCGGGCTGGGGATCCTGGAAGGGCAGCGCGAATTTGATTCGGCCACCGCCTTTTTCACGACTGATGCCGGTGCGGCGCTGCCCTTCGCCGCGCAGGCGGCGTGTAGCTACCGGATTGTCCGTGCACAGCTCGAGGAGTGGCGTCGTTGTAGCGCAACCGAGGAGATGGAGGGAGCGAGTCGCGATCCTCACGTGATTCTGGCTGTGCTGCGGCTCACCGGTGATACCCTCCTGGCTCGCCGCAAACTCGCGGAGATCGAGGCGGACGGAATCGACACCCTCTTCAACTTCAGCATCCCCGGGTTGATCGCCGCCTACGCGGAGATCGGCGCGCTGCCGGAGGCGCGCCGTACCCTGGCGCGCTGGCGCAGCTCGATGAAGGAGGGCGATCCTCGCTATCGCGCCGATGGGCCGTACGCCGAAGGGGCGATCGCGATGGCGGAGGGGAAGTTCGACAGTGCGGCGGCGTTGTTCCTGAATTGGAATCGCTCCCCGCACCTCGACGCCGGCCACTGGTACAACCGGGGGCTGGTCGAGGCCGGTCTGGCGCTCGATCGGGCCGGCAAGTCCGACTCCGCGCTGGTGTTGTACGAGAAGGCGCTGTCGATGCCGTCGATCTCCGGGGGGTCATATTACGAGACCGCCTGGTATCCCCAGGTGCTGCGGCGCCTCGGCGAGCTGCATGAGGCGCGCGGCAAACAAGAAGCGGCGCTCGGGCACTACAGCACGCTGCTCGCGCTCTGGAAGGATGCCGATCCGGCGCTGCGTCCGCAGATGGACGAGATTCGGGAACGTGTGGCGGCACTGGCGGGAGAGACGGCGCCATAGTTGGATGTTGGATACTGGATGTTGGATATTGGAAGAGATCGGTAGGCCGGCGCTGTACGTTGCTGCTCTCCAACATCCAATATCCAACATCCAACATCCAATATCCAACATCCAACATCTTCCAACGACTAACGACCCCAAGGAATCCCCGTGCTCCGACGTACAACCGCCCTACCCGCTCTCCTCATTCTCGCTGCCGCTTGCGCCGGTGGCGCCCAATCCGCTCCCACTGACCTCGTGCTCCGCAACGGCACCATCTACACCGCCGATGATTCGATGCCGACGGCGTCGGCAGTAGCCGTGCAGGACGGCAAGATCGTATTCGTTGGCAGTGATGACGACGTGGATGCGTATATCGGCGAGGGGACACGGGTGGTAGACCTTGCAGGGCGCTTCGCGTACCCGGGCTTCGTGGACGCGCACGCGCACTTCTCCGGCATCGGCCAACGCGAGCAGACCCTCTCGCTGCAGGGGATCAACAGCAAGAGCGAATTCCTCGACAAGGTGGCAGCGGCCGCGGCAAAGGCGCAGCCCGGTGAGTGGGTGGTCGGCCGCGGTTGGATCGAGACCTTCTGGGATCCGCCGGTCTTCCCGACGCGTTTTGAACTCGACCGCGTCGCACCGAACAATCCGGTCATCCTGACGCGTGCCGACGGGCACGCCTCGGTGGCGAACAGCGCGGCGCTCGCGCTGGCGGGGATCACCGGCACCACCACCGCACCTCCTGGTGGCGCGATCAATCTCGACGTGGATGGCCAGCCGACCGGAATGCTGATTGATCGGGCGCAGGGCTTGGTGGGTCAACTCATTCCGGCAGCCGATGAGACCTCGATGGAGCGCGCGCTCGAACTCGCCTCCGAGCGCTCGGCACGCCTGGGGTGGACGCAGATTCAGGATGCGCACGGCAGCTGGCCCGAGATCGCCCGCATGCGGAAGCTCTACAACGAGGGCCGCATCAAGGTGCGAATCTACAAGACGGTCACCGGGCCGGGTGCCGGTGCCGATTCGCTGATCGCGATGGGCCCGATTGCTCCTGAGTTCAACGACATGCTGACCATCCGCGCCATCAAGGTGGTGTTCGACGGCGCGCTCGGCTCGCGTGGGGCCGCTTTGCTCGAGCCCTACAGCGATGATCCGCATACCACGGGATTGATCGTGTCGGACACCGTGGAGTTGAAGGGACTCTTCGAGCGTGCGTTGCGTGCCGGGATCCAGATCGAGGCGCATGCGATCGGCGATCGCGCGAACCGCGTGCTGCTCGACATGTTCGAGGTGGCGATGCAGAACGTTCCCGCGAGCGAGCGGGCGGTCGCGGAGCCGCGCTGGCGCAACGAGCATGCGCAGATCGTCCACCCGGATGACCTCGCGCGCTTCAAGGAGTTGGAGATCATCGCGTCGATGCAGCCGAGCCATGCGATCGGCGACCTCTTCTTCATCCCGGCGCGCATCGGGCTGGAGCGCACCAAGGGGACCTACGCGTGGAAGACCTTCCTCGACATGGGTGTCGTCGTGGCCGGCGGCTCCGATGCTCCGGTGGAACTCGGCGAGCCGATGATCGAGTTCTACGCCGCGGTCGCGCGGAAGTCGCTTGACGGCAAGGACGGGCCCGGGTGGCATCCGGAGGAGAAGGTCTCCCGTGCCGAGGCGCTGAAGCTGTTCACCTGGTACCCGGCGTATGCGGCGTTCGAGGAAGATCGCGCGGGGAGCATCACGGTGGGGAAGCGCGCAGACTTCACGATCCTCGACCGCGACATCATGACGATTCCGGAGCCGGAGATCTTGCAGACGAAGAATGTGATGACGGTGGTTGGGGGGGCGGTGGTTTTTGAGGCGCCGTGAAAGGTGAAAGGTGAAAGGTGAAAGGGATGCGATACCCCTTTCACCTTTCACGTTTTACCGCTCAGCCACGCCCTTCATTGCACCAACGCCCCCCGGCACCCCCCGGCACGCCGCATTGGTGCAACCCGGGCACCGGATCCGATACCGCGCCGAGTGGCGCTCGCCGCTGGTGCAGTGGCGGGAGACGACGTCGGCGAGGGCGTCGGTGAAGGTCGGCAGGTCGTTCAGCGCCGGCGCTCGCTTGTAGCCCGTCATCCCGAGGGAGTGGGCCAGCTCGCCGTACTCGATGTCCAGCTCCGACAGCGTCTCGATGTGATCACTCGTGAACGCGATCGGGATCACCAGCACATCCTTCGTGCCACCCTTGGCGAGCCGTTCGATGGTGCCCTCGGTGCTCGGGCCGAGCCAGCGCAGTGGCCCGACTTCACTTTGCCAGGTGAGCAGGAACGGATTGCGGTGCCCGAGGCGCTGCATCACGGACTCGACCGATGCGGCGACCTCCTGCGGATATGAATCGCCACGGTCTACCACGTACAACGGAATCGAGTGCGCCGAGAAGAGCAGCAGCACGCGCTCGCGATCGGCCTCAGGATACTGGGCGAGTCCTTCGCGCACCCGCTCTGCCATCGCCTCATGGAAGCCGGGGTGATCATACCAGCGGTCAATGATGGACCACTGGAATCGCCCGTCGAGTCCGGTGCGTGCCACCGCGCGCCAGAGATCATTGAGCGAGGAACCGGTGGTGGTGCAGCTCCACTGCGGATACTGCGTGAACGCGATTGCGCGTTCAACGCCGTCGGCCGCCATCTCGCGCAGTGCATCGTCGGCAAACGGCGTGGTGTAGCGGAACGCGATGTAGAACTTGTGGGGCGCCTGTTCCGGATGCATTGCATCGAGCCGCGCACACATTGCCTTGCCCTGCGCCTCGGTCCAGCCACGAATCGGTGAGCCGCCACCGATGGCATCGTAGAGCTTCTGCACCTTCGGCGCGCGACGCTTGGCGATGAACGGCCCGAGCCAATCCTGCACCGGGAGCTTGATGATCTCGCGATCGGCAAAGA
>JAABRY010000076.1 GCA_011390645.1 Gemmatimonadota bacterium
AACCGAGTGCTGCACTCGATCTCGCCCACGAGATGGCGCTCTTCGAGTTGCTCCGACACCTCGTGTCGGACGGACTTGGCGTCCTCGTCATCACCCACCATCTCAACCTGGCGGCACGGGTCGCCGACCGCGTGGTGCTGCTGGATCGCGGTCGGGTCGCCGCAGATGGTCCGCCGGCTCAGGTCCTCCAGCAGGATGTGCTCAGCCGCGTCTTCGCCTGGCCCGTCGCCGTCACGACATGGTGCGACGGTGCACCACAAGTGGTGCCACTCACCCGTGCCGAAGCCGACGCCTCGAATCGTCCCACCCCACCACTCTTTCACGGAACGTCTTGAATGCATCAGATGCGCGTCCTCCTCATCGCCCTCGCTGCTCCCTCGCTCCTTCCGGCACAGCAGGCGGACACGACCCACCTGCCCGAATTGGTCGTGACCGCCACGCGCGCGGCGTGGGATGCGGAGGCCATTCCCGCAGCGACCACCGTGCTGCGCGGGGCCGACCTGCGCGCCCGCGGCGTGCGCTTCGTCAGCGATGCGCTTCGGGAGGTCCCGGGCATGGTGCTGGTGCAGACCGGCAGCTACGGCGCCGTGAGCTCCGCCTTCATGCGGGGGGGGGAGAGCGATTACGTGAAGGTGCTGGTGGACGGCATCCCGCTCAACGCCCCGGGGGGGGCGCTCAACCTCGCGGACCTCAGTCTCGACGACATCGAACGGATCGAGGTCGTGCGTGGGCCGGCGAGCGTGTTGTATGGGGCCGATGCCATGAGCGGGGTGGTCCAGCTCTTCACGCGGCAGGGGGGGGGACGCCTGCGTGGCGAGGCGGCCGTCCGGGGTGGCTCGTACGGCAATCGTGACGCGAGCGCGAGAGCAGCCGGGGGGGCGGGGCGGTGGCGCATCAGCGCGGCCGGTTCGCGCTTCGACTCGGATGGCCTGTACGAGTTCAACAACCAGTACCGCTCGACCGTCGGGAGTGTTCGCGCCGATGTGCTCGACGCCGCTGGTGGCGCCGTGGCCCTCACCGCTCGCGTTGGCGACGTGCGCGCGGCGTTTCCCACCAACGGCAGTGGCATCCCGGTGGATCGCAACCAATTCACCACCGAGGAATCGCTGCTCCTCGGCCTCGAGGCGCGGCGACCGCTGGGACGTGCCGTCGTGGCCACCGTGACCGGGTTCGCGCGCCGGGTCGATGCCGGCGCGCAGAACCGCCCGGATGCCCCGGCAGACACCAGTGGTTTCGGCTTCGATGCCGATCGGGATGCGCGCACATGGCGTCGCGGCGCCGAGGCCCGGTTGGATTGGTCGGCCGCCCCCGCCGTACGCCTCTCGGTTGGAACCGGTGTCGAGCGAGAGGAAGAGGATCAGACCTCCCGCACCGTCTCGAACTTCGGTGGCGGCGTGTTCACGGAGCGCGACACCTTTGCGGCGGAGCGCACCACCCAGCACGCGCTCGTCCAGGTCCTCGCCGAACCGACTCGACTGTTCGCGCTGCAGGCTGGCGTGCGCCTCGACGACAACTCGGCCTTCGGCACCTTCACCACCGCACGCGTCGGGATCACGATCCGCCCCGTCGACGCGGCGCGATTCTGGATCTCCGCCGGCTCCGCGTTCAAGGCACCCACCTTCTCCGAATTGTTCGCGGCGAGCGCGTTCGAAGTGGGCAACGAGGCGCTCGTCCCCGAACGCAGTCGCAACATCGAGGTGGGGGCGGAGCGCACCTGGGCCGCAGGGCAGCTCGTGATTGGGGCCACCGCCTTTCGGCAGCAATTCCGCGATCTGATCCAGTACATCTCGGCACCGGCCGGCGAGCCCACGTATGCCAACCTGCAGGGGGCAGACGTACGCGGGCTCGAGGCAGCCCTCACGGTGCGTCCGAGTCGCAACCTGACGGTCCGCGCCCATTGGACTTGGCTGGGCACTGAAGTCACCGATACCGGGGCCACCGCCTCGGTGGTCTTCACCCAAGGGGCGTCCCTGCTGCGTCGGCCGGGGGCCAGCGGTGGCCTCACCGCCACTGCCATGGTGGCGGGCGGGACGGTCGGGCTGGGCCTGACCCGAGTCGGCGCGCGGGCAGATGCTGACTTCCGGGATTTCCCCGCCGCCCGCGTTACGTTACCCTCCTATACGCTGGTGGATGTGTCGCTGGACCTGCCGGTGGTGCGTCGCGGCCTCGCTGGCGCTGGGGTGGACCTCACGGTGCGCGCCGAGAACCTCTTCGACCGCACCTACGATCAGGTGGTTGGATTTCCCGGCCGTGGACGCACGGTGATGGGTGGCGGCCGCGTCCGCTTCTAGCTTTTCGGAGTGCACCAGATGCAACTGAGGTCGCTCGCAACATCGCTCGTGCTACTGGTCGGGGCCTGTGCCCCGACCACCAGTACGGGTTCGCTCCCGGTCGAGGTACTCGTGGTCCTCGATCAGGTGGAGCGCAGCCTGATCGTGACTCCGGTGGATTCCAGCGCCTCGCTCCGTATCATCTCGATCTCTCCCGTCCCGGTGTTGGCGACCTCACTGGCGGTGCGTGGCAGTCTGGCCGCGGTCGGCCTCTCGGGGGGGGGATCGGTCATCCTCGTCGACCTCGCCAAGCAGGAGATCATTCGCACGATCTCCGGGCTCTTCCCCTCGCCGAATCCCGTGTCGGCGATTGCCTTCGGCGAAGACGGACGGCTCTACGTCGCGTCGCGTGATTCCGAGATGGTGTTTCGCATCGATCCTGCAACGGGCGCGGGTGATCTCGTCACCGCACCGGGTGGTCCGCAGGGCTTCGGCGTGGTCCGCGGGCGGGTCTATGGCGTGGCGGGCAATCGGATCGGCTGCCCGCCGTTCCCGGCGGCCTGCTCGTCCCAGCCTTCGTGGCTCTCCACGCTCTCCAATGGATTCGGTGACTCCATTCCGCTGCTGGGCCCGGGCAATGCCGGACCAGCCGCAGCCGGAGCCGATGGCTTGCTCTATGTCCTGAGCAGTGGTGACGGCGCGCCGGTTGAGGGGCGCCTGTCGGTGGTGGATCCGGTGCGGAACGTCGAGATCGCCTCCTTCGGTGGGTTCGGCCCGGCCCCGCGCTGGGTGGCCTCGGATGGCGGCGATCGCGTCCTGGTGCTCAGCGCCCTCAATGGTCTCATGGTCTTCAACAGTCGCGAGCGCCGGGTCGAGCGTGGCGCCGGACTCGGAATTCCGTTCCAGTCTCCCGGTGGGATGACGGTCGACGCACTCGGCCGCATCTACGTGCTGGAGCAGGGCAACTGCACCGTCACCAATCCCGGGCGGGTGCGGGTCTTCGGCGCCGACCTGATTGAGCGCCCCCCCCTCACCGGCGGCATCTGTCCGGTGGCCGCTGCCACCACGGACATCCCGGCCGACCAGCTCGGGCTCGACAACTAGGGCCGTGGCCGCTGCGGCCGAGCTGACTCCGGCGCTCATCCTCGGTTCGATTCGGTACGGTGAGACGTCGCGGATCGTCCGCCTCGCCACGCGCGCCGCGGGGGTCCGATCAGCCATCGCCAAGGGGGCGAACCGGCCGCGCTCTCCCTTCGGGGCGGCCCTGCAACTCTTCAGCGAGGGGACGGCCCACCTTCTCCCCACCCGGACCGACCTGCACACCCTCACCGCCTTCGACCTGACGGATCTCCATGCGGGGCTGGCAGGGAACCTCGAGCGCTTTCATGCCGCGGCCGCGCTCGCCGAATTGACCGTTCGTTTCGTCCCCCCCCTCCCGAACCCAGAGCTCTTCGACGACCTCGTGGCGTCGATCGCGCTGATCGAGGTCGCCCCGCCGGACGCACTCCCGGTCGTCGGGCTGCGGAGTCTCTGGCGGTTGATTGCCGACCTGGGTCTCGCCCCGGAGGTCGCAGGATGTGCCCGTGACGGCGCCTCGCTGCCCGACGGCGTGGTCGGCTTCTCCCATCGAGATGGCGGCTTTCTCTGCGACGCCTGTGCGCGGGGAGGTGTGGCCACCCGTCTCCCCACGTCTGACCGGGAGGCCCTGGTGGACCTGCTACGCGCTGGTGGGGACCTGCCGATCCTCTCTCCACGGCATGTCGCCGCTCATCGGCGGTTGCTGGTGCGCTGGGTGCAGACCCATCTCGGCGACGTCGCGCTCCCCGCGCTGGAGACGTGGCAGCGTGACCGTGGGGGGGACGCGGGTGACACCCCGGGGGACCCGGAGTAGTTTTGAAGGGCTGAGCCACCGAATGGCTCGAAGCGTGACACCTTGCCGAGGGGGCCCGCCAGTACATCACCTTGTCTGAAAGTCAGGAGTTACCATGCGCCGGCTCGTTGTGCCGGTCGTGGGTCTGCTCCTCGCGGTGGTGATGGTCCCGATGGCCAGCGCCCAACGGCCCGGTCAGTCAACCGCGGTCGTCCTCGAGGAACCCAGGCCCAGTCCGGTTTTTCCGGCGGCGCTCGTGCCATTTACCTTGGGGTCGGAAATCTGTCGGGACGGGGGCCAGCCCGTCGTGTCGCTGAAGGTCTACAACGTGCTGGCACAACCCGTGGCCACCCTGAACGTCCGGGGCAGGCGCGGAGAGGTGCTCGATGAACGCTCCCTCCGGTGCGGGGCGCACGTGGCGACATGGGATGGCACCATTGCCGAGGGAACCCGCGTGGCACCGCCGGGCATTTATTACGTACAGCTCAACGTGGTTGGCCAGCGTGCCGCCACCCGACGACTCATCGTGCCGCAGCCATGACCGATCCTTGAGGTGATCGGCGTGGCTGTTCGGCTATCTTACCCTGCCAGTCTGGCGGACAAGGCGGCCGATGGGGCAGGGTCGGACTGGTCCGACCCTTGCGCTTCGTCCGGGCGACCTCAGGAGGATGACCATGCTTCGGCCCGAACGACTGACCACCAAAGCGCAGGAAGCGGTGCGTACCGCCATCGAGCACGCCCGCAACCGCGGCAATCCCGTGGTGAACGATGCCCATCTCCTCTCCGCATTGATGGTGCAGGAGGATGGGATCGTGAAGCCGCTGCTCGGGAAGGTCG
Organism: Gemmatimonadota bacterium; assembly: GCA_011390645.1. Lineage (GTDB taxonomy): Bacteria > Gemmatimonadota > Gemmatimonadetes > Gemmatimonadales > GWC2-71-9 > Palsa-1233. Next base: position 4,978 of record JAABRY010000076.1, read on the forward strand.
GCATCGTGGTGCCGCGCTTGTCCAATCTCGTCGAATCGGAAGTCGCCTCCTTCCCCACGCAGGAAGGGGACGCGTCACCCCCGACGATCGACCGGACGCTGCAGAAGGTCTTCGATCGCGGCGATGCGATCGCGAAGGAGTTCGAGGACGCCTACATCTCGACCGAGCACCTGCTGCTCGCCCTCGCGGAGGAGAAGGGGACTACGGCCCGCCGTCTCTTCGAGTTGCAGAATGTCACGCCGACCGACTTGCGCGATGCCCTCGCGGAAATTCGGGGATCGCATCGGGTGACCGATCAGGAGCCGGAAGGCAAGTATCAGTCGCTCGAGCGCTTCACGCGCAACCTCACCGACCTCGCACGAAGCGGGAAACTCGATCCGGTCATCGGTCGCGACGAGGAAGTGCGCCGCGTGATGCAGGTGCTCTCCCGCCGCACCAAGAACAATCCCGTCCTCATCGGTGAGCCCGGGGTCGGCAAGACGGCGATCGTCGAGGGGCTCGCGCAGCGGATCGTGAGTGGCGATGTCCCTGACTCACTGCGCGGACGCGAGCTGGTCTCACTCGACATCGGCCTGCTCCTCGCAGGTGCCAAGTATCGCGGCGAGTTCGAGGAGCGGTTGAAGGCGGTCGTGCAGGAACTGACCGACGCTGCCGGGCGCTACGTCGTGTTCATCGATGAGCTGCACACGCTGGTGGGTGCGGGCAAGGCAGAAGGCGCGGTGGACGCGTCCAACCTGCTCAAGCCTGCGTTGGCGCGCGGCGAGTTGCACGTGGTCGGCGCCACCACGCTCGACGAGTATCGCCAGCACATCGAGAAGGACGCCGCGCTCGAGCGTCGGTTCCAGCCCGTGTATGTGGGTGAGCCGAGCGTCGAGGATACGATCGCGATCCTGCGCGGACTGAAGGAGAAGTACGAGGTCCACCACGGCGTGCGGATCACCGACAATGCCCTGGTGGCCGCGGCGACGCTGTCCAATCGCTATATCGGTGACCGGTTCCTCCCGGACAAGGCGATCGACCTCGTGGATGAAGCGGCCTCGCGCCTGCGCATCGAGATTGACTCGCTCCCCCAGGAAATCGACGAGGTGGAGCGTCGCATCCTGCAGCTCGAGATCGAGCGGCAGTCGCTCCTCCGCGAGAAGGACAAGACTGCCGTCGAGCGGCGCGAGGCGCTCGAGCAGGACATCGCCGAGAGCCGCGAGCGCAGTGCAGGCATGAAGGCGCAGTGGCAGGGGGAGAAGTCCGCCATCGAGGCCATGCAGCATCGGAAGGCCGAAGTCGAGAAGTTGCGGACCGAAGTGGAGGTGGCCACGCGTACCGGTGATCTCCAGAAGGCGGCGGAGTTGCAGTACGGCCGCATCCCGGAACTGGAGCGCCAGCTGCTCGAGGACGAGAAGACGCTGCTCGGCGCGCAGAATGGTCGTCGGTACCTGCGCGAGGAAGTCGAGACCGAAGACATCGCGCAGGTGGTCGCGAAGTGGACCGGGATTCCGGTCACCAAGATGCTCGAGTCGGATCGTGAACGGCTCACGCGACTCGAGGCCGAACTCGGTCGGCGCGTGATCGGGCAGCCCGAAGCCCTCGCGGCGGTGTCGAATGCGGTGCGGCGCGCACGCGCGGGGCTGCAGGATACCGCCCGCCCGACCGGCTCGTTCATCTTCCTCGGGCCCACCGGTGTCGGCAAGACCGAGACGGCGCGCGCGCTCGCCGAGTTCCTCTTCGACGACGAGCGCGCGATGGTGCGGCTCGACATGTCGGAGTACATGGAGAAGCACGCGGTGGCCCGGATGATTGGTGCCCCCCCCGGCTATGTCGGCTATGAGGAGGGCGGCCAGCTCACCGAGGCGGTGCGCCGTCGCCCCTACAGCGTGCTGCTGTTCGACGAAATCGAGAAGGCCCATCCCGACGTCTTCAACCTGCTGCTGCAGGTGCTCGACGACGGGCGGCTGACCGACTCGCAGGGCCGCGTCGTGGACTTCCGCAACACCGTCATCATCATGACGAGCAATATCGGCAGCCAGCACATCCTGGAAGCCGGGAGCTTTGATCCGGTCGGCTGGCTCGAGGTCGAGTCGCGCGTCCTTGAGGCACTGCGGGGGCACTTCCGGCCCGAGTTCCTCAACCGCGTGGACGACGTGGTGGTCTTCCGACCACTGGCCCGCGAGGACATCGACCAGATTGTGGCCCTGCAACTCGACCGGCTCAAGGCGATGCTCGCGGACCGCGGCATCGGGCTCGAAGTTTCGCCCGAGGCGATGGCGTGGATCGGGGAGGCCGGCTATGACCCGATGTACGGCGCGCGGCCCCTCAAGCGGGTCATCCAGCGCGAGATGCAGAATCCGATCGCGATGGTGCTGCTGGAGGGTGGCTACACGGACGGCGACACGATCCGGGTCGCTCCTGCCGGGGATCGCCTCGACTTCATCCGCGTTCCGGCCGGGTGAGCATCCCCATGACGGCCGCTGACCTCGAGGGGATGGGGTTGGCGCTCGCCGAGGCGGACGTCGCGGCCGCGGCTGGCGAAGTGCCCGTCGGGGCCGTGGTCATGAGGGGGGGGGAGATTCTGGGTCGAGCCGGCAACGCCACGATCGCCCGCCGCGATCCAACCGCGCACGCGGAGGTCCTCGCCATCCGCGAGGCGCTCGCAACGGCTCAGGCCGATCGACTGCTCGATGCCACCCTGTACGTCACCTTGGAGCCCTGCGCCCACTGCGCCGGGGCCATCGTCCTCGCCAAGATCGGACGCGTGGTCTTTGGCGCGTGGGACGACAAGGCGGGCATGGCAGGGTCAGTGCACGACCTCCTGCGTCACCCTCGACTGAATCATCGTCCCGAAGTGCTCGGCGGCGTGCGAGAGGAAGAGTGCGGAACCATCCTCCGCCAATTCTTCCAGGCACGCCGCTGACGTTGTCACCACCCTCGCCGGAGTCGAGTCCATGTACCGTCGCCTGATTGCCGTGCTCGCCCTGATCTCCCTCGGGACTGGCGCCTCCGCAGCACAAAGCAACGCGCTTCCTCCCGACATCGAGCGCTACGTCGCCGACATCATGGCCGACCACGCCGTGCCCGGCCTCGCCCTCGCCATCGTGAAGGATGGGCGGGTCCTCATGGCTCGCGGATTCGGGGTGCGCACCCTCGGGACGTCGGAGCAGGTCGATCCACACACCCTCTTCGGCATCGCCTCGAACACCAAGGCATTCACCGCCACGGCGCTCGCGCTGCTGGTGGAAGAAGGGCGTCTGGCCTGGGACGAGCCTGTCATTTCATACTTGCCCTGGTTTCGACTCAGCGATGCGTGGGTGACCTCACAGTTGACGATCCGCGACTTGCTCGTCCACCGCAGCGGCTTGGGGCTGGGCGCCGGTGATCTCCTCTGGTGGCCGGCCTCCACCTACACCCGTCGCGAAGTCGCCGAACGCCTGCGGCACCTGCCGCTGGTGACGTCGTTCCGATCGGCCTACGCCTACGACAATGTGCTCTACACCGTCGCGGGTGAGGTCATTGCTGCCGTCACGGGGAAGAGCTGGGAGGAATTCGTTGCGGAGCGCATTCTCACCCCAGTCGGCATGACGGACTCGCGCATCCGCCACCCGGGGATTGGCAGCATGCCGAACATCTCCTCGACACACGCGCGTGTTGACGGTCGGGTCCAGCAGGTGAAGCCGTTCACCAGCGACAACACCAATCCCGCGGGTGGCATCAACGCGAGTGCCACGGACATCGCCAAGTGGATGATGGTGCAACTCGATTCCGGACGGGTCGCAGGGGATGCGCCGCTCTACACCCCACGCACGGCGAGCGAACTCTGGCGCATCGTCACGCCGCAGGCGGAGGTCCGCGCACCCGCCGATCTGGCACCGTTGCGGACACCGATCAATGGATACGCCCTCGGCTTCAACGTGCGGACGTATCGAGGCGAGCAACTGGTCACCCACACGGGCGGCCTCCCGGGTTTCATCTCGCGCGTGGCCATGTTCCCCGCACACCGCCTGGGGATTGCGGTGCTCACCAACATGGAGTCACCGGCGATGGAGCCCATCACCTGGCGCATCGCCGACCACTTCCTCGGCGCGGAGCACGACTGGCGGACGGCATTCCGCGAGCGAGCCGCGCAGCAGGCCGCTGCGGAGGCTGCGGCGGAACAGTCCGCAACCGCGTCGCGTGACCGGACAGCCCGCCACGCCCTGCCGTTGGCGAGCTATGCGGGCACCTACGAGGATGCCTGGTACGGGAGGATCGCGCTGGCCGTGGAAGGCGAACGATTGGTGATCCGCTTCGGGGCAACGCCGATCCTGGTGGGGGACCTCGAACATTGGCAGTACGAGACGTTTCTCGTGCGCTGGCGCGAGCGTGAGCTGCGAGCAGACGCCTACATCACCTTCACGCTCGATGCCGCCGGTCGCATCGCCGAGGCGCGGATGGCACCCGCCTCGCCGAGTGTGGACTTCTCGTACGACTTCGCCGACCTCAAGCTGGTGCCGGTGCGGCCGTGAGGTGCCCTGCCGAACCAGGGGGCTTGACGGTGTTGGAGTCCCTCAGGTATCGTCAAGCCATGACGCGCCGCAACCGCAACCGCAATCACAACATCGGGCCCCACCGGGGATCCGTGTAGGCCGGTTGCTGTCGTCAGCAGCATGCGCGCCCACCGGATCTGATCCGGTGGGCGCTTCCTTTTTCGATGGGGCGTAGGTCAATTGGCAGACCGCCGGACTGTTACTCCGGATGTTGCAGGTTCGAGTCCTGCCGCCCCAGTTGCACAACCATGAAGGCGTCCGTGTCCACTGCCCGAACCATCGTCATGCTCACCGGCGCCAATTACCCGGACCTCGCCGCCGATGACCGCGTGCTGGCTGACGCGTTCCGCGCAGCCGGGTGGACCGTCACAATCCAGCGATGGCAGGATGCCGCCCCCGAGGGCGATCTGGCTCTCGTCCGCTCCTGCTGGGATTACATGAGTGCACCAGAGCACTTCCTCGAGACCCTCCAGGGAATTGCCACGCGGATGCCGCTGTGGAACCCGATCGAAACGATCCAGTGGAACCTCGACAAGCGCTACCTCGTGGAACTGGCGGAGGCGGGCGCGCCGGTGCCGCAAACCTGTGTGATTCCCGCGGGGGAGCGGCCCGCGCTCGACGCGGTGCTCGACGCGCTCAACGTGGACGAGGTGGTGCTCAAGCCGGTCGTCGGCGCCGGCGGCGAAGACACGTGGCGCATTGCGCGCGGTGACGAGGCACGATGGGTCGAGGCGGTGGGGCGGCGTGCGGCGCTGGTGCAGCCGTTTCTTCGCGAGGTCCTGTCCGATGGCGAAGTCTCGCTCACCTTCCTCGATGGCGCGTATTCCCACGCGGTCGTCAAACACGCAGCGGCGGGCGAGTTCCGGGTGCAGGAAGAGCATGGCGGTCGAGTCACGGCGTGGACTGCTCCCGCCGAGGTCGTGGCGATGGGGGAGAGCGTGCTCAGCGCGGTTCGGCATCCCTGGCGGTACGCGCGCGTGGACGGGATCATCACCGCAGAGGGCTTCCGATTGATGGAGCTTGAACTGGTCGAGCCCGAGCTCTTTTTCCGCCATGAGGAGGGTTCCGCCGAGGCGTTCGTGCAGCATACCCGCCGCTGACTGGTCTCACCGCCCAGGTGGGGCGATACTTCTCCCTGTACCCATCACTCCCCGCTGCCTCCCTCCGCCCGGTCATGCATCGTGTCCTTGCCGCTTGCGCTCCCTGAACTTGAAACGCTGTTGCAGGAATGGAGTGCCGGCGACATCGTGGCACGCGATCGGCTCTTCCCGATGGTCTACCCAGAGCTCAAGCGGATGGCGAGCCGCCATCTCGGCCGGGAGTCCGTGGGGCACACGCTCGACACCACTGCCCTCGTGCACGAAGCCTGCCTCGGCCTTCTCGGGGCCGACGTGCCCGACTGGCGAGGGCGGGCGCAATTCTTCGCTTTCATGTCGATGGTGATGCGCCACCTGTTGGTGGATCACGCGCGCCGCCGCCGCGCGGAGAAGCGTGAGGGTGAACGGGTGCGAGTGGAACTGCATCCTGACATCGCGGGGCGGACCTCCGACCCGGCAGCGTTGCTCGATCTTGAGACCGCCCTGACCCGGTTGGGTGGGCAGTCCCCGCGTATGGCGAAGGTCGCCGAGTGTCGCCTCTTCGGCGGGATGAACGACGCGGAGATCGCGAAGGCGCTCGACGTGTCGGAACGAACCGTCGCACGCGAGTGGCAGCGCGGCAAGGCGTGGTTGCAGCTGGCCTTGGAGGAGGAGCATGTCGGAGGGATCGAAGTTCCCTGAAGGCCTGAACGGTTGGGACGATTGGGCGGAGGTCGATCGGCTCTTCGATCTCGCACTCGACCTCCCGTCAGCGGAGCGTGCAGCGTTCCTGACTGATGCAGCCGCCGATCCCCGCGTTCGGGCTGCGGTCGAGCGATTGCTGCAGGCGGTTGTGACGACAGGGGAGTTTCAGGTGGCGATCTCCGGCGAGCTGAGCGCCGGTGGCGTGGAGGGGGCGAGTGACTCCGTCGGGACCGCGATCGGTCCCTTCCGCATCGTGCGAGAGCTGGGTCGCGGGGGCATGGGGAGCGTCTACCTGGCCGAACGCCAAGCGGGCGACTTTCAGCAACAGGTGGCGCTCAAGGTCCTGCGGCGCGGGGTGGACACTGAGGACCTGCTCGCGCGGTTCCGCGCGGAGCGTCGCATCCTCGCTGCACTGCGACATCCCAACATCGCTGCGCTGGTGGACGGCGGAAGCACGCCGGAGGGCCGCCCCTGGCTCGCCATGGAGTTCGTGGATGGACTCCCGCTCAACGCGTGGTGCCGCGAGCGGCAACTGCCAGTGCGTGAACGCATCACCTTGGTCCAGCGCGTCGCGCGTGCCGTGCAGGAAGCGCACCGCAATCTGGTGATCCATCGCGACATCAAGCCTGCCAACATCATGGTGACCAGTGATGGTATCCCGAAGTTGCTCGACTTCGGGATCGCCAAGCTGCTGCATGATGACGCCGGGTCAGAGGCTGACACCCGCACGGGGCGAAGCCTCCTCACGCCGCGCTACGCTGCCCCGGAGCAGCGCGCCGGGGAACGCGCCACGACCGCGACCGATGTCTATCAACTCGGACTCCTCCTCGTCGAGATCGTCACCGAACATCTGCCGGGCCTGAACGAGGATCGCGCCGGAGGTCTGGAGGGGGATCTGGCGCAGATCGCGACCATGGCGTGCCATGAGGATCCGAGTCGCCGATATCAGACAGCCGGTGCCTTCGCCGATGAGCTCGATCGATGGCTGGCCGGTCGTCCGATTCTCGCCCGGCCAGACAGCGTTGGGTATCGTACCCGGAAGTTCCTGCAGCGCCATCGCTGGGTCGCTCCGGTCGCCACAGTCGCGATGGTGCTCATTGCAGGGTGGGGCACAACCGTCATTCGTCAAAATGCGGCGTTGGAGCGTGAGCGAACCATCGCGCAGGAGGAGGCGGCGCGCGCCGAAGAGGTGCTCGCGTTCGTCCTGGGACTCTTCAATACCGCAAACCCCGTGATGCTGCCCACCGACGGGCAGTGGCGAGAGCTGACTGTGGTGGATGCGCTGCAGCAAGGCATCCCGGACATCCGGGCGCGCTTCGCCGATCGCCCGGAGCTGCAAGCAGAACTGCTCGGCACGATCGCCGAGGTGCTCTGGGGTCTCGAGGTCCAGGGACGGGCCGAACCACTCGCCGGTGAGGCCGAGCGTCTGCTCGCCCAGGCCACGGGCGATTCGTCGCAGGCACGGGTCTACGCCCTGGCGCGATTGGCCCGGATCCTCTCCGGCACTGCACTGACAGACAGCGCTGCGCAGTTGACCGAGCAAGTCCTTGCCGTGCATCGTCAGGATCCATCGACACACCGTCGCGCGGCAGTGGTCGCGCATGGGGTGCTGGGGCGCATGGCGTCTCGGCGCGGCGAGTTTCTGGCGGCCGCTGGACACTACCTCGACGCCGATGCGGTGATCGCGGGCGACTCGACCTTCGATGCCGAGGCCACCTTGGTGGTCGTCAATGGTCGCCTCAACACCTATCTCTCCCTGGACTCCATCGGTCCGGCGGAGGAGCAAGCGCGGCGCGCCGTCGCCATCAGTCAGTCACGGTTGGGCAAACGCAGTCTCTCCCACGCCATCGGACTCGTGAATCTCGCGCGCGTCATCAATGAACTTGGCGAGGACGCTGAAGCGGTTGCACTCTACGCCGAAGGCATTCCGCTGATCGCCGGGGCATATGGTCCGGAACACTCGACCACCGTGTCGGTGCGCACCAATCACGCGACGGCATTGCGAGCCGCGGGACGCCCGCAGGAGGCCGTGGCGATCATGCAGGAGCTGGTCGCGCGAGATACTGCTCGGCCTGTTGAGGCGCTCGATGCGGGAGCGGCTGATCGCTTGCAGAATCTTGGGGTGTTCCTGGTTGATGCAGGCGACACGGCCACTGGGATGGGCTACCTGCGGGATGCCGCCGCGATCTATGCGCGGGAGACGCCAGCCTCGCCGCGGCGCGTCTTTCCCAACCTGACCCTGAGTGCGATCGCCCTCGCCCAAGGCGATTGGCAAGCCGCCGAGCGCGATGCCCGTACTGCGGTGGCAGCACTCGAGACCGCGCTGCCCCCCGGTCACTATGCGACGGAGGTGGCACGGTGCCGCGTTGGGCGCGCGCTGCTGGGTCGCGGCGCCGTGGAGGCCGCCAAATCGCCACTTCGTACCGCCGGCCAGCGACTCGCGGAGCGCGCCCCCGAGACCCCGTACCGCCCGGAATGTCTCGTGGCATGGGCCGATCTCGAACGTCGGGTGGGTGCCGGGGCCAGGGCGGATTCCATCCTCCGGCTCGTCGATTGACCCCACGTGGCATCCCAAGGCCATACTTTGCGCTTACTACTCTGACAACCTATTCGCTGGAGGGACCCATGACCCAACCCACTTTGCGGTGGTCTGCCGCCGCTACGCTGGTGGCGGTTCTCAGCACCGTACAACCGGTCGAAGCCCAGTTGGGCGGCCTCGGCCGGCGCATCGGGCGCGCGGCTGAACGTGCCGTGGAACGCGAGACCGAGCGTGAGGTCGACCGCCGCATCACCGAGGCCATGCGATGCGCCTTCGACGACACCGCCTGCCAGGCACGCGCGAAGGCCGACGGCAAGGACGTCGAGTACGTGGACGATCAGGGCAAGGTGATCACCGGTAGCGACGGCAAGCCGGTCACCGATGCCGCCGAAGCCGCGAAGACTGCGACCGTGCGGCCAGGCGAGGGCGCATGGGCCAACTGGGACTTTGTCCCTGGCGATACGGTGTTGTTCATGGATGACTTCAGCAAGGACAATGTGGGAGATTTCCCCCGCCGGTGGGAGCTGATCGAGGGAAACTTCGAGATCGTCGAATGGCAGGGCGCGCGATACATCCGGGTGACCTCGAATGGTGTGGTCGCGATCCCGCTGCCGCGCACCCTGCCGGAACGCTTCACGGTCGAGTTCGCGGTGTCGATGGGGCATGGCAATGCGCGCGCGTCCCTCGCCACGGGGCCGATTGATGGTGCGGTTGGTCGTACCCAGGGCGAGCGCTTTGATGGAACCCGGGTAGACTGGGCATGGTCACGGTCTGGAGTGCGGCCGACGGGCAAGCTCGGCCCGCAAGTGATGACACCAGTGGACCAGAAGCAGTACGCGGAGCGCGTCGTGCCGGTCCGCGTCATGGCGGATGGCAACTACATGAAGGTCTATTGGGACGACCGACGGGTAGCGAACGTGCCCAACGCCATCTTCCCGCGCAGTGACAAGCTCTACCTCTCCATGGCCTGGACGTCGCTCAAGGACCCGGGGATGATCGGCCCGATGCGCATCGCCGGGGGCGGTCTGGATCTGTACGATCAGCTCGCCCGCGATGGCCGCGTCGCCACGCAAGGGATCCTCTTTGCCACCGGCAGCGATCGCATCCGTCCGGAGTCGACCCCGGTGCTCAAGGAAATTGTGGCGATGCTGCAGGAGCACGGCGACCTCACCCTGCGCATCGAAGGTCACACCGATGATGTCGGGGATGAAGCGTCGAATCAGCAACTGTCGGAACGTCGCGCGGCTGCGGTCAAGGCCTGGCTCGTGGAG
>JAABRY010000077.1 GCA_011390645.1 Gemmatimonadota bacterium
CACGCCCGAAGCGCGCGAGCAGAACCGCCGCGTGGAACTCATCGACACAAGGGATGGATGATCATGAACCGTCGCGCCGGGATTGCACTTGCCATCGTGATACTCGGCGCGGCCGCCGTGCCACTTGCCGCGCAACAGGGGACCTCCAGTGTTGCACCAGACTGGGCCCCCGAACCGAAGAGCTATGCGACGACGGAAGCGCTCTTCGCGGATTCGATCTTCGCCTCGTGGGATGGTGAGGAGAAGATCACGTTGAGGATTCGCGTGCTGGAGATCGTGGGCCGCGAGCCGGACCGCTACCTCGCAGGCCGGGAAATCACGCTCGAACCGGGGAGCGGGCCACTGCGGCTTGGCGACT
>JAABRY010000008.1 GCA_011390645.1 Gemmatimonadota bacterium
TCGGTCGTGGTCGTCTTCCCGGCATCAATGTGGGCCATGATGCCGATGTTGCGATAGAACTCGATCGGTGTGTGTCGTGCCATGCGAACTACTCCCAGCGAAAAAGCGGGGCGACCGGACCGAGCCTCAGCTCGCGGTATCGCTCCGCGCCACGTCCGGGCTTTCGCCCGAGACAGGAACCCCATTGGGGTTCCGGCGTGATTTCGAAGGCCAAGAGGTGGGTCGGGGACCGTCCCCGCTCACGTTGACCAGATGTTTCTTTGAGTCGTAGGCTGTAGGTCGTAGGTCGTGGGGGATTGCCCAGCGAGCTTACGACCTATGACCTATGACCTACCACCGATAGTGCGCAAACGCCCGGTTCGCCTCGGCCATCCGGTGCGTATCTTCCTTCTTCTTCATCGCGCTGCCCTCGCCCTTGCTGGCGAGAATGATCTCGGCCGCCAGGCGCTCGGACATCGTCTTCTCGCCACGACCACGGGCGAAGGTGATCAGCCAGCGCATCGCCAGCGCGGTGCGACGGTCCGGACGGACCTCCACCGGGACCTGGAGCGACGCACCACCGACGCGGCGGGACTTCACCTCGACGGCCGGCTTGATGTTGTTGATGGCCTGCTTGAAGACGGCGACGCCCGGCTGCTGCGTGCGCTCTTCGATGAGGTCCATCGCCGAGTAGAAGATGCTCTCCGCGAGCGACTTCTTCCCGTCGTACATCAGGTTGCTGACGAACTTGCTGACCGTCTGCGAATCGTATCGCGGATCGGGCGGGACGACCCGCTTGACCGCACGTGTGCGCCGGCTCACTTCTTCTTCCCTCCGGCCGCCTGGCCGGGCTTGGGCCGCTTCGCGCCGTACTTCGAACGGCTCTGGCGACGGTCGTTCACGCCGGCCGCGTCGAGCGTCCCGCGCAGGATGTGGTAGCGCACGCCCGGCAGGTCCTTCACGCGGCCGCCCCGAATCAGGACGATCGAGTGTTCCTGCAGGTTGTGGCCTTCACCCGGGATGTAGGCGATGACCTCGATACCGTTCACGAGGCGAACCTTGGCGACCTTCCGCAGCGCCGAGTTCGGCTTCTTCGGGGTCGTGGTGTACACGCGAGTGCACACGCCGCGCTTCTGGGGGTTCGCCTTGAGGTGCGGCGACTTCCCCTTGTAAAGCGGCTCGGAGCGGCCGTGACGGAGGAGCTGATTGATCGTGGGCATCGGATTCCGGGTCGTGCGTTTAAGCGTTTTGGCCGACAAAGGAGCACAGGCCCCTTTTCGGCGACAGACCCCAATGATACAGCAGGACGCGAGGGGGGTCAAGGGGAGGGGTGAACGGTGAACAGTGAACGGTGAACGGGGCAAACCAGCCGGCGGTGTCAGCCGCCGGAGGGATGGTGACCCCAGCGGGAAGGTGCGGATGAAGAAATCGGGGAGCTCAGGCGCCTGTTCGTTCTAAAAGGGAACGGAGGGGCAGCCGTGGCCACCCCTCCGTTCTCTGTTCTCAGATCTCTGTTCTCGGCCTACAGATCGTCGTCCGCCACACCCAGTAGCACCACCTCGGGCAGCGGCTCCTCCGGCTCCGGCGGCGGCGGGGGCTCGAAGCCCTCGGGCGGCTGGATGTCCATGTCCACGTACCGGTAGTGACCGGTACCGGCCGGAATCAGGTGGCCGATGATGATGTTCTCCTTCAGCCCCTTCAGGTCGTCCCGCGCGCCACGAATCGAGGCGTCGGTCAGAATCCGGGTGGTTTCCTGGAAGGACGCCGCCGAGATGAACGACTGGGTGGTGAGCGAGGCCTTGGTGATGCCCAGCAGCACCGGCTCCGCCGTGGCCGTCTCCAGCTTGCGACGGGCCACCCGGTCGTTCTCGTCCCGGAAGGAGAGACGATCCACCGTCTCGCCATCGAGGAACATCGTGTCGCCCGGCTCGGTGACGCGGACCTTCTGCAGCATCTGACGCACGATCACGCCGATGTGCTTGTCGTTGATCCGCACGCCCTGGAGGCGGTAGACCTCCTGGACCTCGTTGAGCAGGTACTCCTGCACCGCGCGCGGACCCTTGACCTGCAGGATCTCGTGCGGCGAGACAGGGCCCTCGGTCAGACGGTCACCCGCGCGGACGCGGTCACCCTCGTGCACCCGGAGGTGCTTGCCCGCGGGCACTTCGTAGACGCGTGCCTCCTGCCCCTCTGGTACCATCCCGTCGGGACCGGTCGGATAGACGAAGATCTCGCGCTTGCCGCGCTTGATCTCGCCGAACTTCACGATGCCATCCACCTCCGCCATCGTGGCCGGGTCCTTCGGACGGCGCGCTTCGAAGAGCTCCGCCACGCGCGGCAGGCCGCCCGTGATGTCGCGCGTCTTGTACGCCTGCCGCGGGATGCGGGTGATCGTGACGCCCTTCTTGACCGCGACCGGCGGCGAGAGGAAGACCGTCTTGTCCTTCGCCTCCTTCTTGGTCTTGCTCGGCCACGCCTCGTTGATCGGGCTCTCCGTGACCTTGAACTTCTCCGACCACGGGTTGGCCTCGGGCGGAATCGTCATGGCGCGCGAGACCGGGTCGGTCGGCGAGCCCAGGATGATGCGCGACCCTTCGGCCAGCGTGTACTCCTGCGGGTCCTTGCGGTTCTTCTGATAGACCAGCACCGACGGGTGCAGCTCACGATCCGGATCGGCCATGACGACGACCGACCGGAGGCCGGTGCCCTCGTCGAGCTCTTCGCGGAGCGTCACGCCGGGGACCAGGTCCTTCCAGCGCAGCTCACCGTCGGACTTGATGATGCTCGGGTCGTTGTACGGGTCCCAGGTATAGAGGACCGTCGCCCGCGTGTCGTTGTCACCCTTGGAGACGGTGTCGCCCGCCTTCACCTGCATCAAGGCGCCTTCAGGCACCGGATACCGGTTGAGCGCGCGGCCCGGCTCGTTCGGGTCGACGATGACGATACCAGCCTTGGTCTCGTCGGTGGCCGACTCGGTCTCGCGGGTCAGGCCAACGCGCAGGATGCTCGTGGCGCCGTCCTCGTATTCGACCGGTACATCGGCCCACTCGAGGTCGTCGGTGTAGGTGACCAGACCGTCGGTCCGCGCGCGACGCTCCGCCTCTTCGGCGATGCGCGACGAGGTACCACCGATGTGGAAGGTCCGCAGCGTCAGCTGCGTGCCCGGCTCACCGATCGACTGCGCGGCCAGAATCCCGACCGCCTCGCCGAGGTCCACCATCTCCATCGTGGCCAAGTTGCGGCCGTAGCACATCCGGCAGACGCCGCGCTTGCTCTCGCAGGTCAGCACGGAGCGGATCTTGACCTTCTCGATCGAGGCGTCGTCGATGCGCTGCGCGACGGCCTCGTCGATCATCTGGCCCGACTGCACCACAAGGAGCGGATCGCCGTACTCGTCGAGCACGTGCGGATCGAAGACATCTTCTGCCGCAACCGTGCCGAGAATCCGGTCACGCAGCGACTCGATGATGTCCTCGCCTTCCTTGAGCGGCTGCATCTCGAGGCCCATCACCGTCCCGCAATCCTCTTCGGTGATGGTGACGTCCTGCGCCACGTCGCAGAGGCGGCGCGTCAGGTAGCCGGCGTCGGCCGTCTTCAGTGCCGTGTCGGCGAGACCCTTGCGGGCACCGTGCGTCGAGATGAAGTACTCGAGCACCGTGAGGCCTTCACGGAAGTTCGACTTGATTGGCGACTCGATGATTTCGCCGATGCCGCCGGTGAGCTTCTTCTGCGGCTTCGCCATCAGGCCGCGCATACCGGCGAGCTGACGGATCTGGTCGCGTGAACCACGCGAGCCCGAGTCGTACATCATGTACACCGGGTTGTAGCCGCCACGCGACTTCCGCATCGCCGTGAGCATGGCCTCGGCGACGTCGTTGTTGGCGTGCGTCCACGCGTCGATCACCTTGTTGTACCGCTCGCCGAAGGTGATCTGGCCGGTGTTGTAGGCCTTCTGGAACCGCTCGACGCGCTTCTGCGCCTCGGCGAGCAGGTCCTGCTTCTCGGTCGGGATCTCGAGGTCCTCGATGCCGATCGAGACGCCGCCCTGCGTCGCGAAGTCGAAGCCGAAGCGCTTGAGGCGATCGAGGAACTCGACCGTGTCGCGCAACCCGGCCCGACGGTAGCTCTGCAGCACCATCTCCGAGAGCTGCTTCTTCTTCATCAGCTCGTCACGGAAGCCGAGCTCCGCGACGACCTTGCGCGGCAGGATGTTGTTGAAGAGCACGCGACCCACCGTGGTCTTCACCCACCGCGAGCGGTTGTCTTCCGACTCGGCCGGCGGCACGAACCAGTAGTGAATGGCCGCCTGGTGCGTGATCCGCCCGTGCATGAGCATGAGCTCGAGTTCGGCGATCGTCGCCGCCCACGGCGCATCCTTCCACAGCTCGGCCTTGACCGCCTCGGCCTTGGCCCCGCCCACGCGCAGCTTCTCCTCGAAGCCGGCGGGGAGCTTGGTCAGCACGTACGACCCGAGCACCATGTCCTGCGACGGTTCGGCAATCGGCCGTCCGTCAGAGGGCTTGAGGATGTTGTTCGACGACACCATCAGGACGCGTGCCTCGAGCTGCGCCTCGAACGAGAGCGGCACGTGCACGGCCATCTGGTCGCCGTCGAAGTCGGCGTTGAACGCCGCGCAGACGAGCGGGTGAATCCGGATCGCCTTGCCCTCGACCAGCTTCGGCTCGAACGCCTGGATGCCCAGACGGTGCAGCGTCGGCGCGCGGTTCAGCAGCACCGGGTGGTCCTGAATGATCTCCTCGAGGATCTCGTACACCTCGGGGCTCTCGCGCTCCACGATCTTCTTGGCGCGCTTGACCGTCTCGGCGATCCCCTTCTCCACCAGCTTGTGGATGATGAACGGCTTGAACAGCTCGACCGCCATCGTCTTCGGGAGACCGCACTGGTGCAGGCGGAGCTCCGGACCGACGACGATGACCGACCGGCCCGAGTAGTCCACGCGCTTGCCGAGCAGGTTCTGCCGGAAGCGACCCTGCTTGCCCTTGAGCATGTCGGAGAGCGACTTGAGCGGGCGCTTGCCACGACCACGGATCGCCTTGCTGCGACGTCCGTTGTCGAACAGCGCGTCGACCGCCTCCTGCAGCATCCGCTTCTCGTTGCGGAGAATGACCTCCGGCGCGCGGTGCTGGATCAGCTTCTGCAGACGGTTGTTCCGGTTGATCACGCGCCGGTACAAGTCGTTGAGGTCCGACGTCGCGAAACGCCCGCCATCGAGCGGCACCAGCGGACGCAGGTCCGGCGGCAGCACGGGGATGACGTCCATGATCATCCAGGACGGATCGTTCGCACCGTCGGCGCTCTCGGCCGACTGCAGGAACGCGTCGATGATCTTGAGGCGCTTCAGCATCTGCTTCTTGCGGTGCTGCGAGGTCTCGGTGGCGACGAGGCCACGGAGCTGCTCGGCGAGCGGCTTGATGTCGAGTCCCTTGAGGAGCTCGCGCACCGCCGGCGCACCGATCTCGGCACGGAAGGCGCCGTCGTTCTGCTCGCGCGCCTTCATGCGCAGCGTGAGGTACTCGTCCTCGTCGATCAGCTGGCGCAGTTCGACTTCCTGCTGCCCCGGATCGAGCACGATGTAGCTCGAGTAGTACAGCACCCGCTCCAGCTCCTTCAGCGTGATGCCGAGGAGATTGCCCATCGGGGACGGGAGGGTCTTGAAGAACCAGATGTGCGCGACCGGCACCGAGAGCTCGATGTGGCCCATGCGCTCGCGCCGCACCTTGCTGAGCGTCACCTCGACGCCGCAGCGATCGCAGATCACGCCGCGATAGCGGATGCGCTTGTACTTGCCGCAATGGCATTCCCAGTCCTTGACGGGACCGAAGATGCGCTCGCAGAAGAGGCCGTCCTTCTCGGGCTTGAAGGAGCGGTAGTTGATGGTCTCCGGCTTGGTGACCTCACCCCATGACCACCAGTAGCGCTGCCCCTGCACTTCCAGGCGCTCGCGTTCCTTCGGGTCGCGCGGGCCCCGCATCTCCTCGGGGCTCGCGATCCGGATGGCGATATAATCGAAGCTCGAGCTCTTGGGCTCGCGTCCGCTGCGGAAATCAATCATCTGCTCACTCCTCCCCGTCGACGGTCGTGCCGAGCGTCACCTTGAGCCCCAGGGCCTGGAGCTCCTTGACCAGCACGTTGAACGACTCGGGAATGCCGGGTTCCGGCAGGTTCTGTCCCTTCACGATGGCCTCATACACTCGGCTGCGGCCGTTGACGTCGTCGGACTTGACGGTCAGCATCTCCTGCAGCACGTGTGCGGCGCCGTAGGCCTCCAGCGCCCAGACTTCCATTTCACCGAAGCGCTGTCCACCGAACTGCGCCTTGCCGGCCAGCGGCTGCTGGGTGACCAGCGAGTACGGGCCGATGGAACGCGCGTGGATCTTGTCGTCCACCAAGTGGCTGAGCTTCAGCATGTACACGGTGCCCACCGTGACGTCACCCGTGAAGGTGATGCCACTGCGGCCATCGCGAAGCCGGGCCTTGCCCGCCGGCGTGAGGCCGGCATGGCGGATCAGTTCGTCGCCCGCCGCGCCGAACGCCGCGGCATCCTTCGCGCCGCCAACGATCGCCGCCAGATGCTCAAGACCCATCGAGGTCAGGAGCTCAGCATCCTTCAGCTTCTGCTGCGCGACGGTGGCCTTCTTGCCTGCTTCGAGTGCGGTCTTCTCTGCACCCGTCGCCTCGGCGAGCATCTTCTCATGGCTGGTCAGCGCATGCTCCAGCGCGAGCCGCTCGCGGGCAATCACCTCAGTCGCCGCTGCACGAAGGAACGCTTCGACACGGTTCGCCAAGCCCTGCGTGGACTTGCTCGCACCCTTCATCCACAGCGCCTCGACACCCACGCCGTCGAGCACCGCGCCGGGCATCGGATGCGCCTTGAAGTCACGCACCAACGCCTCGACCTCTTCGGCCGACGGACTCGGCGCGGCCGCGTCGAGACGCAGCGACATCCCAGCCCACTCCAGACCCGCGAGCCGCAACAGGGTGCCGATCTCGCTTTCCTCGGCGCCACGGAAGACCGGGGTCTTCGCCTTGAAGCCGAGGATGCCAGCGGCCCAGCCAAGGTGCGTCTCCAGCACCTGACCGACGTTCATGCGGCTCGGCACGCCGAGCGGATTCAGCACGATGTCCACCGGCGTACCATCCGGCAGGAACGGCAGGTCGTTTTCCGGCACGATGCGGGCGACGATGCCCTTGTTGCCGTGACGTCCGGCCATCTTGTCGCCGATCGAGATCTTGCGCTTCTCGGCGATGTACACCTTGACCAACTGGATGACGCCCGGGGGCAGTTCATCCGGCTGGAGGATCTTGTCGATCTGGTCCTCGGCCTTCTCCTCGACCCGAGCGCGCTCGCGCGTTGCGGCATCGAGGGTGGCGCGAATCCGCTCGTTGCTCGCCGCGTTGGCGACGCGCAGCGTCTTGAGGTCGACCTCGGTGAGGTCGATGCCCTTGAGGACCGTCTTCGTCAGCTTGGTGCCCGCGGCCACGAGCTCGTCCACCGTGCCGTGCTGCAGCAGGAGGCCGACTTCCTGACCCTCGAGCAGCTCGGCGAGCTCCTCGTACATCGCGTTGGTGATGCGCGCCTTCTCTTCGCCCTCGCGACGACGCACTTCGCCAATTCGCTCGCCGCGGTCCTTGTCGACCACGGGGCCTTCGACACGCGAGAAGATCTTCACGTCGATGACGGTGCCCTTCATGCCGGGCGGCACCTTCAGCGACGAGTCCTTCACGTCCTTCGCCTTCTCACCGAAGATCGCGGTGAGCAGCTTCTCTTCGGGAGAGAGCTCGGTCTCGCCCTTCGGCGTGATCTTGCCGACGAGGATGTCGCCCGGAATCACCGCGGCGCCGACGCGGACGATGCCGCGCTCGTCGAGGTCCACCAGCGACTCGTCGGAGACGTTCGGGATTTCCCGGGTGATCTCTTCCTGGCCGCGCTTGGTGTCACGCACGTGCAGTTCGAGTTCCTGGATGTGGATCGACGAGTAGACGTCATCCTTCACCAGGCGCTCGGAGAGGACGATGGCGTCCTCGAAGTTGTGGCCGTACCACGGCATGAAGGCGACGGTGATGTTGGCGCCAAGCGCCAGCTCGCCGTTCTCGGTCGCGGCACCGTCGGCGATGATCTGCCCGGCCTCGACGCGGTCGCCCTGCTTCACCAAGGGCCGCTGGTTGATGGCGGTGTCCTGGTTGGTGCGCCAGAACTTCTTGACGCGATAGCGCTCGATCCGCGCGAGGCGGCCCAGCGGCTGGCTGTGTTCGGCGATGTCGGTGCCCGCGTCGATGATGATCTCATCGGCGGTGACACTGGTCACCACGCCAGCCCGGCGAGCCAGAATGACCGCACCGGAGTCGGTGGCCACGGTCGCCTCGAGCCCGGTGCCGACGAGCGGCGCCTGCGGGAAGACGAGCGGCACCGACTGGCGCTGCATGTTCGAGCCCATCAGCGCGCGGTTGGCGTCGTCGTGCTCGAGGAACGGAATCAGGGCGGCCGCGATCGAGACGAGCTGCTCGGGTGCGACGTCCATGTAGTCAATGCGCGACGGCGCGAGCAGCGGGTAGTCGTCACCCTTACGGGTCAGCACCATCGCCTCGCTGAAGGTGCCATCGGGATTCAGGTGCGCGTTGGCCTGCGCCACGGCGAAGTCTTCTTCCTCGCTCGCGGAGAGCCAGTGCAGCTCGCTGGTGACCTTGCCGTTCTTGACGACGCGGTACGGCGTCTCGATGAAGCCGAGGTCGTTGATGCGCGCGTAGGTCGAGAGCGACGTGATCAGGCCGATGTTCGGACCTTCCGGCGTCTCGATCGGGCACATGCGACCGTACTGCGAGTAGTGCACGTCGCGCACTTCGAAGCCGGCGCGCTCACGCGTCAGACCGCCAGGCCCGAGGGCAGAGAGACGACGCTTGTTCGTCAGCTCGGCGAGCGGGTTGGTCTGGTCCATGAACTGCGACAACTGCGAGCTGCCGAAGAACGCCTGGATGACCGCGCTGACCGTGCGCGCGTTGACGAGGTCGTCGAGCGAGATCTTCTCCGGATCGGAGTTGATGCTCATCCGCTCCTTGACGAGCCGGGCCATGCGCGAGAGGCCAACCGAGAACTGATTGGCGATCAATTCACCGACCGACCGAATGCGGCGGTTGCCGAGGTGGTCGATGTCGTCGGTGTGCCCGCGACCGTCGTGCAGGTCGATCAGGTACTTCACGATCGCGACGAAATCCTCCTCGGTGAGGACCGTGTGATTCGGATCCACCTTGAGGCGCAGGCGCTGATTGATCTTGTACCGACCGACGCGACCGAGGTCGTAGCGCTTCGGATTGAAGAAGAGCTTCTGAATCTGCTGCCGCGCGGTTTCGAGGTTCGGCGCATCGCCCGGCCGGAGGAGGGCATAGATCTGCTCCAGGGCCTCCTGCTCCGAGTGCGTCGGATCCTTCGACAGCGTGTTGCGGATCAGCGGTGACTCGCCACGGGCTGCGGGGAGGAGGACCTCGACCTTGGTCACCCCACCCTTGAGCAGCTTGGCGCGCACCTTGTCCGTCAGTTCGGTCCCGGCCTCGGCGAGCACCTCGCCCGTCTCCGGGTCGGCGGCCGCGAAGGCGAGGATGTGAGCCGAACGATCACGCGTGGACGTCGGCAGTTCATCATCGCGCAAGTCGAGCGCGGTGAAGCCGGCGAACACCCGCACGGTGGTGACACCCACGTGCCGCATCTCGGCCAGACGATCGGCGGTGAGTTCCTCACCCAGGCGTGCGAGCGGATCGCCGCCCTTGTCTTCGGGATTCGGGACGTCGGCGGCCAGCATCGCACCGACGATCTCGCGCCGCTCCTGCCGCGAGTCGGCCCGGCCGGTAATGTCGAGGTCCTTCTCGGCGAAGAAGAGCCGCAGGATATCCGCGTTGGTCCCGTGCCCGAACGCGCGCAACAGCGCCGTGGCCGGGAACTTCTTCTTCTTGTCAATGTGGACGTAGATCACGTCATGGATGTCGATCGTGAACTCCACCCACGAGCCGCGGAACGGAATGATCCGGGCCGAGAACAGCCGCTGGCCATTCGGGTGGGTGTCTTCCTCGAAGACGACGCCCGGCGACCGGTGCAGCTGCGAGACCACGACGCGCTCGGCGCCGTTGATCACGAAGGTGCCCAGGGGAGTCATCCGCGGCAATTCGCCGAGGTAGACTTCCTTCTCGATGGCGTTCTTCAGGCGACGCTGGCCGTCCACGTCCTCGAACACGTCGAGGCGCAGGCGGGCGCGCAGCGGCGCCGCGTAGGTCATGTCACGTTCGATGCACTCCTCGACCCCGTACTTCGGCTCCCCGAGGGTGTAGCCGACGAATTCGAGCGAGTACTTCCCGTTCACGTCACCGATGGGGAACAGGTCACGGAAGACCCGCTCCAGGGAGACGTCCTGGCGCTCGCCATCGACGTCGTCAGGGACCAGCAGCGACTCGAACGCGCGCGTCTGGATGTCGAGCAGGTGGGGCATCTTCATGCCCGCCTGCACGTTGGAGAACGAGATCACCGGCAGGGTCTCAGGCATCGGTACTTCCCGGGCAAATGGACACGGCAACGCCGGGCCCCCAGAGGGGGGCCGGCGTTGTGATCCGCAAATCGAGGCTTCGAACAGTCGTCATGCCGTCTCGCTGTAGGTGACGTCGCGTGAGCCGGGAGACCCCTCACCCGCCGCATTCGCGACGGGCTCGGGATAACCCGCTCCGCGGGTCACTTCAGTTCGACGGACGCGCCCTGATCCTCAAGCCGCTTCTTCATCTCTTCGGCCTCGGCCTTCGACACGCCATCCTTGATGGTGCTCGGCGCGCCGTCGACGAGGTCCTTCGCTTCCTTCAGGCCGAGCGAGGTGATCTCGCGGACGACCTTGATGACGTTGATCTTCTTGTCACCAGCGCCCTTGAGGATGACGGTGAACTCCGTCTGCTCCTCGACCGCTGCGGCCGGAGCCGCGCCGCCGCCACCCGCCGCCGCTGCGACGACGGTGACGTTGAACTTCTCCTTGAAGGCGTCGATCAGGTCCGCCAGCTCGATCACGGTCTTGTTGCCGATCGCGTCGAGGATCTCTTCGTTGGTCATGGTTGCCATGGTTGTCTTTCTCCCTGTGCTTTACGAGGCCGAATCGGCCTGACGCTGTTCGCGGAGCGCCTCGAGCGCACCGACCATCTGATAGAGGATGCCGTTGAGGCCGCCGACGAACTGTCCGAGCAGCACTTCACGGGGCGGAATCTCACCGAGCCGCTTGACGTACGCGGCTTCGACATGCTGTCCCTCGAGCCAGCCGGCCTTGACGGTCGGCTTCTGATGCTCCTTGACGAATTCGCCGAGGACCTTCGCGGCGGCCATCGGATCGTCACCTGCGAAGACGAAGCCGGTGTTGCCGGTCAGGGAGGCATCGAGCGCACCGATGTCGTTGTTCGCCAGTGCGCGCTGTGCGAGGGTGTTCTTGACGACCACGTACTGGGCTCCAGCGGCGCGGAGGCGCCGACGGAACTCGGTCATCTTCAGCACGTTGAGTCCGCTGAAGTCGGTCACGAACACCGTTGGGGACGCCTTGATGCGCTCCGCCAACGTATCGACCTGAGTCTGACGTTCGGTCTTGGTGCTCATCGGAACTCCGCCGTGTCCAGCTTGATGCCGGGTCCCATCGTGCTCGAAATCGAGGCGCCGCGGAGATAGGTCCCCTTGGCTGCCGACGGCTTCGCCTTCACAATGGTCTCCAGGAACGCCTGGAGGTTCTCGGCGAGCTGCGCGCCGGAGAACGACACCTTCCCGATGGGGGCATGCACGTTGCCGGTCTTGTCGACCCGGAACTCGATCTTGCCCGCCTTGATTTCCTTGACGGCCTTGGCCACATCCATCGTGACCGTGCCCGCCTTCGGATTCGGCATGAGACCACGCGGACCGAGCACTCGGCCGAGCGCGCCCAGCTGCCCCATGACGTCCGGCGTGGCGACGATCACGTCGCACTCGAGCCAGCCGTCCTTGAGCTTCTGGAGGTATTCCACCCCGACGAAATCGGCGCCGGCGGCCTCGGCATCCTTGGCACGATCGCCCTGGGCGATCACGAGGACGCGGACCGACTTGCCGGTACCATGCGGGAGAATGACGGTGCCACGGACGACCTGGTCGGCATGCCGGGGATCAACCCCGAGCCGCACGGCCACATCCACGGTGCCGTCGAACTTGCTATAGGAGGTCTGCTTGACCAGCTCCACGGCCTCGGGGGCCGGATAGAGACGGTTGGTGTCGACCTTGGCCGCAGCGGCGCGGTACTTCTTGCCGAGGGTAGCCATCAGTCAATGACCTCCAGCCCCATCGACCGTGCGGTCCCGGCGATCATGCGCATCGCGGAATCGAGGTCCGAAGCATTGAGGTCCACCATCTTGATCTCCGCGATCTTCCGCACCTGTGCAGAGGTCACCTTACCCACCTTGGTCCGGTTGGGTGCGGCGCTCCCCTTGTCCAGGCCCGCCTCCTTGAGGAGGAGGTTCGGTGCAGGCGGGGTCTTGGTGATGAACGTGAACGTGCGATCACCAAAGATCGTCACGACCACGGGAATCACCATGCCCGACTGCGCCTGCGTGCGCGCGTTGAACTGCTTGCAGAACTCCATGATGTTGACCCCATGGGGGCCCAGCGCGGTACCCACCGGCGGCGCGGGATTCGCGGCTCCGGCCGGGCACTGCAACTTCACCATGGCTACGATCTTCTTGGCCATGTCGCTCCTTTCACGACGCTTGCTGGCGAGGCAAGCTGCCGAATGACGGGACGGCGGTCATCGCCGTACCCTGCCGCCGATTGACCCGGGGCGGTCGCCGGGGGAGAGCTGGGCTCTCCGGTGCATCCACTGACAGTCGCAGGTCGTAGGTCGTAGGTCGCAAGAGTTGTGTCCTAAGACCTACGACCTACAGCCTACGACCTCTAGTGTCCCCTCAACTGCAAATAATCCAGCTCCACCGTCGTCGGCCGTCCGAACAGCGACACCGACACCTTCACCTTGCCCTTGTCCGCAATGACTTCTTCGACAACGCCATTGAAGTCCGAGAAAGGGCCCTCGGTGATCTCCACGGCCTGCCCGACGAGGAACGGAATCTCCTCCTTGGGGCCGGCATCGGCTTCACCGTCCGCCACACCCAACAGGCGGGCCACTTCGTCGTCCCGGAGCGCCATCGGCGCCCGACCCGGGCCGACAAACTTGATCACGCCCTGAATCGAGTTCACCAGGTGCTGCGCTTCCTGGCTCAGGCCCATCTGGACCACGACATAGCCCGGGAAGAGCTTGCGCTCTACCGTGACCTTCTTGCCGTTCTTGATCTCGACCACTTCCTGGGTCGGGACGAGCGCCTGGGCCACCAGCTTCTGGCCCTCGGGCCGCGGATCATCCTTGATCCGCTGCTCCAGCAGCATCCGCACCTTGTTCTCGTGGCCGGACGTGGTCTGGATGGCGTACCAGCGATACTCCATGGTGGTCTCGATCACCGCGTCAACGCGGCGACGCCGTCCACGAGGATCAGCGACAGCAGCTTGTCCACGACACCGATGGCGATGCCCAGCACGATCGAACCGATGATCACGGCGCGGGTGGCCTTGATCAACTCCGGCTTCGACGGCCAGCTCACCTTCTGCATCTCCGTCTGCGTCTCGACCAAAAAGTCGCGCATGACGGCGACTTTTCCGGGTGAGGCAGTGGCGGTTTCGGACTGGTCCACGGACAACTCCTTAATGGTCGTAGGTCATAGGTCATAGGTCGTAGGCTGAAGGTCTTCACGACCTACGACCTACGACTTACGACTTGCGACCTTACTTCAAGATCTTCGTGACGACACCCGCGCCGACCGTCCGGCCGCCCTCGCGAATCGCGAACCGCAGGCCCTCGTCCATCGCCACCGGGATGATCAGCTCGATCTTCATCTGGATGTTGTCGCCCGGCATCACCATCTCCACGCCCTCGGGCAGCTCCACCGCACCCGTCACGTCCGTCGTGCGGAAGTAGAACTGTGGCCGGTAGCCCTTGAAGAACGGCGTGTGCCGCCCGCCCTCATCCTTGCCCAGCACGTACACCTCGGCCTCGAACTGCGTGTGCGGCTTCACCGAGTTCGGCTTCGCCAGCACCATCCCGCGCTCGATCGCATCCTTTTCGATGCCGCGCAGCAGCAGCCCGACGTTGTCGCCCGCGACGCCCTCATCCAGCAGCTTGCGGAACATCTCGACACCCGTCACCACCGCCTTCTTCTCCGCGCCGAAGCCCACCAACTGGACTTCCTCGCCCACCTTCACGATGCCCCGCTCGATCCGGCCCGTCGCCACCGTGCCACGACCCGTGATCGAGAACACGTCCTCGACCGGCATCAGGAACGGCTTGTCGGTCTCACGCAGCGGCTCGGGGATGTAGCTGTCGAGCGCATCGTACAGGTCCTGGATCTTCTGCACCCACGCCGGATCGCCCTCGATCGCCTTGATCGCCGAGCCACGGATCACCGGGGCATTGTCGCCATCGAACTGGTACTGGCTCAGCAGCTCACGCACCTCGAGCTCGACCAGGTCCAGCAGCTCCTCGTCGTCCACGAGGTCGCACTTGTTCAGGAAGACCACGACCTTCGGCACGTTCACCTGGCGCGCCAGCAGGATGTGCTCGCGCGTCTGCGGCATCGGGCCGTCGACCGCGCTCACCACGAGGATCGCGCCGTCCATCTGCGCCGCCCCCGTGATCATGTTCTTCACGTAGTCGGCGTGGCCCGGGCAGTCCACGTGCGCGTAGTGGCGATTCGCCGTCTCGTACTCGACGTGCGAGGTCGCGATCGTCAGGATCTTCGTCGAGTCACGACGCCCCTGCGACTCCGACGCCTTCGCGACTTCGTCGTACGCGATGTACTTCGTGCCGAACCCCTTGTCCGCCGAGATCTTCGTCAGCGCGGCCGTGGTGGTCGTCTTGCCGTGGTCGACGTGACCGATGGTCCCGACGTTCACGTGCGGCTT
>JAABRY010000009.1 GCA_011390645.1 Gemmatimonadota bacterium
GGTGAAGCTGTCGTAAGTCGTAAGTCGTAAGTCGTAGGTCGCAAGTCGTAGGTGGGAGGTCGTATGACCTATGACCTACGACCTATGACCTTTCCCATCCAGAGCTCGCGATCGGGATTGAACCGATGACCTCATCCTTACCAAGGATGTGCTCTACCAACTGAGCTACGCGAGCAACTGCCGTGTGCTACCCTTCCTTCAATCGCGCTGCTGCCTTGGGCCGGCCAACCGGGGTCGGCCAGAGCGGGCGACGGGACTCGAACCCGCGACCCTCAGCTTGGAAGGCTGATGCTCTACCAACTGAGCTACACCCGCAACGCGTCAACACACCTACCGGTTCCTGCGTCGTGCATGGTGGGGGTAGGATTCGAACCTACGTAGGGCGTAAACCCGGCAGATTTACAGTCTGCTGCCATTAGCCACTCGGCCACCCCACCGCGGCCTGTCCATCGCCGGTTGTCCTCTTGCCCTCATCACTGGAGCTGACGGCGGGAATCGAACCCACAACCGCCTGATTACAAATCAGGTGCTCTGCCAATTGAGCTACGTCAGCCAAAATGCCCGGTCCACGGCCAGACCTCAAACATATCCAAGGGGCAAGCGGGCGTCAACGGCCGGATGGGACTGGCCGTGGGAGACGGGCCGGCCCAGGGTTGAGGTGAAACGTGAAAGGTGAAAGGGGGTGCGAATGCGGGCCTTCCCGATGCGGCGCGCAACTGCGGAGCGCCCTTTCACGTTTCACCTTTCACCTTTCACCTTTTCCCCCTCACCCCTCACCCCGATATCTTCCGGAATGCGACATACCCTCCCCTTGTTGGCCCTCCTCCTCGCGGCCTGCGGCGCGACCGACGCCACCCCGCCAAACCCCCTGCTGGAGCTCGGAGACCCGGCCGGAGACGCCGTGTTCCACCCCCAGGCCCCGATTTCACCCGACCTCCGCTCGGCCTTCCTGGAGCTGACCGAGACCCGGCTCATCTTCGAGATCGGGCTGGCGCCCGGGACCGACATGGAGAAGGTGACGGTGGGGATCAACTTCGACGCCGACGCCAATCCTGACACCGGCGACCCCTTCGCCGACCAGGGGACGGAGGCGATCGCCGAGGTGGGGGCGGGGAATCCGCCGAACGGCATCCTGGTCTTTCGGTGGCAGGGCGGTGGGTACCAGTTGCTCGTCAACCCGACGGCGCTGGTGCGGGAGGGGCTGGTGCTACGCGGTGAGATCCCGCGCGGGCTGTTGACCGGAGTGGACCGCCACAGCACCGTGCGGCTCTACGCGACGCACTATCTGGGGGACGACAGCTGGACCGGCTTCCTGGACTACATGCCCGATCGCGAACTGGCCCCGGCCCGGATCAGCCCGCAGCCCTGACCACTTCGGCCGACCCGTCCTTGCGGTCGCGCACTTCCCATCCCGCGGTAGTCAGGAGGTCGCGGATCCGATCGGCTTCCGGCCAATCGCGCGCATGCTTGGCGGCCAGACGCCGGCCGGCCCATGCCACAGCCCAGTCGCTGTCCCCTCCGGACTCCTCGAGTCCATCCCGCGCATCCGCCATCGTGACCACCCGCGGCCCGGAGGCCAGCGGCAACACCTGCAGCACGTCGGTCGTGCGTGACCAGACCGCCTGAAGCGACGGTCCCGGGGACTCGCCGGCATCGAGGAGGCGATTCCCCTCGCGGACCGCATCGAAGAGCGCGGCCAGCGCCCGCGGGGCGTTGAGGTCGTCGTTCATCGCCTCAGTGAAGGCGGTATCCAGTTCGGCCGCGACGGCGTCAAGCGACGGACTGCTCCCCCCTGCCCCGGCCGCCGCCAACCGGGCTCCGAACGCCCCCAACCGGCGGGACCCCTCCCGTGCGGCATCGAGCGCCTGATCGGTGAAATCGAGTGGCGCGCGGTAGTGCGTGGTCGCGAAGAGGAGCCGCACGGTGCCGGCATCGACCCCCTCCTCACGCAGGTCCCGCGCGGTGAGGATGTTGCCGAACCGCTTGCTCATCTTCGTGCCGGACATCGTGAGGAACTCACCGTGCATCCAGACACGGGCGAACTCATCGCGGCCGGTATGCGCACAACTCTGGGCGATCTCGTCCTCGTGGTGCGGGAAGACGAGGTCGATCCCGCCGGCGTGAATGTCGAGCACTTCGGCGTCGAGTTCCTTGCCGATCAGGTCGAGCGCCATCGCAGAGCATTCGAGATGCCATCCCGGGCGACCGCGACCGAACGGTGCATCCCATGCCGCGCCGACCTGCTCGTCTTCGGCGCGCGCCGCCTTCCACAACACGAAGTCGCGTGCATCCGCCTTGTCGTACTCGTCGGCGCTGGTGCGTCCGCCGGCACCGGCCTGCAACTCGCGGGTGTCGAGACGCGACAGCTTGCCGTAGCCGGGGAACTTCGCGATGGCGAAATACACCGAGCCATCGTCGCCCTTGTAGGCCACGCCCTTCTCCAGCAGCGACTCGACCATGGCAATCATCGGCGCGACGTATTCGGTCGCGCGCGGGTAGACGTGTGCCGGGAGGATCCGCAGGTACTCGCGATCCTCGTGGAACGCCGCGATGAAGCGAGCGGTGTGCTCCGCGAGCGACACCTCGGCCTTGAGGGCGCCGTTGATCGTCTTGTCGTCGACGTCCGTGAGATTCATCACGTGGAAGACGCGGTACCCACTCGCCTCGAGCCAGCGCCGCAGCATGTCCTCGAAGAGGAAAGTGCGGAAGTTGCCGATGTGCGCGTAGTTGTAGACCGTCGGCCCGCACGTGTACACCGAGACGTGGGGGGGGGCGAGTGGCGCGAAAGGCTCCGCCGAGCGCGTCATGGTGTTGTGCAGGCGCAGGGTCACGCGTCGGGGTCCTTCTCGGTGGCCGGTGGGGCGATCAGCGCGCCATCCGGGCCATGGTGTCGCACGTGCACCGTGCGCTGCGGGAAGGGAATCTCGATCCCTTCCTGGTCCAGTCGATTCTTGGCACGCCGCATGAATTCGCGCCCGACTTCCCACTGCATCCCGGGCTGCGTGCGCAGCATCACGCGAATGTGCACCGCGCTGTCGGCGAGCGAGGCCACCCCGACCACCTCGGGCGGGCCATCCAGGCGTGTCGTCCAGGACGCATCCTCGCCGAAGCGCGCGGCCTCATCCGTGAGCACCTCGATCGCGTGGTCCACCTTCGTCTCGTAGGCGACGCCGATATCGAGCACCGCCCGGGACCAGCCGCGCGTCTTGTTGCTCACCGTCGTGATCTGCCCGTTGGGGATGACGTGGAGCACGCCCTCAAGATCACGCAGCATCACCACCCGTAGCGTCATCCGCTCGACCCCACCAGCCAGCCCGGCCACCTCGATCACGTCGCCGATCGCGAACTGGTTTTCCATCAGGATGAAGAAACCGCTGATGACGTCCTTCACGAGCGACTGCGACCCGAACGAGACGGCCAACCCGAGAATACCCGCACCCGCCAGCAACGGGGCAATGTCGATGAACTGGTTCAGCGTGAGGATCAGCGTGAACACGAGGATGATGATCTTGCCGACGCCCTTGAGCAACGAGGCGATCGTCTGGGCACGCTTCTCGTGGTGAGACAGGCGCAGGTCGTCCCCGTCGTCGGCGACCTTGACGATCCGGTCCGCGACGACGAGGACGAGACGCCAGACCAGATATGCGCCGAACCAGAGCAGGGCGGTCTTGAGGCCAACCACGCGCACCTCTTCGAGCTCGATGCCGAAGAGGCCGAACCAGCGTTCCAAAGTGGCGGTGATGTCGAACAACAGTGTGGAAGTCAGTCCTTGCATGGCTCGCAAACTGTGGACGCCGGGGGGTGGGGTCAACCGCAGGAATGAGATTCGGGCCGCCCCTCACCCCCTGCACGGTCAGACCCGCTGGATCCCCGCGACACCATGTTCGACGCGCCAGCGACTTGCGGTTTCGACCGGCGCACCTGGCCGCGTGATGTATGGTACGACGCGGTAGTCGGTGTGCCACGCCTCCGGAGTGACCTCGCAGCGGAGGTAGCCCCGACGGGCGCTCTGCCACTTCGTGTGCGGGTTCTCCGCGAGTGAGGTGTCGGTGACGCCCCCGGATCGGTCGGCGCCGTCTCCACCAGACGCGATGCTGGTCCCGACGAATTCGGCGGCGACGACCCTGCCCTCCGGCCGGCCGAAATCGGTGGCGAGGTCGTTGGCCCACGCGGAGTGGATGTCGCCCGTGAGGACCACGGTCCGATTGGCGGCCCGTTCCGCGATCATCGTCAGCAGCCGTTCGTGCGCCGCCGGGTAGCCGCTCCACTGATCCATCGAGACCTGCACCTCGGGGCCGGCGCGGAAGTCGAAGGGTGCCACCATGACCTGTTGGGCCAGCACCTGCCACCGCGCCCGGCTGGTGGCGACGCCGTCGGCAAGCCACTGCTCCTGACCACGACCGAGCAAGGTGCTGTCCGGATCCGCCCAGTTGCCGCATGGCACGACCTTGTTGCCGTCCCCGCAGGGTTGGTCGCTGCGATACTGCCGCGTGTCGAGGGTCCAGAGGCTCGCCAACCCGCCCCACTGCGTGCCGCGGTGAATGGTGAGGTCTGCCCACGAGCGCACACGGGGCACGCGCACGGGTTGGTTCTCCCACCACGCCTGGTAGGCCATCGCCCGCCGGGCGCGCATCTGCTCGGCGGACTCCATCCAGTTTTCCCCGACCTCATTCGCGTAGTTGTTGTCCACCTCGTGATCGTCCCACGTCACCAGCCACGGGCAACTGGCGTGCGCGGCCTGGAGCATGGCGTCGGACTTGTACTGCGCGTAGCGAATGCGATAGTCCTCGAGCGATTGAATCTCGATCGTCGCATGCTTGCGCACGCCGCCGTCCCGCCCGCTGTACTCGTAGATGTAGTCACCGGTGTGCGCGATGAGGTCGAAGCGCTCCTGCGCCATGTGCTCCAGTGCCGTGTAGTGCCCCGCCTCATAGCTCTGGCACCCGGCGACCCCGAGACGCAGGGGTTCGATGGTGTTCGCTGCTGGTGTCGTGCGGGTGCGCCCGACGGCACTCACCGCATCGCCGGCCATGAAGCGGTAGAAATAGTCGCGACCAGGTGCGAGCCCGGTCGCGTCCACGTGCACGCTGTGGCCCAGTTCCGGCGCGGCGGTGGCGCGGCCCTGTTGGATCACCCGGCCGAAGGTGTCATCCTCTGCGAGTTCCCAGCGCACGGCGGTGCGGACGGCATCCATCCCGTAGCCCGGCACCAGGGGTTCGGGCGCGAGGCGCGTCCACAGCATCACGCTGTCCGCGGTGGGGTCGCCCGAGGCGACACCCAGCGAGAACGGATCAGCCCGGAATGAGGGCCGCAAGCGCACCCGCCAGTCGGTGGGGATGACGGCGGCAAGCGCGGCGTAGCGCGCGAAGTCGAGAAACGAGCGACGGTGCATCTGCGGATCCAGTC
Source organism: Gemmatimonadota bacterium (assembly GCA_011390645.1). Lineage (GTDB taxonomy): Bacteria > Gemmatimonadota > Gemmatimonadetes > Gemmatimonadales > GWC2-71-9 > Palsa-1233. The sequence continues at coordinate 5,407 of JAABRY010000009.1, forward strand.
GGAGGGATGCCGACTAATCTGCAGACTGCACCGTCAGTGCGCGAGGGATGTGAAGAGACCGTTACGTCGCGCGTCGCGCCCGCTTCTGATGCGCGGCCTGCTCGATCGCCTCGTACAGCGGCGCCGGATCGAAGCGGACCGGGTCGGTGCACGGCAAACCGGTCTCGGCCGCCGCGCGTTCACAGGCGGCGCGCGCTTCGTCGTCGGTCATGTCGTAGGTGTTCATCGCGATGCCGACGACCTTGGACGGATGCACCATGCCCGCAATGCGCTCATACACCTCGACGTATTCGCTGAGCGGCGGGATGCGCAGCCAGGAGGCCTTGCGATAGTCGCCGATGTACTCGCGACTGGCCTGATGACAGAGGATCATCGCATCCGGACAGGATCCGTGCAGCAGGCCGAGCGTCACGCCGGAGTAGCCGGGATGGTTGATGCTACCCTGCCCCTCCACGAGCACCACATCGGCGCCCTCGGCACCCTGCACCGTGATGCGCTCCGCTGCCCCGGCAATGAAGTCGGCGACGACCGCATCCACGCCGATGCCCCAGCCCTCGATCATGATCCCGGTCTGACCCGTGGCGACGAACCGGGTACGCATGCCCCGCTTGTTGAGTCCGCGAACGAGTTGGAGCTGCGCCGTCATCTTGCCGACGTTGCAATCGGTGCCCACGGTCAGCACGACGAGCGGTTCGAGTTGCTTGGCGAGCCCGCCCGCGACCGGGAGATCGGCCGGTGGGCGGCGGATATCGGTGATGGTGCGCCCCCCGATACGTGCGGCTTCCGCGAGGATGGGGTCGTCATTGAGGAAGGTGTGCAGGCCGCTCACGATATCGCAGCCACCGACGAGTGCCTCGCGCAGCCACTCGCGCCAGGCATCCGGCAAGCGACCACCGGTGGGCGCGATCCCGATGAGCACCGAGGTGGCACCGAGCGCCAGGCCTTCGGCCATCGAGCCGACGACGGGAATCCCCCCCCCAAAGCCGAGCACATCGTGTGCGGTGCGGCCGGCGTGGCCGCGGTCAAGCACCGCGACCACCCGGTCGGCCTGGTAACGAATGATGGAGTTGGCAGTCTTCGAGGTCATCGGACCGAAGTCACCGTCCGCGAGGATCAGGTGCTTCGGGGCGGTGGCGGTCGTCACTTGCTATCCGTCTCCTCGATGATCTCTGCGTCGTCGGCCTCGTCCTGCCCCTGGCCGATCTGCTTCGGGGCCTCGCCCTTGCCGCCCCCGAGCATGCCCATCTTGGCCTTCAACTCGAGCAGTTGCTGGTCGGAACTGCCATGGTACTCGAGCTGCTCGAACTCCTTCATCAGGTTGTCACCGGTGAACTCCTGCTGGAGCTCCGCGGCGGCCAAGGCCTTGCGCTCGTTCGACTCGATCTTCTCCTGCATCCGCTCGAACGACTCGAAGGCGCTCTTGTCGCCCATCCCCGAGAGGGTGTCCTGGATGCGCTGCTGCGCCTCGGCGCGACGCGCCCGCGCAATCAGGATGTTCTTCTTGCGCTTCGCCTCCTCGATCTTTTCGTTGAGCTGGCGCAGCGAGGACTTGAGGCTCTCGGTCTCCTGCTTGCTCTTGACCCAGGTCTCGTGCAGCGACTGCGCACCCTGCAGTGCCTCGTTGTACCGCATCAGGGCCTGCTTGGCGAGGTCGTCACGCCCCTCCTGCACGGCGAGCATGGCACGGCGCTCCCAGTCCTCCGCCTGCTTCTTCATGGCGATGGCGTCGGCCTCGAGCTTCTTCTCGTCGGCAATCGCCTGCGCCACCTGCTGACGGGCCTTGTCCAACTGGCTGCGCATGTCGGTGATCAACGTGGTCAGCATCTTCTCGGGATCTTCCGCCCTTGAGATGAGGTCGTTGATGTTCGAGCGCAGCATCGTCGCGAATCGTTCGAAGATGCCCATCGGTCAGGACTCCCGGTACGGGGCAAGACTGCCCAGGTGCGAAGCGAGCGCGAGGGAGAGCGAATCCACGCTCGCCTCGAAGTCAGTGAAATCCACGCGGTCCAATTCCATCGCGGCCGTGAGCACGACGTCGTTGCCTTCGACGCCGTAGGCCCCGCGAACGAGGTCCCGCGCGTTGTACTCCATCAGCTTGCGGCAGAGCTCGCCGGCACGTGTCGTGTCGGTCGGGAGTGCCATCACCCGAATCCGCATCACCAGGACCGGCGGCGCATACTGGACCGCGATCTGGGTGCCGTCCGGCGTCCGGACCAGCCAGAGGTCGTCGGTGGTCGTCTCGACCGCGAGGTCGAGGCGGTCGAAGAACGACTGCACATCATCATGCGTGATCATCCCCACCCCCTTGGCCCGGGCGATGCCGGGCGTTCAGTCCGAAACGTAGTGGTAGCCGGGTCAGGGCGGCAAACCAGTGGTGTCAGGCCCCGTCGTGCTCAACCTTGGTGCGATCGGCCAGGAGGCGTTCGGCAAAGTCTTGTCGCTCCTCCAGCTCCAGTACCCGTGCCCGCAGTTCGTCGAGTTCGGAGTACACCTCGGACGGGACATCGAGGCTCTGGGGCGCTTCCGCGGCTGCCCCGGAGATGCGTGCGCCAATCGCCTGGCCGACCGGTCCCCGCAGGATCACCATCGCCGCAACCATGGTCATGACCCAGATCGGGATGGATGCGGGCCCCAGGTTCTCTGTCGCTGTCATCAACCCGCCGAACAGCATCACCGCCGACACCGCCAGCGCGACCGGTAGCCACCACGATCCGCGGGCATGTCGCATCTCAACGCCCATCGCCCACCTCCATTCGCCGCGAGGACTGCTCCGCGATCATGCGCTCGGCGAACTCCAGGCGGTCCTCGATTTCCATGAGACGCTGTGTCTCGAGCGAGAGCTCGTGGAGTCGATCTTCCAGTTCCGCGACGCGGCTACTCAGCAACATGTCGGACTCGGCCGCGCCACCCTCGAGGATGCTGGCGATGGCCTTGCCGACGGGGCCACGGAGGAGGAGCCACCCCATGCCGCCGAGGCCCAGCAATCCGGCCAGCACCGGCCCGGGGTGGTCGGCATAGCGGGCTGCGTCCACGACAAGCGCAAGGACAATCGAGGCCATCCCGGCCAACCCGAGGACCAGGAACATCCCGGCCCCGCGCGACAGCCGTCCGCTCATGCCCCCCCCTCGCGCGGGAGGCGCACCGTCTCGCGCGCCTCGGTCAGCAGTCGTTCCGTGAAATCCACGCGCTCCTCCAGTTCCGCCATCCGAGGCGCTTGCCCTTCGAGTTCGGCCACGCGTTCGCGAAGGTGCACCAGCTCATCCATCAGGTCGTCGGTCACGACACCGCGCTCGAGCCGCCGAGCCCACGCGCGCACGATGGGATAGACCAACACGACGCCAATGAACACCATGAGTCCAAGCGTTGCGACCGTCTCGATCCACGCCGGCGGACCCGTGTCCACGATGATCTGCGAGATCTCGGGTGGCACCGGCGGTGGGGCGGGAGCGTCCTGGATCACGGCGCCTCCTTCGACTCACGTCCATCAGTGAGCAATCGCTCCGCGAAGTCGAGCCGCTCGTGGATCTCATTGAGTTCCATGCGCATCCGGTCCAGCTCGTCGTAGAGTGCCGGGTCCGGTTCGAGCGGGGGCAGTGGTTGCTGACCGTGGCGAATCCGTTCCGCGAACGCCTTGCCGACGGGCGTGAGCGAGATCAGAAAGATCGCGCCTCCACCAAAGATGAAGGTGATCGCGAGGACGCCTTCCATGGGACCACCTCCGAGGGAATGGGTTGACTCAGCCCCATACGGCGGGCCGCCCACAATGTTTCAGCGGGAAACGAGACCCGGGATCCTACTTCTTGCGGGGTTTGAGCTGCACCAGCCGCTCGCGCGCGAGTTTGCGGCCAGTTGGCGTCGCGGCGAGGCCGCCGCCTGCCGTTTCGCGGTAGCGGACGTCCATCTCACGCCCGATCTGTCCCATGGTATCGATCACTTCATCCACTGGAATCGGGAATTCGACCCCCGCCAGCGCCATCTCGATCCCTGCGAGCGCCATCGCGGCGCCCGTGGCGTTGCGATAGACGCAGGGCACTTCGACCAGCCCGCCCAGCGGGTCGCACACGAGGCCAAGGGTGCCCTGCATCGTCAGCGCCACGGCGTGCATCGCCTGGCGCGGGGTACCGCCGAGGAGTTCCACGCCGGCAGCCGCAGCCATCCCGGCAGCGGCGCCGGTCTCCGCCTGGCATCCCCCCTCGGCCCCGCTCAGTGACGCGCGGACCGCCACGACCGCACCGACGAGTCCCGCCGTGGCGAGCGCGCGAATCATGGCCTCTTCCGAGACCGGGTGTCGCCTCGCGATGCCAAGCAGGGTGCCAGGCAACACGCCTGCTCCACCAGCGGTCGGCGCGGCGACGATCACCCCCATCGCGGCGTTGACCTCCTGCACCGCCAGGGCGGCGGCAAGCGCGTCGGTGAAGATGGTATTCGCCAAGGGACCACGCGCGTTGGCGAGTCGGTGGGCGTCGCCACCCACGAGTCCACTGACGGAGTGGAGGTCGCCCACGAGGCCGCGCTCGACGGCGCCCTGCATCACCTTGAGCGCCCGGCGCAAGCCTGCCTCGACCTCCTCCCGTGTGCGAATGCCGGTGTCGGCCTCCGTGCGCAGCGCCAGTTCACCGAGGGAAATGCCGTCACGTTCCGCGGCGTCGACCGCCTCGAGCAAGACGTCGTACATCAGGCCACCCGTTCGATGATGCGCACGGTCTTCACGACCGGGAGGGCGAGAATGCGCGCCATCGCCCCATCGCTCGGTGCGTGGTCGAGTTCGTAGATGTGAATGGCCTCACCGCCCTTCTGCCGTCGGGACACGCGCATCGTGGCGAGGTTGACGCTGTCGTCGGCGAGCGCGCCAGCGACACTGGCCACGATCCCGGGAACGTCCTTTGCCACCGCGACCAGTGTGGTGTAGGCGCCAGTGACCTCGACCGGGAAGCCATCGATCGCGGTGACGAGGATGCGGCCGGCGCCGAGCGACGAGCCGATGAGGACGGCCGTCTTGCCGTCGCGCTTCACCGTGATCCGGGTGGTGTTCGGGTGATGGTCACCACGCAGGGTGGTGTTCTTGAACTCGATGGTCAACCCCTCGGCCTCGGCCGCGGTGAGCGATTCCCGCAACCGCTCGTCGTCGGGATGGTAGCCGAGTAGCCCGCCGGCGATGGCACGGTCGGTCCCGTGCCCGACCCCGGTCCGCGCGAACGAGCCATGCAGTTCGACCTGCGCATGCTCCGGGGTGCCGCCGACCAGCGCACGGGCGATCAGGCCAAGCCGACAGGCCCCCGCCGTGTGCGACGACGAGGGCCCGACCATGACCGGTCCGATGATGTCCAGCAGTGAAACCATCCCCCCCCCAGTCTCAGACCAGCTCGGCGGAGGCAATCGCCTCGAAGGCGATCCCCACCTCGGTGTCGTCGTCCCCGCCGACGGTGACGTAGACCTCGTGTGCGGTCGGGTGCGTATCCACGACCGACGGGATGCCGATGACTTCGGAGCCATCCCGCAATGTCAGGCGCACTGAGCGCTCGTTGCCATTGGCGTAAGTCAGCACTTCGAGGATCGCGTCGAGCTCCATCGTGGCCACCCTGTTGAAGTTCCCTGAAATCTAGCGGTGCTGCGCGCCAGGATCGATCACGAGCCCATCATCAGGATGGCCGCTGCCCCATCGTCGTCGTCGCCAGGTGGCGGCGGGAGGGGGGTTGGGGGCGGCGCACCGAAGACATCCTGGGACCGGACGCTTGCCTGCAAGGCGTCGAGCATCGCCTCCAGTTCCTTCCGCGCGCGCTTGAGCCCCCAGCGAAAGGTCACGCGATAGAGACCGATCATCGTCCCGCCCACGCCAATCAAGGCGGCGGCACCGACCGGGATCGCCACCAGGGCGGCCCCTGCCGCCACGGAGAGGCCGATACCCAACGCTGCACCGCCTCCGCCAAGGCCGAGGCCCATCCACATGCCGATCTTGGCGTTCTTCTGCACGCCGTTGCGCAGGTCGGCAGTGATCGTGACGTCACATTGCCGCGGGTCACCGGAGCGCGGGTGCAGCGTCACGCGCAACTGGTAGGCATCGATCACGGTGAGGTAGTAGCGGAGGGATGTCAGGCCCCGGCCACCCACATAGTCGCCCGAGGTGATTTCGCGCACCCCGAAGGTGAGCACACCGCCGTCCAGCGGGTGCCCACCGACGGTGTCGCGAAAGTTGAGTTCCCACGGGTGAGCCGGGAAGATGCGACCGATCGATTCGAGGGTGCGTACCGGGGTCGCGCGGATGGTGCGGGTGACCTGCATCGATCGATCGCTGGTCCCGACGATGAAGGTGGCGATGCGGTCTCGTCGATCGCCCACCGGCACGAGCGCCTCGCCCGGGGTGGGTGCCTCGCCCGGCATCTCCGCCAAGGCAAGTTGCACGAATTCCGCACCGATCCCTGCTTCGACAGCGGCCGATTCGACATCCGTGCGTCGATACCCCGTGGTGGGCGCCGACGGTTGCACGCCGGTCGCAAAGGCCTCGGCCTGTGCCGTGCGATCCTTAACGCGACGCGCGGCATCGGCCTGCAGTTGCGCCGCACGGAGCCAGACGGCCTTGGCGGCCTCCTCGCTGAGGACAGGATCGGGGGTCGCCTGCGGTCCGCTCTGTGCCTGCTGCAGGGCCTGTGTCAGCGCCTCGGCAAGCGCCTCGCCAGTCGCGTATCGTTCTGCAGGGTCCTTGCGGAGGCAACGATCCACGACCTGCACGAGTGCGCCGGGGATCCCAGGGGCGACCTCACCCAGAGACGGGGCAGCGCGGGTTGCCTGCATCAGCAGTACGGCGGAGGCCTGTGGTGCGTCGAACGGCAGCCGGCCGCTGAGCAACTGGAAGGCCACCACGCCGAGCGCATAGAGATCGCTGCGACCATCCAGCACATCGCCCGCGACCTGCTCGGGACTCATATAGTGGACGGAACCGAGCACCGTGCCATCGGCCGTGAGATTCTTCGCACGCACGTCACGCGCGATGCCGAAGTCCGTCACCGTCACCCGTCCGGTGCCACGCTCGATCATGATGTTCTCGGGCTTCACATCACGGTGCACGACCCCACGGGCGTGCGCATACGCGAGTGCCCACGCGACCTCGCGGAGAATGCGCACCGCATCCGCTGGCGGCAGCGGTCCGCGCGAGGTGAGCCGTTCGGCCAGGTTGTCGCCATCCACGAAGCCCATCGCGAAGTACGCGAGGCCGTCCATGGCATCGGCCCGAAAGATCGGCACGATGTTGGGGTGCGAGAGCTGCGCTGCCGTGCGCGCCTCACGGAGGAATCGTTCACGAATCGCCGGATCATCAGCGAGCGAGGGCGGCAGCACCTTGATGGCGACCATGCGGTCGAGCGAGATCTCGCGCGCCAGAAACACCACACCCATGCCCCCACGCCCCAGTTCGCGCTCGAGGGCGTACTGCTCGGCGAAGCGCGGGCGGAGGGATTCGAGGGTGATGGGGGTCACGGGGGGGGCTCCTCGGGGGGGTGGAGATCTGATATCGTTAGGTCGTATGTCGTAGGTCATAGGTCATAGGCTTCGCAAATCAGACGGCTCGCGAAGCCCCACGTCCGAGTCCAGTCTCACGACCTACGACCTACGACCTACGACTTACGACTTATTACCCAACATCCGTTTCAGGAACCGCCCCGTATGACTCGCCGCCACCTCGGCGACGTCCTCCGGGGTTCCCGCCGCGACCATCTCGCCGCCGCGCACGCCGCCCTCAGGACCGAGGTCCAGGACCCAGTCGGCGGTCTTGATCACGTCGAGGTTGTGCTCGATCACCACGACGCTGTTCCCCTTCGCCACGAGACGATGGAGAACCTCGAGGAGCAGACGCACATCTTCAAAGTGGAGGCCGGTGGTCGGTTCATCAAGAATGTACAACGTACGTCCCGTGTCGCGACGAGCCAGCTCGGTGGCCAGTTTGACGCGCTGCGCCTCACCGCCCGAGAGGGTCGTGGCGGCTTGGCCGAGGTGCAGGTAGCCGAGGCCGACGTCGTTCAGCAGTTCGAGGCGATCGGCGATGCGGTTCTGCGCGCTGAAGAAGTCGAGCGCATCGGCGACCGTGAGATCGAGGACGTCCGCGATGCTCTTGCCCTTGTAGCGCACCTCCAGCGTCTCGCGATTGTAGCGTCGCCCCTTGCAGACCTCGCAGGGCACGTACACGTCCGGGAGGAAATGCATCTCGATCTTGACGAGCCCATCGCCCTGACAGGCTTCGCAACGACCGCCCTTGACGTTGAACGAGAAGCGTCCGGGCCCATAGCCCCGCATCTTCGCCTCGGGGAGCTGCGTGAAGAGCTCGCGGATCGGCGTGAAGAGGCCGGTGTAGGTGGCCGGATTCGAACGCGGCGTGCGACCAATCGGTGACTGATCGATGTCGATGACCTTGTCGAGGAGATCGAGGCCCTCGATGCGATCATGCGCGCCCGGGAGCACCTTCGCCCGGTAGAAGTGGCGCGCCAGCGTCTGATAGAGAATGTCGGTGATGAGCGTGCTCTTCCCCGACCCGGACACACCGGTCACAGCGACAAACAAGCCGAGCGGCACCTGGACATCGAGATGCCGCAGGTTGTGGGCGTGTGCCCCGACGATGCGCAGGCACCGCTCGGGATCGACCGGACGCCGCACCGGTGGGGTGGGCACCCGCAATTCGTCGCGCAGGTAGCGCGCGGTGAGCGAATCGGGGTGGGCGAGAATCTCGTCGATCGTTCCCTCGGCGACGACTTCACCGCCGAAGCGTCCAGCACGTGGCCCGAGGTCGATGATGTGATCGGCCGCGCGAATCGTGTCCTCGTCGTGCTCCACGACAATCACGGTGTTGCCGAGGTCGCGCAACTCGCGCAGCGTATCGAGGAGCCGTTCGTTGTCCCGCTGATGCAACCCGATGCTCGGCTCGTCGAGGATGTAGAGCACGCCCACCAGGCGGGAGCCGATCTGTGTTGCCAGACGAATGCGCTGGGCCTCGCCGCCGCTCAAGGTCCCGGCCGAGCGACCCAGCGTGAGGTATTCCAGCCCGACGTCGCGCAGGAAGGTCAACCGTTCGACGACCTCCTTCAGGATGGGTTCCGCGATCTCCGGGTCGACGGCACCGGCCTGCCCGCGGCGGGTCGGAATCGCAGAGAACCATTCAATCGATTCATCCACCGACATGGCGACCACATCGCCGATGCTCTTCCCGTGCACCAGCACCGAGAGCGACTCAGGCTTCAGTCGCCGTCCATCACACGACGGGCAGGGCTGCTCGACCATGAAGCCTTCGAGGTCAGAGCGCACCGCATCGCTCGACGATTCGCGCCAGCGGCGCTGCACGTTGGTGAGGATGCCCTCCCATTCGCCCTCCACTTCCCGGCCGCGCCCACCCTCCGCCACGTACGTCAGCTTCTTGCCTGGCGCCCCGTGCAGCAGGATCTCTCGGGCCTTGTCGGGGATCTGGGACCACGGCTTGGCGAGGTCGAACTTGAACGCCTTCGCGAGTGTCGGGAGGACGACCTTGCGGAGGTACCCCGTGGGTTCACCCCACGGCAACACGACCCCCTCGAGGATCGAGATCCGCGCGTCGCCGAGGACGAGATCGGCGTTCGGAATGCGTGCCGTGCCGACGCCGTGGCACTCGGTACACGCCCCGAACGGTGAATTGAACGAGAACTGGCGCGGCTCGAGTTCGGGGAGCGACAAACCACAGGTTGGACACGCAAAGCGCTCGCTGAAGAGTCGCGATTCGGACGCCGTGGGTCGAGAGGTGTGCTTGATCACCTCCACGACCCCATCAGCCACACGCAGCGCGGTCTCCAGTGAATCCACCAGACGGGCCCGATCGCTCTCGCGGACCACCAATCGGTCCACTACCACCGCGATATCATGGTTCTGCCGGCGATTGAGCTTCGGCACGGCGCCGAGGTCCATGACCTCACCGTCGACGCGGACGCGCACATAGCCTTGCTGCTGGAGCTGCTCGAAGAGCTCGCGAAATTCGCCCTTGCGGCCGCGCACCATCGGCCCGAGGACTTCCAGCTTGGTGCCCTCGGGCCACGAGAGAATCGTGTCGGCGATCTGCGCGGCACTCGAGCGCGTGATCGGGCTGCCATCCACGGGACAATGCGGGACACCGGCGCGCGCCCACAGCAGCCGCATGTAGTCGTAGATCTCGGTGACGGTCCCGACGGTCGAGCGAGGATTGTGGCCGGTGGTCTTCTGCTCGATGGAAATCGCGGGCGAGAGACCCTCGATCGCATCGACGTCCGGCTTCTCCATCAACCCGAGGAACTGTCGGGCGTAGGCCGAGAGCGATTCGACATACCGCCGCTGCCCCTCGGCGTAGATCGTGTCGAAGGCCAGCGACGACTTCCCCGACCCCGATAGACCGGTCAGGACCGTCAGCGCGTTCCGCGGAATGCGGACCGTGACGTTCTTCAGGTTGTGCTCGCGGGCACCACGGACGACGAGGAACTCTTCAGCCATAACCCCCAATGGTAAGGCGGACCGGGAACCCAGAGCAATGCGCGGGGTCATTCCACGCGGGAACAACCCTTGCAACGGACTCCAGCATGTCCTCTTCCCGACCCTCCCTGCGCCGCGTGGCGGCCCTCGCCATTCTGCTGGCATGGGCCGGGGCACTGGGCTGGCTGGGCCGTCGTGAGCTCGGGCAGACCGAGGCCTCGACCCTGGCCGCACGTGCCGCGTTGCGCCTTGCACCAAGCGAGGCGTGGTTCGCCGTGATGGCTGGCGAGACCCAAGTTGGTCTGGTGGGCGTGACCCTCGATACGCTCTCCCCGGGGTACAAGGTCCTCGAGACCTCCTCGATGGAGCTGCCGCGGGGCACCGCCCTCCAGCGCACCAACCGCACCACCGAAATCACCCTTGCCCCGAATCTGGCCGTGTCAAGCATCGCGACGGTGACCAGTAGCCCCGGGCGGCGAGTCGCCACGGACCTGACAGTGCGCGGCACACGCATCACCACGACGATCACCACCGAAGGACGCGTCGTGACCGCCGAGTCGGCGGAAGGCGAAGCACCGGTGCCGATGCAGGTCGCCCCGTACCGCCTGGCATTTACCGGTGCACTGGGCGTGGGTGAGGAGCGTCGGCTTCCGCTGATGTCCGGGTGGCCCATCGGCGTGCGCGCCGGTCGAGCGGATCCGTCCACTACCACAGAGCGCGTGGTATTCGCGGACAGTTCGGTGCTTGAGGCCGATCGGGTGTGGCGAGCTGTGTTGACGGACACGACGGACGTGCGGACGATCCTCCTCGAACTCCCGACTGGGACGGTCCAGGCAACCGTTGATGGGCGTGGTGGCTTGGTCGGCCTGCGCCATGCACTGGGCGTGCGGTGGCAACGCACCGACTTCGGGATCGCCCTGCAGGCATTTCGCGAACGTCTGGATGAACAGCGCGCGGGAATCCTGGCGGCCTTGCCGACCCTCGTCCCTCTTGCCGCGTTGCCGTCGGGTCCGGAATCAGACGAGCGCATGCACCGCTTCGAGGTACGTCATCGGGACGGGCGTCCGCTCGAGGAATGGGCACTGCAGTCGCTGGAGGGTGGGAGGCAGCGTGTGCGGTCCGATGGCGTCGTGACGATCGTTGAAAGTGGCGCGGCCGGTCCTCGCGGTCCCGGACCCGAGATCCTCGATCCACTCATCCAGGTCACCGCCCCGGAAATTGTTGCCTTCGCAGCGCAGCTCAAGGCAACGATCACCGCTGGCGACTGGACGCGCCTCGTGACCGAACTCGGGCGCAGCGTTCGGGTGGACACCGCCGCGACCGCGGCCGAGGATGCACTCGGCGCGCTGACCGCGGGACGGGCGCGACCCGATGGTGTGGCCCGACTGCTGGTGGCAGTCCTGCGAGCCGAAGGAGCCAACGCCCGCTATGTGGTGGGGGTGCGCCCCAGCGGCGATACGTTGTACACGCATGCGTGGGTCGAGGTGTATGTGCGCGAACGCGGACAGTGGATGGCGATCGATCCCGCACGCGGACACGCTGCCGCCGCGACCGACCTGATACGACTGGCGTGGGCGGGCTCAAGCCACCCTGATGACCTGTTGCCCTACGTCGCGGACGTCCGGTTCACCCCGGTCGCGACGCCATCCACCGAGCGCGAGGAGCAGCCGTGATCCGCCTGCAGGGAGTCGTCAAGCGATACGGAAAGTTCGAGGCGGTCAAGGGCATCGATCTCCACGTCAAGCGCGGCGAACTCTTCGCCTTCCTGGGCCCGAACGGCGCCGGGAAGACGACGACGATGCGCATGATCGCGGGCATCCTTGCCCCCACGAGCGGACAAATCGAAGTGGGTGGCGTGGACATCGTCGCCAACCCGATGCTTGCCAAGGCGAAGCTGGGCTTCATCCCTGATCGTCCCTTCGTGTACGACAAGTTGACCGGCGCCGAGTTCCTGCGGTTCACGGCCGCGCTGTACGGACAGGACGGCCCGGAAATCGAAGCACGGATGGATGAGTTGCTGACGCTGTTCGAACTCGCGCCGTGGAAGCACGAGCTCACGGAGAGCTATTCGCACGGGATGCGGCAGAAACTGATCATCTCGAGCGCGTTCGTGCATCGCCCCGATGTGATCGTGGTGGACGAGCCGATGGTGGGTCTCGATCCGAAGAGCGCACGGCTCCTCAAGACCCTCTTCCGACGATTCGTGGATCGCGGCGGGACGATCCTGATGAGCACCCACACGTTGGAGATCGTCGAAGGCTTCTGCGATCGCATCGGCATCATTCGGCATGGCGAGCTGGCCGCCTGCGGCTCGCTTGCGGAACTCCGGGAACAGGCGTCGTCGGATGGGGCGGCGCTGGAAGAACTCTTCCTGCGGCTGACCGGCGAGCACGTCGAACACGACCTGGATGCCGTCCTTGGCTGACCAGGGCCAACCCCAACCCTCGCTCCTCGCGCTGTCGAGCCCGAAGTGGCGCAGCGCGCTGGCCCGGGTGCGCACCGGTCGCAATGGCTCCGGGTCGCGGAGCGTGCTGCTCGGCGTCGCGGGATTCCTCTTCCTCGCGGCAGCATTCGGCATCTCATATCGGATCGTCACGTACTTCAAGGGTGTGCCCGAGATCGGGCCACTGCTGGCGGGCAAACTGCTGGCGATGGCGTTTCTCGCCTTTGGAGGCATCCTCCTTCTCTCGAACCTCGTGGCGGCGCTCTCGACCTTCTTCCTGGCGAAGGACCTCGACATGCTGGTGGCCGCCCCACTCGACTGGGGGCGCTTCTACCTCATGAAGCTGGGCGAAACGGTCATTCACTCCTCATGGATGGTGGCCCTCCTCGCGGCGCCGCTCCTGGCGGCGTACGGCATCGCGTGGGGGGGGGGGATCTTCTTCCCGATCATCGCGGCGGCCGCGCTGATCCCGTTCTTCGTCATCCCCGGGGTCATCGGGGCGGCGGTGACGCTCCTGCTGGTCAACATCTTCCCCGCCCGACGCGCGCGCGACCTGCTCGGCCTGGTGACGCTGCTCGCCGCCGGCGGGCTCGTCGTCTTCCTGCGGTTCCTGCAACCCGAGCAACTGGCACGCCCGGAAGGGTTCGAATCGCTGGTGGACTTCATCGCGGTGCTGCGCAGCCCGTCCCATCCGCTCCTACCGAGCGAGTGGGCGAGCGCGATGCTGATGAACTGGCTCACTCGCGTGGGCGATCCGCTCCCGGTCGTCTTGCTCTGGACAACGGCTGCGGCCTTCGTGGTCCTCGGCGCGGCCCTGCACCGACGACTCTTCATGAGCGGCTTCGCGCGCGCGCAGGAGGGAGCGGATTCCAACATTCGCGGCGCGCGATGGGACTGGGTCGCACGTCGGGTCATGCGGGGCGTGCCGCCGATGCGGCGCGAGTTCATCCTCAAGGATTTGCGGGTCTTCTTCCGCGATTCCACGCAATGGAGCCAGCTCATCCTGCTCGGGGTGCTGGTGGTGGTCTACCTCTTCAACATCAAGGCGCTGCCGCTCTTCACCGGCGAAGAAGTGCCCGTCTTCCTGATGACGCTGATCGTGTTCCTGAACCAGGGGCTGGCGGGCTTCGTGATTGCGGCGGTGGCGGCACGCTTCATCTTCCCGTCCATCTCGCTCGAAGGGCGACAGATGTGGTTGCTCAGGTCCTCGCCGCTCGACCCGCGCGCGATGCTGCGCAGCAAGTACGTGGTGGGAATGCTGCCACTGGTGATCCTGGCGCTTGGGCTCACCGTGACCACGAACGTGATGCTGCGCGCCTCGTCGTTCATGATGGCGGTGAGTGTCGCCACCGTGCTCGGGTACACGCTGGCCGTCGGCGGTCTGGCGCTCGGCATCGGCACGCTCTATCCGCAGTATGACACCGAGAACGCGGCCCAAATACCGACCTCCTTTGGCGGGCTGGTCTTCATGTTGCTTGCCATCGCCCTGCTTGGCGCGATCATCGTGCTCGAGGCCCTGCCGGTGACCGATCACCTGCGCGCGGCGCGAGCGGGTGGGCCGGCTGGGCTCGGCCCCCAGGGGATCGCAGCCTTCACGGGAGTGGCGCTGTTGATGCTGGTGGCGGGCATCGTCCCGGTGCGCATGGCGGCGAAGCGGCTGGCCACCCTGGAGGTGTAGTGGGCGCGCCCCTTGGCCGCCCCTGCTCCCGCCGTTAGTCTGTCCCCCATGACAATGCCTGACGATGCCAGCCCTGACCGCTCCACCCCGCTGACCGAAGCCACGGTGGAGGAGGTCATGGCGGTCCTGGAGGCCGTGGTCGCCGACCGGACCCTCCTCCTCGACCTCCCGGACGCCATCCGCATCCGGCTCACCGATCTGGCCGGCAAGGTCTACTCGCCGGACGCCTACGCCCGCCGTCAGCTCGTGAAGGCCACGGAGCGGCGCCGGAAGGCGACCAAGATCGAGAAGGAGGAGCAGGTCCTCCAGAATACGGGAATCCGAAAGCTGCGTGTGCGCCCCGGTGTCGGGACGCCCAATTACTTCCCCCCGGTGGGGGTCGAGGCCGAGGAGGTCGAGGACCCTGATTTCCGGGAGATGCTCGAACCGCAGAACTGCTACGTCTGCAAGCAGGACTACACCGAGGTCCACCACTTCTACGACCAACTCTGCCCGGCGTGCGCCGCATTCAACTACGCCAAGCGCAGCGAGCTGGCCGACCTGAGCGGCCGCGTGGCCCTGCTCACTGGTGGCCGCGTCAAGATCGGATATCAGGCGGGGCTCAAGTTGTTGCGTGCCGGTGCCCGCCTGATCGTGACCACGCGCTTCCCGCGCGACTCGGCCATGCGCTACGCTCGGGAGCATGACTTCAGCGACTGGGCCGATCGCCTCGAAATCGTGGGACTCGACCTGCGCCACACGCCGAGTGTCGAAGCGCTCTGTCATCGCATGGTGACGGAGACGGACCGACTCGACTTCATCATCAGCAATGCCTGCCAGACCGTGCGCCGGCCACCCGACTTCTACCGGCACATGATGGCGCAAGAGTTGTCCTCGCTCAGCGAGCTGCCGAGCGCCGCCCGCAAGCTGCTCCACCCGCTGGAGACGATGCGCGAGGCGAACCGCCTCCCCGCTGGACAGGACGGGATGCCGACGCTGCAGGAGCTCGCCGCACAGGCGCCCGGCCTCACGCACGCCGCGGCGCTCTCACAGGTCGCGCTCCTTCCCGAGGAGCTGCTGGGTCAGTCGCACCTCTTCCCCGAGGGAGAACTGGATATCGACCTGCAGCAGGTCGACCTGCGCGGCCGCAACTCGTGGCGGCTCAATCTGGACGAGGTGCCCACGGTGGAGCTGCTCGAAGTGCAACTCGTCAACGCGGTCGCACCGTTTGTGCTCAACGCGCGCCTCAAGCCGTTGATGATGCGCACCCCCGAGCGTGACAAGCACATCGTCAACGTCTCGGCGGTGGAGGGCCAGTTCTACCGCCGCTTCAAGACCTCACGCCATCCGCACACGAACATGGCAAAGGCGGCGCTCAACATGATGACGCGCACCTCCGCCGCGGATTATCACAAGGACGGCATTCACATGAATAGCGTGGATACCGGCTGGGTGACGGATGAGGACCCGGTGGAGATCGCCGCCGCCAAGACCAAGGAGCACCGCTTCCACCCGCCCCTCGACATCCTCGACGGCGCCGCCCGGATCGTGGACCCGATCATCGCCGGGTTCAATTCGGGGACGCATGTGTGGGGGAAGTTTCTGAAGGACTATCGGGAGGTGGATTGGTGAAGGGAGATGTTGGACGTCGGATGGTGGATGTTGGAAGGTGAAACGTAAAAGGTGAAAGGGAACGGCTGGACGCCCCTTTCACCTTTCACGTTTCACCAGCGCTACGGAGATCTTCGACGGACAACGACTACCTAAGCCCCTCGGCGCAATAACCCGACCCTCGGCCCTCCGCTCGCCGAGCAGATGATGTGCACGCGTCGCGACACCTGGTCGCACGCTCACCATCATCTGCGGAGGTTCCCGATGTCCCGTCACCTGCTGGTTCCCCTGATCGCGCTCGCGGCGCTCGCCGCCTGCGCCGATCGCGATCTCCCCACCGCCCCGCTGCCGGATCAGCCCGCCGCGGCCACCGATCCGACAACCACGGCCCGCGAGCGCCTGGCTGCGCGCCTTGCCGTGGCCTTGGCCGACCCGGTCACGCGCCGCGAGGTCGTGGACCGCCTCGAGGCGTCGACCGCCCCTGAAGGCAAACTGCAGTTCCAGGCCCTCGTGCGTGCGGATGGATCCCGCCTCCTCGCACGATTGGCGGCCAGCGGCGCCACGAGCGTTGCCGAGCTGGTCGCGGACCTCGACGCGGCCCGTGGCTTGGAGCTCTACCTCCCGGTCGAGGCACATCGGGCCGCGTGGCAGGGCGACACGCATTTCCTGGTCGGCACGATCGGCCACGACGGCGAAGCACCAGTCGCGTTCGACGCGACCGGCACTCGCAGCATCCTCCATCCAGACCGCCCACCGACCACCCCGGTGATTGCTCTGGTGCCGCAGGAGTTCGATTTCACTGGGGGCAGGCCGCACCTGAAGTTGAGCTGCTGGACCTACTGCGGCGGTGGCGACAGTTGGGGCGGGGGCGGCGGCGGAAGCACGTTGACACCGCAGGGTGGGCTCTACCTCACCAAGTCGCATTTCGAGGAAGAATTCGAAAGCTGGATCAAGGGGAAGCCGGAGTTCGAGTATCACGTCTACGGACACGACAAGAACGGGGATTCTTTCCAGATCTCGTGTGTCGGGGAACACGCCGGCGGACCCTACGCCTGGGATCAGAACACCCTCGACTGGACCGGTGCCGTACCGCTCATGACCGAGGCAGACCGGGTGGCCTACGAGAAGTTGCGGCCAGGTGGGGTGGTGCGCATCGTGGCGTGGGAGGACGACGACGAGCCGTGCGTGGTGCGTGCGGACGGCGGACATATTGCCACCTTGATCCGCAATCTGGATACCGTGTTCCGCACGTGGACCTCTGGCAAGGTCGAGCCGGGCATCATTCGTGGGATCAAGGCGGCCCCGTCGGCCTTCGACCTCGCGAAGTCGGTGCGCAACTTCATCACGACGTCCGACGACTTCATCGGCAACGCCGTGGAGACCAGCATCGCGGGCTGGGGGCCCGGTGGAGCGAACTGGTTGTTGAAGACCGAGGGAACGCGGACTACGGGGTGGTTCGTGACGGAATACCGACGCTGAGTGACGCGCCGCACGCACCGCAGAAGGCAGCGTGCGGCACGGTGGCTCCCCCGCAGGTGGGGCATGGGTGCCCACTTGCGGTGGGGGTCCGCCGCATTGGCTCGGCGTCGGGCTCCGCCGCGTCGTCAAGCACCGCGATGGCCCGCGCAGAGTAGCGATTGTGCAGCATCGTGTAGTCATCGTCAGACAGCTTGCCGGTGGCGCGATCGAACTCGATCTCCTTGAGCGCCAACAGCGCCCGACCCCGCGGCGTCTCCTCAGGGTCCGGTGGCTCGAACGCCTCCGGTGCCTGGGGTGCCGGGGCCACGATCGGCTGCAACACCAGCCAGATGAGCGCCAACCCCACGACGAGCGCCGCGATCGCCTCGACGACTTCGCTGCCCATCAGGACTCGACCTCATCGAGCGCACGCCGGAGTCGCTCGGCGGCCTCGGCATCGGGAGCTGCAGCTTCTGCGGCCGCCGCGTCCCGGCCCGCCGCTACATCGCTCCCCGACTCGACGTCGCGACGACGCGAGAGGTACGCGCCCAGCCCGAGACCGACCGTGGCGATCACGAGGCCCGGGACGAGGTAGCCCGCGATGTTGAACCCCTCCGCGGGCGGGGCCATCAGGACCGCTTCCCCGTCGCGCTCGACATAGAACGCGATGATTTCCTCCGGGGTCTTGCCCGCCTCGATCATCGCCACGACTTCGCGATGCAGTTCCGGCGAATAGGTACAGGTGAAGTCGGTGGTGCGACAGGTGTACATGTCGAGCGTACACCCGCACGTGCAGCGCAACCGCCGCTCGATGGCGATCACGACGGGATCGTTGTCGAGCACACCAACGGTGTCGCGCTGGATGCCGACATTCCACGGCTGGCGAAGCGGATCCGCGGAGAGGGAGTCACCCCCACTCGGCTCTTGCGCGAGCAGGGTGCGCGCGCCACCGGCGGTCAGCAGGGCAGCAAGGAAACCACGGCGCGTGCTCTTCATGAGGGCATCCCGGTGAGTGTGGCCTCGTAGCCGGCTTGCACCGGCGCGCGACGCTTGGTCTTCACCTGCGGTCCGCCGGGCCACATCGTGAGCATGCCGCCGAGCACCAGCACGGCACCACCGATCCAGAACCAGGCCACCAGCGGATTCACCTGCAGCACGAAGTGTGACCGCTCGGTGCCATCGGGTGAGCCGCCGTACACCACATACAGATCCTCACGCAGGTCACTGCGCAGCCCGACCTCCGTGCTCGGTTCGAAGAGCCGGTTGCCGAACGAGTCGACGTGCTGCCGCTTTTCCGACTTGATCGTCCCGATGCGGACGCCGTCACGCTTGACCTCGAGTGTCGCAGCACTGACCTGTCGGTTGAGCGCGCTGTACTGCGAAATGCCGAGGTGCGTGAGTTCGTACGTCCAACCGAAGGGCGAGGCGATCGTGGTCGACTGCCCAGGTACGAGGTCCACCTCCGCCTTCGTCCGGAACGCGAGGCCAGTGAACGCGACGAAGTAGAGGACGATCCCGACGTGCACGATGTAGCCACCGTAGCGGCGACGGTTGCGACCCATCAGCCGCACGAGCGCGACCGGGATCGACTCATCATGCATCACGTGCCGCGCCCGCACCCCGCGCCAGAACTCCTGGCCGATGGTGCCGACGACAAAGCCGCTGATGCCGAGCGCGGCGAGTGCCCAGCCGTCGCGGAGGCCGGCGAGCAGCAGCGCCACGGTGGTGACGAGTCCCGTCACCGTCGGCACGATGAACTGCCGCTGCAAGTTGGCGGCGGAGGCCTTGCGCCATGCGATGAGCGGACCAATGCCGGTCAGCAGCAGGAGGAAGAGCCCCAGCGGGATGTTCACCTTGTTGAAGAACGGCGGACCGACCGTGATCTTCGTGCCCCGCACCGCCTCGGAAATGATCGGGAAGAGCGTGCCCCACATCACCGAGAAGGCGATGCCGACCAGTGCGAGGTTGTTGAAGAGGAAGGCGGCCTCGCGGGAGGCGAGCGATTCAAGCTCTGCCTCCGGCTCGAGGTCCGGCCACCGTGTGTACAGCAACGTGAAGGAGAGGATCGCCGTCACGAGCAGGAAGCCGAGGAAGAAGTACCCGACGCTCGACTGGGTAAACGAGTGCACCGAGGCAATCACGCCCGATCGCGTGATGAAGGTGCCGAAGATCGTCAGCAGGAAGGTGCCGATGATCAGCCCCATGTTCCAGCGCTTGAGCATGCCGCGCTTTTCCTGGATCATCACCGAATGCAGGAAGGCGGTGAGCGTGAGCCATGGCAACAGCGAGGCGTTCTCGACCGGATCCCAGGCCCAGACGCCGCCCCATCCGAGTTCGAGATAGGCCCACCACATCCCGATCGTGATGCCGATCGAGAGGAAGATCCACGAGGCCAGGGCCCACTTGCGCATCGCGATGATCCAGCCCGCGTCGAGCCGGCGCGCCATCAGGGCGGCGATCGCGAAGGCAAATGGCACGGCGAGCGAGATGTAGCCGAGATAGAGCGTCGGCGGGTGGGCAATCATCCCCGGGTTTTGCAGTTGGGGATTGAGCCCGCGTCCGTCAGCGGGTGTGAAGGACAGCCGCTCGAACGGGTTCGCGCCCTCGCCGAAGAGCATCACGGCGATGAAGAACGCCGCGGTGATGTTGGTGACGCCCGCGACGTAGGGAAGCAGGTCCTTGAATCGGTTGCTCGTCAGGGCCTGGGCCAACGCGCCGAAGATGCCGAGGACGACGGCCCAGAAGAGCAAGGAGCCCTTCTGTCCGGCCCAGAACGCGGTGACGAGATAGTACTCTGGCAGGTTCCGCGAGGTGTACGCGGCGACATACTCGATGTTGAAGTCGTGGGAGAAGAGGCCCTTCCACAAGGCCGCCGAGGCCACGAGGAGCGCGGCGCAGACGGCGTAGCTCCCGCGACGGATCGCAAGGGAGAGTTCAGGCCGATCCTGCCACCGCGCGAAGAAGGCGAGCCCAGCGCTCCACACACCGATCAGGAATGCTGCCCAGAGGGCGAAGTGTCCAAGCAGGGTCACGAGGCAGCAACCTGTTCATCCCACACGGCCTCGTAGCGCGAGCCGCACTTGGCGATCACATCGGTCGCGACGAAGACACCGTCATTCCCGAACTTCCCCTCGATGACGACCTCGATGTCGTTCTCGTCGGTGAAGGTGTCGGGCACCATCCCGGTGTAGGTGACGGGAAAGGAATTCGTGCCATCGGAGATCGTGAAGTCCACGCGTTGTACTGAAGGATCGCGCGAGATGGAACCCTTCACGACGCTCGCCGCGACCTTGAGGCCAACGTCATGCAGCGTGGGGTCCGCTGCCGACTTCTCGACCAGTTGCGTGGGTGTGAGAAAGTAGGTGCCGGTTTGCTTCACTCCCTCGATCATCAGGAGCGTGATGGCCCCGACGATCACGGCGGCTCCGAGAGCGAATTTGACGCCTGGCTTCATGATCTGTACTCCATCCAGAGGATGCCCGAAATATAGTCACTTCCAGTCCGTGCAAGGCTTACCGCTGGTGGTCCGCCCAGGCGAGGGCCGCACCGACCGCACGCCGCCACTCCGCCCGGCGTGCCTCCCGCCAATCCGTGCCCTCGCGGGGCTCGAAGACCGAGATGGCCCCGAGTGCCGTCGCCGGCGGGAGCGAATCCCCCAACCCCAGCGCGGCGAGCCGCGCCGCGCCGTAGGCGGTGAGCTCGACCCCCGCCGGGCGCTCGACCGGAACCCCCAGGAGGTCTGCCTGCATTTGCATCAGCCAGTCGTTGGCCGCGGCCCCGCCATCGACGCGCAGTGCGGTGACGCCCCCCATCGCATCCGCGAGGTCGCAGGTGCCATGTGCAATCGCCTCCAGAGTCGCCCGCACCAGATGCGCCCGACTCGTCCCCCGGGTCAGCCCCACCAGAGTCCCTCGTGCCTCGGCGTTCCAGTACGGGGCCCCGAGGCCGGTGAATGCTGGCACCAGGGTGACCCCTCCCGTATCCGGCACCGAGGCAGCGAGTGCGGCCGTCTCCTCCGCCGAGTCGATGATGCCCAGCCCGTCGCGCAGCCATTGGACCGCGGCACCCGCCACGAACACGCTCCCCTCCAGCGCCCAACCGAGGCGCCCACCGGCATCCGCAGCGATCGTGGCGAGGATCCCCTCGGCCGGAACAGGTGGCGCCTCGTTCCCGGTGAACCGGAGCAGGAAGGCCCCGGTACCGTAGGTGATCTTCGCCATCCCCGGTTCGGTACACCCCTGCCCGAAGAGCGCGCCCTGCTGGTCCCCCACGAGTCCGGTGATCGGGAGGGCCTGACCGAACCATTCGGTGGTCGTGGTACCGACCAGGCCGGCTGACGGGACGACTCCCGCCATCATCGATTCTGGGACCCCGAAGAAGTCGAGGAGTTCGGGGTGCCATTGTCCGGTGGCGATGGCGGCGAGGAGCGTGCGCGAGGCGTTCGTCGCATCGGAGACATGCGTGCCATTGGTCAGGCGCGCGACGAGCCAGCTCTCGACCGTGCCGGCACAGAGCTGTCCCGACTCCGCCGCACTGCGGACCGCCGGGTCGGCGAGCCGGGCCTCGAGCTTGGTCGCGGAGAAGTAGGGGTCGAGCAGCAGCCCAGTCTTCTCACGAAGCCATGGTTCGTGTCCTGCCGCGCGCAGTTCGGCGCAGCGGGCAGCGGTCCGCCGATCCTGCCAGACGATGGCTCGCCCCACTGGGGCCAAGGTGTCGCGGTCCCACAGGACAAGCGTCTCGCGCTGGTTGGTGATCCCGATCGCGTCCACTGGCCCGCCGTGCTGGGCCAGCGCCTCTCGCGCCGCTGCGATGATCGAGGTGAAGAGATCCTCGGGTTCGTGCTCCACCTGTCCAGGCTCTGGAAAGTGCTGCGGGATCTCCCGGTAGCCGCGACCGCGCACCGTACCGTCGGGTCCGAAGACCAGCGCGGTGGAACCGGTGGTGCCCTGATCGAGGGCGAGGATGGTCGGCATAAGGGAATGTACTGTGAACGGTGAACAGTGAACGGTGAACAGGGGCCCCCTCATCCCTTATCTTCCCGGGATGACCTACTCCACCCTGCTCCTGGAGACGGACGCGGACGGCATCGCCGTGGTGACCGTCAATCGCCCCGACAAGCTGAACGCCCTGAACGCGCAGGTGTTCGAGGACTTCACCGCCCTGCTCGAGGTTCTGCGCACCGACGCCTCCATTCGTGCGATCATCATCACTGGCGCGGGACCGAAGGCCTTCGTGGCCGGCGCCGACATCAGCGAACTGGCTGAGGTGGATGGCCATGACGGACAACGACTCTCCGCGCGCGGTCAGGCGGTCTTCCGGGCGCTGGAGCACTTGCGGAAGCCGGTCATTGCAGCCGTCAACGGCTTCGCGTTGGGGGGGGGATGCGAGTTGGCGATGGCCTGCCACCTGCGCCTCGCAGCCCCATCGGCGAAGTTCGGCCAGCCAGAGGTGAAGCTCGGCCTGATTCCCGGATACGGCGGCACGGTGCGACTGCCGCGCCTCGTCGGCCGCGGCCGGGCGCTGGAATTGCTGCTCACCGCGCGCGTGATCGACGCGGAAGAGGCGCTGCGCATCGGCCTGGTGGAGCGCATCGTCCCGGCCGAGTCGTTGCTTGAAGAGGCGCGCACCGTTGCGCGCACCATCCTCACGATGGGGCCGCGCGCCGTGGCGCTCTGCATCGCCACGGTTGACCA
Organism: Gemmatimonadota bacterium; assembly: GCA_011390645.1. Lineage (GTDB taxonomy): Bacteria > Gemmatimonadota > Gemmatimonadetes > Gemmatimonadales > GWC2-71-9 > Palsa-1233. The sequence goes on from JAABRY010000009.1 coordinate 28,718, forward strand.
GGCACTCGACCTCGATCTCGATGCCGCCCTGGCGGCCGAAGCCGCCGCGTTCGGCGAGGCGTGCGCGTCCGACGACAAGCGCGAGGGCACCCAGGCCTTCCTCGAGAAGCGGCCGCCCGCGTTCACTGGTCACTGAGCAGATGCAGGCGGCGTCGCTGGTGGTGCGGAGCGTCCGCAACCTCGCCGACGCCGTCCTTGACATCCCCCCCCCTGGCATGGCGCTTGTCGGGCCCAACGGCAGCGGGAAGACCTCCCTGCTCGAGGCGCTTGGGTACCCCGTGCTTTTCCGCTCGCTGCGCGGCGCGCGCGATCGCGAGATGGCGCGTCACGGGGGCCCCGGCTTCCACATCACGGTGACGCGCGCGGACAGCATCGCCATCGGCGCGACCTGGACCGCCAGTACCGGACGCAAGCGGGTGACGGTCGACGGGGTCGACCAACGGGCGGTCACCGCCGCGCTGGGCCACTGGCTGGCGGTCGCGTTCCTCCCCGGTGACCCGGTTCTGGTCTACGGTGGCGCGGCTGAGCGGCGGCGCTGGCTCGACCGGATGCTCTCACTGGCCCGACCCGCCTATCTTTCAGGGTTGCTGCGGTACCGGGCCGCGTTGGCCCAGCGCAATGCCGCCATGCGTCGTGGAGATCCCCGAAGTGCCGAGCCGTTCGACGGCATCCTCGCCGAGGCGGGGGCAGCCGTCGCCTCGGCCCGGCGAGAGTGGTCGGCCACGGCAGAGGCGGGATGGCGCGACGAGTTGGCCCACCTCGGCGAGCCACTCGCGGTGGGGCTGCGGTACCGAGGAGATGAGGCGCTGGTGGACCCGGCGGCCTGGCCTGAACGCCTCGCGGGGAGCCGCACACGCGACCTCTCCCGCGGCCAGACCCATGTCGGGCCCCATCGGGACGACCTGGTGCTCACACTCGACGGCCGGCCACTGCGCTCCGTGGGCTCGACGGGGCAACAGCGGACGGCAGCCATCGCGTTGCGTCTGCTTGAACGAGAGACGTTGGCAACAGCTCGACAGGTGCGTCCGGCCCTCCTCGTGGATGATGTCTTCGCCGAGCTGGACGGCACGCGGCAGGCCCGGCTGGCGGCACGGTTGCGAGAGCACGGCGGGCAATTGGTGGTGACGGCACCGCGGGTCGAAGACCTGCCACGGGAACTGGAGCTGGTACGGTGGGACGTTCGCGAGGGAAAGGTTACAGCCTAGGTGCCCCGATCGCCCCGATCCCGCTGGCGGAGGCGCTCGACACCTGGCTCGCGCAGTCGGGACTCGGCAAGCGCTTCGATCTCGCCACCGTGGTCGATGAGTGGGCCGAACTGGTCGGGCCGCAGATCGCCGCCGTGACGCGGGCGCTCTCCGTCACCCCGGACGGCACGTTGATGGTACGGGTCGCCACCCATGGCTGGGCCACCGAGCTCGGCCTGATGACCCCGAAGATTCTGGCACGCGTCAATGGCTCGAAGCGTGGCCGCGTGCAACATGTTCGCTGGATGGTCGGTCCGCTGGATCGGCCCTGACTCACCTGATTGCGAGGACGCATGGCGAAGGCACCCACTACCGGCGCGAAGGAATACGGCGCACAGTCCATCACCGTCCTCAAGGGACTCGAGGCGGTTCGCAAGCGGCCCGGCATGTACATCGGGTCGACCGGCGAGAACGGCCTGCACCACCTGGTCTACGAGGTCGTGGACAACTCGATTGACGAAGCGCTCGCGGGCCATTGCGATCGGATTGAAGTCTTCATTCATCGCGACAACTCGATCACCGTGACCGACAACGGGCGCGGCATCCCGGTGGACATCCACCCGACGGAAGGGCTGCCGGGCGTCGAGCTCGCGCTCACCGTGCTGCACGCGGGTGGCAAGTTCGACAAGGATTCCTACAAGGTCTCCGGCGGCCTGCACGGCGTCGGCGTCTCGGTGGTCAACGCGCTCTCCGAGCAGCTCACGGTCACGGTGGATCGTGCCGGTGCGCGCCACCAGATGTCGTTCGTGCGTGGCCACACCACCCAGAAGCTGAGCGTGATCGGGATGGCGCCTGCGACGGGCACCACCATTCACTTCAAGCCCGACCCGCAGATCTTCTCGGTGCTCGAGTTCTCGTGGCACACCCTGTCGGAGCGGCTGCGGCAGCTCGCGTTCCTGAACGGCGGGATCCGGATCATCATCACCGATGAGCGGGGCGAGACGCCGAAGGTCGAGGAGTTCTTCTACGAGGGTGGCCTGGTCGAGTTCGTCCAGTACCTCAACCGGACCAAGAAGCCGCTGCACCCGAAGCCGGTGCACTTCTCGGCCACGCGCGACGACGTGGATGTCGACGTCGCCCTGCAGTACGAGGACGGCTACAACGAGAACACCTTCACCTTCGTGAACAACATCAGCACGCACGAGGGCGGCACCCACCTCACGGGGTTCCGCGCCGCCCTGACGCGGACGATCAACGACGTGGTGAAGAAGAACAACGCCCTCAAGAAGGACAACTTCACGCTCAGCGGCGACGACGCGCGTGAAGGCCTGACCTGCGTGCTGCACGTGAAGGTGCGCGAGCCGCAGTTCGAGGGGCAGACCAAGACCAAGCTCGGCAATGGCGAGGTCGAGGGCATCGTGCGTGCGGTGGTGAGCGAGCACCTGAGCACCTTCCTGGACGAGAACCCGGGGGTGGCACGGGCGATCATCGAGAAGGCCGTGAGCGCGGCACGCGCCCGCGAGGCAGCCCGCAAGGCCCGCGAACTCGTCCGCAAGAAGAGCGGCCTCGAGAACGCCGTGCTTCCCGGCAAGCTCGCCGACTGCTCGAGTGATGATCCGGCGCTGAATGAGTTGTACCTGGTCGAGGGCGACTCGGCCGGTGGCTCCGCCAAGCAGGGACGGAACCGCTCCTTCCAGGCGATCCTCCCGCTGCGCGGGAAGATCCTCAATGTCGAGCGGGCCCGCATCGATCGCATTCTTGGCAACGAGGAAATCCGCGCCATCATCACGGCGATCGGCACGGGCATCCGCGACGACTTCAAGATCACCGAGGCGCGCTACCACAAGGTCATCATCATGACTGACGCCGACGTCGACGGCGCGCACATCCGGACGTTGCTGCTGACCTTCTTCTTCCGGCAGATGCCGGAGCTGATCGAGTCGGGCTACATCTACATCGCCCAGCCGCCCCTCTACCGCGTGGCGAAGGGGAAGGAAGAGTACTACGCGTACGACGAGGACGAGCGAAAGGAATTCACCGCGCGCCTCGAGGAAAAGGGTGGCCGCGGCAACGTCTCGCTCCAGCGGTACAAGGGCCTCGGCGAGATGAATCCCGATCAGCTCTGGAAGACCACGATGGACCCCGAGACCCGCACGATCCTGCGCGTCACGCTCGACGACGCCGTCGAGGCCTCGAAGCTGTTCGACGAGTTGATGGGCGACAATGTCGAGCCGCGCCGGTTGTTCATCGAGGCAAATGCGAAGTATGTGAGTGTGCTGGACGTGTAGGGATGTTGGATGTTGGATATTGGATGTTGGAGTTGTCAGGCGTGGTCAGGCGTGCTCCGGTGAGCAGACGCTTTGTCCAACATCCAACATCCAAGATCCACCTAGAACAACCCCGGAAGCCCACTCGTCCCGCCCGTCCCCGGGCCCCAGTCCTCGTCATCGATGGCATCGCCAATCGGTCGCGCGCCGCCGTCTGCCAGCAGTTCCCGCTCGGCCTCCTCGAGTGCCGCGCGATCAATCGGCGTGGTGACATCGTCCTCGGGTTGCGGTCCGGGCCGATCCGTGCCCCCCTTCATGACCCACAGCAGCAGCGCGAGCACCGCGACCGCACCGAGTAGCATGCCCATCAGCGCACCTCATTCCAGGGAGTGGTTTCCGACGCCGTGATCCGTTCGACGATGAGCGGCAGCGGCTCGGCGCGGTCCTGCCACGCGGTGTCGATCGCACGACGCAGCGAGGATTCCGCCGCGTCCGCGTCGGCATCGGTACGGGCATGCACGATCGCGATGACCTCGCCACCCTCGACCCGCTGCCCGGCGCGCGGAATGAGTTCGAGACCCACGGCCGGATCCACATTGTCCGCGGCCACCCGCCGGCCGCCACCGAGTGCGATGATCAACTCGCCGAGCGCTCGGGGGGGGAGTGGCGGCATCCGTCCGCTGTGACCAGCGAGCACATCGCGAATGACCGGGGCGGTGGGAAGCACGGCGAGATCATCGACGACCGCTGGATCACCGCCCTGCCAGCGGATCACCTCACGGAATTTCTCCAGCGCGGCCCCGGAGCGGATCGCCTGCTTCAGCGTGGTGATCGCCTGGGGACGCGTCATCGTCTCGTTCGCCAGCAGCAACATCTCCGCACCGAGTTCGAGCGTGACCTCCAGCAGGTCGCCCGTACCCTCGCCCCGAAGCGCCTGGATGGATTCGGCCACCTCGAGGGCGTTCCCCGCCGCACGGCCGAGGGGACGGTCCATCGCCGTGAGCAGGGCGACGGTGCGGCATCCCGCCTGTTCTCCCACGCCGATCATCGTGCGCGCCAACGTGCGGGCGTCCTCGAGTGCCGGCATGAAGGCGCCACTGCCCACCTTCACGTCGAGTACCAAGGCATCGAGTTGCTCGGCGAGCTTCTTCGACATGATGCTCGCGGTGATCAGGGGAATCGATTCCACCGTGCCGGTGACGTCGCGCAGCGCATAGAGCCGACGGTCGGCCGGAACGATCTCCTCGGTCTGCCCGAACATCACGACACCGAGAGTGTCCAACTGGTGCGCGGCACGATCGAGGGGCATCCGGGTGGTAAAGCCGGGGATCGCTTCGAGCTTGTCGAGGGTACCACCGGTGTGGCCGAGTCCGCGACCGGACATCATCGGGACCGCCACCCCACACGCCGCGAGCAGTGGGGCGAGGATCAGCGACGTCTTGTCGCCGACCCCGCCGGTCGAGTGCTTGTCCACTCGCATGGCCCCGCCGGGTGTGCGCGGCAAGCGACTCCCGGAGTCGAGCATCGCGCCGGTCAGCGCGCCGAGTTCTTCAGGGGAGAGGCCGCGGAAGAAGACTGCCATGGCAAGCGCTGCCATCTGGTAATCCGGGACGTCATCGGTGGCGTAGTGCGCGATCAGCTCGCGCCATTCGTCCCCGGTGAGCACCCCGCCATCGCGCTTGCGTTCGATCAACCGCGGGACAACCATTCACGCCCTCGGGGCTGATGCCCCAGCCGAAGAAAGGACCAGTCGTTCATGCTCGTGCCGATCGCTCGTGGCCTCGCCCTGCTCGTCGTGCTGACCGCCGCACCCATCGTGGCGCAGGGCGATCCGCTCGCGCGCGGCATCGCGGCGATGGCCGCGCATGACCTGCCGACGGCGCGCAACTGGCTCGAACAGGCGGTGGCCGCCGACCCGGACGGCTACGAGGCGAATTGGCGCTTGGCGCTCGTCCTGGTGGATCTGGGCCGCCAGACGCCCGACGACGTGAAGAGTGCCAGCCGCGACGCCCTCTATGACCGTGCCGAAAGCTATGCCCGCCGCGCGGTGTATGCGAACCCGAATGGGGCGGACGGGCACTTCGTCATGGCCAACGCGATCGGCCAGGCTTCCCTCACCAAGAGCAAGCGCGAGCGCGTCGAGCGCGCCACGGAAATCCGGACGGCGGCACTGCGTGCCGTGCAAATCGACTCGACCCACAGCGGAGGCTGGCACGTGCTCGGCCGCTGGCACGCCGAGATCCAGCGGCTGAGCGGGGTCGAGAAGTTCTTCGCCCGCACCTTCCTCGGTGCCGGGATCTTTGACGCCGCGAGCTGGGACGAGGCCGAGCGCTGCCTCCGGAAGGCCGTGACGCTCGATCCTGATCGCATCTTCCACCGCATCGACCTCGCCGAGGTGCTCATCGACCGTGAGCAATGGAGCGAGGCTCGGGTGCACCTCGCGGCGGTGGAGCGGTTGCCGTCCGTCGACCCCCTCGATGGGACCCACAAGCAACGCGCCCGGGAGCTGTCGGCTCGGGTGGACGCGCGTCTGGCCAAGTGACCGATCCGTCCCTCCCTGCCGACGTCGCCGCCTTGCGCGCGCAACTGGAGCGCGCCAACCGGGCCTACTACGAGCTGGATGCCCCGGAAATCAGCGACGAGGAGTATGATCGCCTCTTCCGCCGCCTGCAGGCCCTGGAAACCGCCCACCCCGACCTCGACCACCCCGACTCCCCCACCCATCGCGTGGGGGGGGCACCGGCGGAGTTCCTGCCCAAGGCGACACATGCACAGCCGATGCTGTCGCTCGACAACGCCTTTACCGATGAGGAGCTGCGCGCCTGGCACGAGCGGATGACCCGCGTGGATGGGCGTGCCGCCGCCGCCGCGCTCGCCGTGGAAGTCAAGATTGACGGCGCAGCGCTGGCACTGACCTACCAGGATGGCGTGCTGGTGCGGGCGGTCACGCGCGGCAATGGCACCATCGGCGAGGACGTCACGGGGAACATGCGCACCTTGCCGGACATCCCGCTGCGCCTCGCGGGTGCGGACTGGCCCACACTGCTTGAAGTCCGCGGCGAGGTCTACATCCCCCGGCGTGCCTTCGCCAAGGTGAACGCAGCCCGGGAGGCACGCGGCGAGGACCCACTCTCCAATCCCCGGAACGCGGCCGCAGGTGCCCTGCGCGCCCTCGACCCCGCTGAAGCGCGGCGGCGGCGCCTGCGCTTCTTTGCGTACCAACTGCTGGTGCTCGAAGGGGGTCCCCCCCCCACGAGTCATCACGCCGGCCTCGATACGCTGGCGGCGTGGGGGTTCCCGGTGGAATCGCACCGTACCGTGCTGCCCGGCCTCGAGGAGGTGCTGGCGTTCACGGCCGACTGGAGCGAGCGGATCCGCACGCTCGAGTTCGACGCCGACGGCCTCGTGGTGAAGGTGGATGACGTCCGACTGCAGCAGGAGCTTGGCGTGGTCGGGGGGCGGATCCCGCGCTGGGCGATTGCGCGAAAGTTCGCGGCCGAGTCGGCGTTCACGCAGTTGCTCGACATCGAGGTCAACATCGGCCGCACCGGAGCATTGGCGCCGACGGCGATCCTCGCGCCGGTGCGCGTCGGCGGGGCGATGGTGTCGCGCGCGACACTGCACAACGAGGAGATCATCGCCGCCCGCGACATTCGCATCGGCGACGTCGTCGAGGTGATTCGGGCGGGTGACGTGATCCCGAAGGTCCTCGGGCCGGACCGCAGCAGGCGTACCGGCGCCGAGCAACCGTGGGTCGCGCCCGACACCTGCCCCTTCTCGGGCACCCCACTGGTCAAGCCTGAGGGCGAGGTCAATCGCTATTGCCCGGATCCGCACTGCCCTGGCCGTGCGTTCGAGGCGATGGTGCACTTCGTCTCGCGTGCCGGACTGGACATCGCCGGTCTCGGTCCCGAACGCCTTCGCCAGTTGCTCACCGCCGGCCTGATTCGCAATGCGGGTGACCTCTACACCCTCACCGCCGCGCAACTCATCCCGCTCGAGCGTTTTGCCGATACCGCCGCCAACGCGCTGATCGAGGCGATTGCGGCGTCGAGGCAGAAACCGCTGCACTCGCTCCTCGTCGCCCTCGGGATTCGCCATGTCGGCAGTGCGGCGGCCAAGCTGCTCGCCCGCCGCTTCGGCTCGATGGCCGCACTTCGCATGGCCTCGCCGGAATCGATCGAGGCACTCGACGGGGTCGGCCCAGCCATTTCGCAATCCCTGCAGGAGTTCTTCGGCGACCCGGTCCATGCGGCGTTGCTCGACGAGCTCGCACGCCACGAGGTTGCGCAACACGAAGCGGTGGAGGGCCCGGTGGATGGACCGCGCCCCTTCGAGGGCCGGATCGTGGTGCTGACGGGGACGCTCCCCACGCTGAGCCGAGGTCGCGCCACGGAGCTGATCGAGCGCGCGGGCGGGACGGTCAAGTCGTCGGTCTCCGGAAAGACCTCGCTGGTCGTGGCTGGCAGCGAGGCCGGCGACAAGCTCGCGAAGGCCGAAGCGCTCGGCGTGCCGGTGATCGATGAAGCCGAACTCTTGCGGCAACTCGGGCCCGGGGCGTAGCTTGGCCCACCATGCCTGACGTCTCGATCGCCCCCGCTTCCCTGCACCGACTCCGCCGACGCCTTGAGCAGTACGGTGCGGGTGAGGGAGCGGCCATCCTGCACGACGCCGGTTTCGCCACCGGGGAATCGCTCGCGGCCGCGTGGCGCTCTCGTGTGGCTGAACGCACCGGCCTCGATGATCCCGCCGCGCTCGACGCCCGATGGTTCGGTCCCCTGCTTGATGAGCTGTGCGTGACCATGGGCTGGGGGTCACTGACGGTCACGGCACTCGGCGATGCGGCACTGCTGCTGGAGAGTGGTGACTGGGCGGAGGCCGATCCGCACGGCGGGACGGGGTCGGGCTGTCACTTCACCTGTGGCTGCCTCGCGGCCTTCCTCACTGCGCAGGCGGGCGACCCGATCGGGGTGCTGGAGGTCGAGTGCCGCACCGGCGGCCACGACGCCTGTCGGTTTCTGGCGGGCGCCGAGGCAACGCTTGGTGTCGTGGTGGATCTGCTCGCGGCTGGCGGCGACTGGCGGGCGGCGTTTCAGGTGGTCGCGGCACCTGCCGTCCCCCCCCCAGAGGCTTAACCCGCGCCCAGTCGCCCTTCGAGATCCGGGCGCACCACCAACGCACCATCCACCACGACTTCACGATCCCAGGGCAGCACAATCGCCTTCTGGGTTTCGAACGCATGGTAGTCAGGCGCCCACCGCCCGGTGCGGAACGACACTGCACTGCGAACGTCCGCCGGCTGCAGCGCACGCACCGCCGAGAGCGCAAGCTTCATCGTGGCCCCGGAGTCGCAGGTCTCGTCGACGACCAGCACGCGCAATCCACGAATGGAGGGCGGCGGCCCGACCACCAGCGTGGGCTCCTCGAGCGCGTCTGGGCGCGCGATGGTCATCGTCGCAAGGTCCCGTTGAAGAATCGTCGCGATGATGGCCGCCGGAATGACCCCCGCCTTGGCAATGCCGAGGATGACTTCGGGGTCATAGCCATGCGCCACGCGCAGCGCGAGGGCGCGACAGAGTTCGCCGAAGAAGGGCCAATCCACGTCGAGGAGGTCGCGGTGGGGTTCGAACGCCGGACGTGGCATCTGGTCCTCCAGGGGCGGGGTGAGGGTCTCGGGGAAGCTACACCCCCGCACGGAGGGCAGCCACGCAGTGGGACGGCGCGTTGCCCGGTCCCTCGCCGACGCCTAGTTTTCCGGGATGCCCATTTCTTCGGACGCGCACCGCCAGTGAGCTGGTGGAAGCGAATCCTCGCCGGGGACGATGACGCCCCGGCCCCGCGACGCCTCGACTACCTGAACGAGGGACTCGCCCTGGAACGTCAGGGCGATTTCGAAGGTGCGCTCACGTCATACCAGCTCGCGTTGCGGGACCAACCCAACGACGTCAAGATCCTGCAATACATTGCGATCGCCTTGTCGCGGACGGCACGCTACGAAGAGGCGATCCGCCACTATCGCCGAGCGCTCGAACTGCAGGCTGACCTCCCGGGTGCCCACTACGGGCTTGCCTTCCTGTTGCTGCGGCGTGGGGACACGACTCGCGCTGCCGAACACCTGCGGGCCTTCCTCGCGCGGCCGCCACGCGATGGCGAGATGGCGCGCTGGGTCGACCATGCTCGGACCCGCCTCGCCGAACTCGAGGCTGAGACTCCCGCCGGGGAACCTGCTTGATGCTGCGTCGCGCGCTCCTGATCGGCTTGTTCGCCACCGCCTGCAGTGACCTCCCGGTCACCGGCGATGGTGTGGTGATCCTCGAGGTGACCACCCCGCCATCGCTCACCTTGCGACAGGGCGAGAGCATCACCCTCGCCGCGCGAGCCTTGGACCAGCAAGGAGAAGAGGTCGCTGTCGCGATCTCCTGGGCGACGCCCGACACCACCGTCACCGTGAGCGAGACCGGTGTGGTCACCGCCCTCACCGCGAGTGGCACCGGGCGTGTCCAGGCCTCCGTTGGCACACTGCGGTCCAACATCCTCACCTTCGCCCTGCAGCCGCAGCCCACGACCCTCCGCACCGAACCCTGACCTGCCGCCTCACCATCCCGCCCCGGGAGCCCTGATGTCGCCCACCACCCTGAACGACCTCTTCCTCGACGGCGTCGCACAGCATGCGAAGATGCCGGTCGCGATGCGCCGCAAGGCGCAGGGGGAGTGGCAGACCCTGACCCACCAGGAACTGCTCACATCCGTCCGCCATGTTGCGGCCGCCCTCCGCGAGCTCGGCCTGTCCCAAGGCGACCGCGTCGCGATCCTCTCCGAGAACCGGCCCGAGTGGGCGATCACCGACTATGCCTGCCTCACGGTGCGGATGACCGATGTCCCCGTCTATCCGACACTCCCGGCCCATCAGATTGCGTATGTGCTGCGTGACTCGGGCAGTCGAGCCATCTTCTGCTCGACGCGCGCCCAGCTCGACAAGATCCTTGAAGTCCGTGGCGAACTCCCCGATCTCCAGCACCTCGTGCTGTTTGACGATGATTCGGCGTTGCCGACCGGCGTGCTCTCGTTCCAGGAACTGGAAGCCCGCGGTGCCGCTGCGGTGGGCCAATATCCCAACTGGGAGGCCGAGGCGCGCACCGCCGTCCCCGATGATCTCGCGACGCTGATCTACACCTCCGGCACGACGGGTGAGCCGAAGGGCGTGATGCTCACGCACGGCAACATCACCAGCAATGTGGTTGCCTCGCTCTCGGTGCTGGACCTGCTGGAAGGCGACGAATGTCTCTCGTTTCTTCCGCTGTCGCACATCTTCGAACGGATGGTCGGGCACTACACGATGTTCTATGCCGGGGTGGTCATCAACTATGCCACCAACATGGACCTGCTCCTGCCGGAGATGGGGGAGGTCCGGCCCACCGTCCTTGCCAGCGTGCCGCGGCTGTATGAGAAGATCTATGCGCGTGCCGTCGAGGCCGCGATGTCCGGCGGCGGTCTCAAGCGCGCGATCTTCGAGTGGGCGCGCGCCACTGGCGACAAGCGCCTCGACTACGTCCTCAACCGACGCCGCGTCCCGCCGGGGCTCGCGCTCGCCAACGGCGTCGCGGATCGATTGGTCTTCAGGAAGTTGCGCGCACGGCTCGGCGGCAAGTTTCGTTTCTGTGTGTCGGGGGGGGCACCGCTCAACCCGGAGATCTGCCGATTCTTCATTGCGGCCGGACTGCCGATCCTCGAGGGCTACGGCCTGACCGAGACCTCGCCGGTCATCACGGTGAACACCTTCGAGATGCTCAAGCCCGGCAGCGTGGGCCGTCCGATCCCGGGCGTCGAGGTGAAGATTGCAGGCGACGGTGAAATTCTCTGCCGCGGCCCGAACGTGATGAAGGGCTACTACAACAAGCCCGACGCCACTGCGGAAGTGATTGACGCAGAGGGATGGTTCCACACGGGTGACATCGGCGTGATCGATGCCGACGGCTGCCTGCGCATCACCGATCGCAAGAAGGATCTGATCGTGACTGCTGGCGGCAAGAACATCGCGCCCCAGCCGATCGAGGCGATGCTCAAGACCAACAAGTTCTTCACCAACGCCGTCATGCTCGGCGACAAGCGTCGCTTCCCGATCATGCTCCTGGTGCCAAACTTCGAGGTCGTGGCCAAGTGGGTGAAGATCAAGGGGCTCCCCATGATGGCGCACGAGGAGTTGGCCGGGGTGCCGGAGGTGCAGGACAAGCTGGAGCGTGAGGCGCGCAAGTCGTTGCGTGACCTCGCGCAGTACGAGACACCGAAGAAATTCCTGGTATTGCCGCACGACTTCTCGATCGACTCGGGCGAGCTCACGCCGAAGTTGTCGGTGCGACGCAAGGTGGTTGAGGCGAAGTACAGCGAGCAGATCGAGGCGCTGTACGCGGAGGAATGAGGTCAGAGTGGTGTTGCTGCGCCACGTTGCGGCGCGGGTGCCACAGCCCCGACGGGGGTGTGTCAAATGCGTAACGTCATTGCTGACAACGCGTTACGGGCTGTCCGACGGTTTGGCACATAGTCTGCAAGATGCAGGGGCATCCCTCATTGGATGGAGCTTCACATGCGGACTTCAACACTTCTTCTTGGCGCTTTGACGCTGGGCCTGGCAGCCCCGGTCGCGGCGCAGAACAATACCGGCGGTGGCGGGTGGACGGTGACCCGCAATCAGGTCTCCGGTGACCTGTTCGGGCTGACCACGACCTACACCGCGGTTGTCGGCACCGGCAACCCCAGTGTGTGGGAGCCCAACACGGCATCTACGCAGTGGATCAGCGCGTGGGACAATTTCAGC
>JAABRY010000010.1 GCA_011390645.1 Gemmatimonadota bacterium
GATGGCGGCACCGACAATTGCGCCGAGTGCAGTGCCGAGCGCGATAGGGATCTCTATACCGGAGTAATTGCTCGACTCCGTGGACTGGATGTACAACACACTGAAGAGCGCCGTGGCGCCAAGCCCGATGCCGCCACCAATCAGCATCCCCTTGGTGATCGGTGACATCCCCTCATTGCGCCATGGAGACTCGGTCACGTTCGAACGCACAACGCCGGAACGTGCGATCTCGCTCTCAAACATCTCGGGCGTGGGCCGGAGCCGCGGCGCGTGGACCGCCTGCCCCTCGACAACGCTCGGCAACACGCTCGACAAGAAAAGCGCCAGCAAGACAGGCATCAACGCGAACCGGCGGCTGACCCTTCGACGGTGCTCAGGGCTGGCACCGCCGGCTGGGATGGGTGTAACGCTCAGGGCTTCTCCAGGTGCGCCTTCAATCGCTCCAGCCTGCCTTGCTCGGCGAGGCGCATCGCGGCGGTCATGATCTTGCCCGTGGTCTCGAGCATGCGACCCGCACCGGCACCCGCCGAATCGGGCAGCTCCTTGGCGAGGTCCGGGACAATGATGCGCGACGTGATCGCGATCGAATCGGCCGGCCCGGGAATGATGGCGTCTTCACGACGCAGGATCGGGATCGTGCTGTCGCCCGGCGTCATGTAGGAGATCCGACGGGGTGCGTCCACCACCTCGACGATCCATGACGTCTCCTGCGTGCTGCCAGGCGTTGCACCCGTGGTGCGCACGCGGAGCGTATCGCCCACCACCAGTGGACCCTTGCCACGCGGCGAGATTGTGGCGGTGGTCTCGTACCAGACGGCCATCGAATCAGGATCGGAGATGTACGCCCAGCCCCGCTCCGCTGACACGGCGACATGCACCGACGCGGTGTCGCCACCACCGGTGAGCGTGCGGTAACCGTACCAGCAGGTGCCGATGACGAGCAACGTCAGCACCAGCGCAATCCCACCGATCCACTTGAGCATCAATCAGCTCCCCCGGCCGGCTCGGCCGTACGATTGCCATACATCTGGTCGAGCATCAGCAACGCCGAGGGATTGCCGCCCGCCATCTTGAGCTGGTCAATCGCGGTCATCGCGTTCTTCTCCTCCTCGACCTGCTCGTTGATGAACCACTGCAGCATCACCTGACTCGGGTAGTCCGACTCCGCCTGCGCCAGCGCGTAGAGGTTGTTGATCGCTTTGGTGACTGTCTGCTCGTGGTGCAACGCCGACTCGAACACTGACAGCGGTGTGTCGAAGTCGTGCGTCGGTTGCGGGATCGGCTGCAACACCACCTTGCCGCCACGGTCGTTCATGTGATCGAAGAGCTTCATCGCGTGCGTCCGCTCCTCCTCCGACTGGATGCGCATCCAGTTGGCCATACCCGGAAGGGCGTTCGACTCGAAGTGCGACGCCATCGCCAGATAGGCGTACGAGGAAGAAAGCTCAAGGTTGATCTGTGCGTTGAGGGCGTCTTGCAACTTGGAGCTGAGCATGTCGTAAATATCCGAAGAAAGGGTTGGTTCAATTCTAATGGTGAATGGTGAACGGGGGACTAGGTGAAACGTGAAAGGTGAAACGGGGACTCCGCAGTGGTCCAAGCCCAGCGCGAAGGACTGACCACCAGTTCTCCCTTTCACGTTTCACGTTTCACCCTGGCCTGGGACCGATCTAGCCCTCACAACGTCCACCCCCTGCGACCATCCCGGCACCCGCAGCATCTTTATCGGCATGACAACGAAAGTGCTCACCATGGACGCCATGACCCTCCCGGACGCGGATGCGGTGATCGCCCGCGCCAAGCGGGGCGACCCGGTGGCGCTTGAGCAGGTCTACCGCGCCTACAGCACCCCGGCCTACAACCTGGCCCGGCGGATCTGCCGGACCACGGAAGACGCCGAGGACGTGCTGCAAGAGACCTTCTTCGAGGTGTGTCGTAGTATTCGCAACTACCGTGGCGATGGCTCGCTGTGGGGCTGGATCCGCACCATCACCTCGTCCAAGGCGCTGATGCGTCTGCGCCGGAACAAGTACCGCGACACCGATGAGCTGGTGGACGACATTGCCCCCGCGCGGTCGTCCTCGCCGGCGCTGAAGATGGACCTGGAGAATGCCCTCGACCGCCTGACCGACACCGCCCGGGCGGTGGTCTGGCTCCACGATGTGGAGGGCTTTACCCACGAGGAGATCGCCACCCAGATGGGCAAGACGACCTCCTTCAGCAAATCACAGCTCGCCCGCGCCCACGCCCGTTTGCGGGTCTGGCTAGGTGAGGAGTCCCGCTCATGACCACGCCTGTGCACCTGACGATGGACCAGCTGCTTGCCCTTCGCGATGGCGACCGCAGCGAACCGGCCTTCGCGACCGCTGCCCGTCACCTGGACAGCTGCGCAACATGCCGCGCCGAACTCGAGGCACTGCATCAGCGCACGGCGCGACTGCGAGCCCTCGCGACGATGGCGCCCGCGGCGGATCAGTTCCCGGCGATCCGCACCCGGTTGCACTGGGAGCAGTCGCGTCGCCGTCGCATCATCTCCTTCACGGGGATGGCGGCGGCGGCCGCGCTGGTGATCGGCTTCGTCGGCAGCGACCTCGTCGCACCGCCGACACTCGACGCTGAAGACCAGATCGCCGCCTCCATCTCCCGTTCGCAGGCCCTCGAGCAGACGCTGCACACCTGGGGCCCCGATGACCGGGTGATGGACGGCCGGATGGCAATGGTCGTCATCGAACTCGAGGATCGAATTGCCGATGTGGATGCTCGACTGCAGGACGTCGCTCGGCTTCAACGCAAGGAACGGATGCCGCACGAGGCGTCCCTCTGGCAGGAGCGGGTCGGCTTGATGAATGCCTTGGTGGATGTCCACCTCACCAAGGCCAACAACGTGGACCTCTGAGGTCCAGCGCACCAACACGAAGGAGTGGGACCGATGGGACGCAACACGCTGATGATCATGATGGGCCTGACCATGGCAACGACCGCCCCACTTGCCGCACAGCGGGTGGAGGCTGACACCTCGATTTCGGTCTCGCGGAACAACGGGGTCACCGAGTGCAGGGTGCGGGTTGATGGGCGCACGCTCTCCGACGCGGACGCCAGGAAGCTTTGCGCCCGCGTGGAAGAAGGAACCGCGGCGATCCGCTTGAGCACCCAGATGTTGACTGACGAGATCAGACGCTTGAACACCGATTCGCTGGCGATGCGTTTTCGAGGTCAGGCCGAGATGCTCGCCGACCAGCTCCGCGAAGTCGAAGGTCAGCGCAACTTCTTCGGCAACCTGATCCCGTCCATGGCAGCACGGCCGGTCATCGGTGTCACCGTCGACTTCACCCCGCGTGACACCGATCGCTACGGCGCCTACATCCAGGCCGTGACACCCGGTGGTCCTGCCGACAAGGCGGGGCTGCGCAGCGGCGACATCATCACCAAGGTCGGTGGCAAGGAGATCGGCACCTCCGAACGTCAGCGCGACGGGGTGAGTCAGTCCCTGGTCTCGCTCAAGCTGATCGAGGCGGTCGGTGCACTCGAAGCCGGCAAGGCGGTGCGATTCGACTACCGCCGCGACAATAACACCCGCAACGTGATGATCACGCCGATGGAGGATCGGACCATGATGGTGGCGCGGCGAATGGACGGGGTCCCCGTCGATCGCTTCTCGACCATCGTCGAACGGATGGCGGACGGCGTCCCGGTCGCACCGAACGCGCCGCGGCCGGGGGGTCGGATGACGATGACGACCCCTGGCCTCCAGTCCTTCACCTTCACGACCGGTGCACTCGCCCGCATCGAGATGGCGCCGATGAACGAGAAGCTCGGCGCGTACTTCGGGGTGACCAACGGCGTCCTCGTGGTGAATGTCCCGGCCGAAGGCAACATGAACCTGCAGCCGGGTGATGTGATCACCGCGGTGGACGGCCGGCGCATCGAGACGCCGAATGAATTTCTGCGGGTGCTGCGCACCTACGACGCAGATCGGAGCTTCACGCTGCAGGTCACGCGTCAGAAGCGTCAGGAAGTGATCACGACCAAGCTGCCCTGACCCCCCGCAGGGTGGTGCGGAGAGGCCCCCGACCCGGATAGGGCTGGGGGCCTTTTCGTTACAGGCCCGGGGTTACGCCAGAATAAGTGAGCAGTAGTTTCTTTTGATGACCAAGTTCGAACGACGCCCCGAGGAACGGCCTGAGGAGCTCCTCGACGCAGCAGAGGCACGCTTTCTTCAGGAAGGCTACACAGCGGCAAGGGTGGAGCAGATCGCCCACGACGCAGGCGTGACGGTGGGCACCGTGTACCGGTACTTCCCCTCGAAGGACGCGCTCTTCCGCGAAGTGGTACTCCGGCACGCCGACGCGCAGTGGAGTCGCGGCCGCGAGATTGCCGACGCCTACGGTTCGCGTACCGCGCGCGAGATTGTCGAACTGCTGCTGCGACGCTGGGCCGATCGACTGCGCACTGGCGGAGAGGGTCGCGCATTGCTCCTGGTGGTGCGCGAAGCGGCAACTTTCCCCGAGGTCGTGCGCTCGTGGGTGGACGCGACGATCCAGAAGGGGTGCCTCGCGGTCGAGCGGGCGCTGCGCCACGGTATCGATCGTGGGGAGTTCCCGTTGCTCGATGTCGAGGCAACGGCGCGCGCGCTGGTCTCCACCGTTGTCAACCGCCACGTCTGGGACCACACCTTCCGACCTGAATTGCCTCCGCTCGCCGAGCGGGTGGACCCGACACAAGTCGCGATCGACCTGGTCGTCCGCGGGATCCCCCGGACGGAGCGCCGAACGGTCGTGGCGGCTCCCCCGCCCCCGATGCGCGAGCCGCATCAGATCGCCACCGAACGGGAAACCGCGGAGGATGCCAGCGGAGGGAAGTTGCGAATCGTCACGTTGAAGCCGCGACCCCGCTAGCTTCGCACGATGGATCGTCGCCTGACCCTCATCACCCGCGCGCTGCGCCTCCACTGCCCGAATTGCGGCAACGGCGGGATCTTCAGGCGCTGGTTCGAAATGGCACAGGACTGCCCCCGCTGCGGCTTCGCGCTCGCCTCGGGGAATCGGGTCGGGGCCAACCTCCTCAATCTGGTCGCAGCCGAGCTCTTGTTGATGGTCGCGCTCGCCACGATCATCATCCGTAGCTGGCCGAATCCGCCGTGGAAGTTCCTGGAATACGGCGCACCGCTGCTCATGCTCGTCGCCCCGCTCGTGCTCTTCCCTTTCTCGAAGTCGCTGTTCATCGCCTTCGATCTGGCGATGCACCCCGAGGGCCGCGCCGACCCGCGCGCCCACGGCACACCCGATCACCCGACCACCTAGCCAGTGGCGCGATGGCCCACTGCCCCGTCGCGCCGGCGGCCGGGGTGGCGACGCTGGCTCGCGGGTGCAGCCTTCATCGTCGTGGTCGCAGTGCTTGCTTATTGGTACCAACCACAACTACTACAAACACCCACCCCGGACATCGAAGAAAGCCAGACGACACCGCTCGCGCCGTCGCTGTATGGCTCGCCCGAGCGCGAGCTTGCGATACCAGGTGTCGGGATTGGCGTGCTGGTGGAGAATGAGGGCCCCTCGCCGCTGGCGGTCATCGTGGCAAGCTCGGCCGAATTGGTGGCCGACCACGCCGGCGTTCAGGCGCTGCTCGAGCGGGAGGGGGTGGCCTCGCTTGCGCTGGTCGTCCCAACAGATTCTGCCGGAGCAGAGGCGCTGACCCGGTGGATGGCACAGGCGGTAGCGGTGCGCCGCCTCCCCGTGCGGCTGGTCGTCCCGGGGAGCCTGCTCGATCATTGGCTTTCCCTCAGCCCCGACATCTCCATCCCGCTCCTGGTGCTCGGACCGGCGCCGGCCCGCCGCACGCTGCGCGAGACCTGGTTCCCCCGTCTGCGGTTCGCCTCCGACACTGTCGATGATCGACTGGCGGGCTGGGGGGGTGACGTGGCCGCGGTGGTCGCCCCGGACGACACCCTCGCCGCCAGACGGCTGGTCCGCGCTGCCGTGCGCGGGCGCGTCGTGATGCTTTCCGGAGAATCCGTCGACCCGCCCTCCCCTCACCCCGACCCCGGCGCCTGGCGTGAAGCGATCGCGATCCTGAGGGGGTATTGGGAGGGGCAGGTGGAGGTGCAGGTGGATGTGGGGGTGGGGGAGGAAGGGAACGAGGGTGAAAGGTGAAACGTGAAACGGGGTGCGATTTCGTCACCGCCTTGCAGGGCACACATCGCTCCGCGGCGGGCCTCCCTTTCACCATTCACGTTTCACCTTTCACGTTTCACCTTCTGGCCCTTTCCGCCCCCACTTCTGCCAGCTCAACATCGCCACCGCAAACCCCGCCACGGCGGCGACCGTCACATCACTCAGGAAGTGCGCCTCGGCCTGGACGCGTGTGACCGCGTTGCCAGTCGCGAGCAGGAGCCAGATCGGCCAGGCGCGCGGAAAGAGGCGGCAGAGAACGAATGCCCCGGTGAATGCGACCAGCGCGTGGCTGCTCGGCAGGCCGAGTCCCTTGGTGGACCAGGGCTGGTCGGTGAAGGCGCGGAAGACGTATTCGCCATCGTTCGGGCCCGGGCGCTCGCGACGGAACAGCAACTTGAGCACTTCTGCCGCCAACCCGCCGAGTCCGGGGACGAACCCGAGCACGAGGGCGTGTCGACGATCGCGCGTGTGCAGCCAGTAGGCGATCGCCATCGCGATCCACGTCGGGTAGTAGCCGACGATGCGGAAGAGGCGATCACGATCGTTGTCGTACACGCCCTCGCGGGCGAGCTCGGCAAACGCCCACGGATCGAGGAGGTGCGCGACGCCGATGGCGACCGCGCAGACGATGGTGATGCGGAGGGTGGGGTGCATCCCGGAAAAGGTAGCGGGGTATCCTTCTGCCATGCGATCCCTTCTTCCTGTCATCCTCCTCCTCGCGCCGGCCCACCTCAGCGCGCAGGACCTGCCCCCGTATGTCCCGGTCAACCCGGTGCTTGCCGCGCGGAGCCCACTCTACGCGCAACCGATCATCCCTCGGGGGGGGGGATGGCAGGTGCGCACCGTGCTCGACTACACCAACGCAATCGAGAGCGAGCGGAGTCGAGATCGACGCGATTATCTGCTCGATGCCGAATTGCTGCAGGTGGACCTCTGGGTCACGCGCAACCTTTCGTCCAACGCCTTCGTGCTCGCCAATGCGTCGCTGCGCGGCGGCTACGATGGCGCGTTCGACGGTTTCCTCAATTGGTATCACGACCTCATCGGCCTCCCGGTGCCGGCACGCAATCGCCGCCCCGAAGACACCTTTGCGTGGGAGATTCCGCTGCCGGATGGGACCACCACGCGCGAGCGTCCCGGCACCTTCATCGGCGACGTGCGCCTGGGGGGGGGATACCGTGCGGGCCCCGTCCAGTTGCTCGGCACCGTCACCCTCCCCACCACCAGCGCGGGCGAGGGATGGGGGCGCGATCGCGTGGGCGGCTCACTCCACGCCACCGCCAACCTGCTCCGCACCGATCGTGTGCTGCTTGAGGCCGGGCTCGCCGCAGGGTATACCCCGGCGAGCGGCGCCCTCGCAGCCTACCAGAAGGAAGTCTTCCTCGGTGGCATGGGCGCACTGCGTTGGCGTTTCTGGGGACAGCAGGCGCTCTTCGCGACGATCTGGACGCAGTCACCGAACTGGCAGGGCACCGGCTTCGACGCGATGGACGGCGCGGAGGTGACGATCGACTTCGGTGGCTTGGTGAAGCTCGGCAAGAACTGGCCCGAGCTGCAACTCGGCGTCACCGAAGATCTCTACCCGCGCGGGCCGGGGGTGGATGTGGGGGCAAAGATCGGGGTGAGGTGGTGACGGCGAACGGCGAACGGCGAACGGTGAACGGTGAACGGTGAACAGACGACAGTGGTGAAAGGTGAAAGGTGAAAGGGGTACCATAGCGACCCGTTTCACCTTTCACGTTTTACCGGTTGCTGTTCACCGTTCACCGTTCCCCGCCTACCGCTCTCCCATCTCCGGTGCTCCCAGCGGCGTGCGACCGAAGGCGCGCTGCAGACGCGGATGATTGCGCCAGATCCACGCCCCCATCACGAGAGCGGCGAGGGTGTTGGCCGCGAGGACGCTCCCCAGCGGGAAGAGCCCGCGCGTGGTCTCGGAGGCGATCGCGAGGAGACCGAAGAAGAAGAGCTCGAAGACGATGAACAGTTGCAGCACGGCATACCGTGCCACGCTGCTCGTCTCGGCTCGGGTCACCAGCGCAGTGAGCAGCAGCCCGAAGGCCACGAACGACAGCAGGTGGACGCCCGAATACACCAGGACGGCGGTGGTGTCGACCGCGTCCATGCTTGGGGCGGCGCGACGCATGACGAGCACTTCACCGAGGACGCTCGGAGTCTGCAGCGCCAACCCTCTGGTCAGATCCACGCCGAGATAGAAGAGGGCGACGACTGCGGCCCCGAGTACGCCAGCGATCAGACCTTCTCGGGTGGAAGGCGTCGAAGAGGTGTGCAGGCTCTGGACGTTCATGGGGCGCCTCCGTCGTGTGCGGGTGATCCGTTTCGATCGGTGCGGCGGCCAGGGACGCAAGCCGGAATCTCAGGGGATCCGGTCGGGAGCTCCCTCGCCAAAGCAGAACTGCTCGAGATTTTTCAGCAGGAAGGCCCTCGCCTGGGGTTGGTGCGGGACGAGGGCGTAGTGATTGATGAGCTGCTGCTGGGTCTGGAGCCAGTCCGCCCAGCAGGTCTTGCAGATCGAATCGTAGATGCGCTGACCGAGCTCGGTCGGAAACGGCTTGAAGGCCTGACGATCTCCGGTCTGGCCACAGCGAGTGCAGGTGATGGTGTTCATTCCGACCAATTTAATCGGCGATCAGTCCCCCCGCTTGAGTGCCTTCACTCCACTGGCCGTGCCGAGACCGGCGGCGGCCCCCGCCACCAAGGCCGTTGTGGTCGTGATCAGCGGCAAGAGCCAGGCGATCGGCGACGCAATCATCAGAACCCCGAGCCCGGCGATCCATGGCGCCAACGGATGGCGGACGGCATCCACGAACCGCAGGCGCTGGCGGACGAATTCGCGGGCAATTCCGAAGGCGAAGATGCCTGCCGCGGCGGTCACCACGAAATAGAGCAAGTCAAACACGGCGTCCTCCTGGACGGGGTACGTGTTTCAGTACGAAACTCCAGAACGAAAGATTCACCCGAAGGGCGAGGGAGGGCAGCATCCTCGCCCACACCCCTCCGGGCAGCTAGAATCCGAGTCGTTGGCCTTCCCCCCACTCAGGAGACCTCGTGGCTGTTGTGATCACATGGGACGATCCCCACTCTCTTCGGCTGAAGGCAACTGGAGTGCTGACGGGGGAAGAGCTGGTCACAGCCAATCGGGAATTTTTTGCCACAGCGCTGGATCGGTTTGCCGAGGCGAAAACGTGGCTCTCCGACTATACCGAGTGCACCGTGGGCGATTTTCCCTCGGAGCTGGTACGGGACCTGGTCGAGATCAGCGTGCGCGTCTCACGGGTCAATCCACGCCTCCGGGTGGCGCTCGCCGTGCCCCCTGATCTGCTGTTCGGAATCGGTCGGATGTGGGACTCACTCGCGGCCCAGACCGGATGGGAGTCGAGGCTGTTCCGGAGTCTCGGCGAGGCAGAGTCGTGGCTCGGGCGGGGAGCCGCCGATGCGTAAGGCCTCTCGGATGTTCGTCCAGGCGGGACTATTGGGGCTCGTCGCCTGCACTGCGTCCCCCCCCCACGCCGACCTGATCCTGCATGGTGCCCGCGCCTACACGCTTGCGTGGCCCGACCCGGACATCGAGGGGCGTCCGGCCCCGGCGGCGCCGTGGAACTCCGCCAGCGGGTGGCAACACGATGCGTCGGCCGTTGCCATCCGGGATGGTCGCATCGTCTACGTGGGCAGCGACTCAGGCGCACTCGCCTTGCGGGGCGACGCCACCGAGGTGGTCGACCTCGCCGGTGCCACGCTCCTGCCGGGGATGGTGGACGCGCACACCCACGTGGCAGAGCTTGGTGCGTCACTTGATCGGGTGGACCTCACGGGGATCGCCACGGTCTCGGAGGCGATTGCGTTGGTGGTCGAACGCGCGGCGCGCACTCCGACCGGCGAATGGATCCTTGGCTTCGGGTGGGACGAGGGGGCCTGGGCCAACGACTATCCCGACAAGGTGCAACTGAGCGCGGCGGTGCCCGATCACCCGGTGATGCTGCGCGGCCTCCATGGGTTCGCGGCATGGCTCAATGCACCGGCACTCCGGGCGATCGGCATCACCGCGGCAACGCCGATACCGGCCGGTGGTGAGATGCGTCGCGATGCCGCGGGGGACCCGAGCGGGCTGTTCCTGAATCGCGCGGTGGCGCTCATCGACAGCGCCGTCCCCCTGCCAACTGCGGTACAGCGCGATTCGCAGCTCGTCCGCGCGCTGCGCGTGATGGCCGCCGAGGGCTACACGAGCATCCATGAGGCCGGCACACCGCGGGACGTGCTGGAGGCGCTGCAGCGACTCGACGCGGCCGACGCGCTGCCGATCCGGGTGTACGCCATGCTCGATGGGCGCGACCCCGCTCTGGTGCGCGAGTGGATCGCGCGCGGGCCGGATGTGGACGGTCCCCTCGTGGTGCGCAGCGTGAAGGCGTACTACGATGGCGCCCTCGGCTCGCGCGGGGCGCGCTTGCTCGAGGACTACACCGATCGCCCGGGCCATCGCGGCGTGAGCGGAGCCGGGTATGGCTTTGACCACGAGGTGATTGCCGATGCGATGGCGGCGGGATTTCAGGTGGCCGTGCACGCCATCGGCGACGCCGGCAATCGCGAAGTGCTCGCCTTTCTCGACTCCGTGGTGACCGCCGTGCCGGCTGCGCGCGAGCAGCGCCACCGGATCGAGCACGCCCAGGTGGTGCATCCCGATGACTTCACCCGATTCGCGACCCTCGACGTGATTGCCTCGGTGCAGCCGCCCCACGCGGTGGAGGACATGCCGTGGGCGGCGGAGCGGATCGGGCCGGATCGCGTGCGCGGTGCCTACGCATGGCGCACCTTCCGGCGCGCGGGGGTGCCAATGGTGTTCAGCAGTGATCTCCCCGGCTCTCGCTGGTCCCTCTTCTACGGGCTCCACTCGGCGATGGCGCGCGAAGACATGGCAGGGCAGCCAGCTGGTGGATGGTTCCCCGACCAACGGATGACGCCGGAGGAGGCGGTGCGCGGCTACACGAGTTGGGCGGCCTGGGCGGCGTTCGAGGAGGGGGATGCGGGGGTGATTGCGCCAGGCATGCGAGCCGACCTCACGGCACTCAGCGTTGATCCGCTGCGGCTCGGCTCGCCGGCCGAGTTGCTGACAGGTACGGTGCGACTGACGGTTGTTGGTGGGCGGGTGGTGCGATGAGGGGGGCGGGGTGAGAGGGAAAAGGGGACGCGGCCTGCGGCCGCGCTTGGTGAAAGGTGAAAGGGGGTAAGCCGAGGGCTCCGTTTCACCTTTCACGTTTCACTGCTGTTCCCCCTCACCCCGGCGACTGACGTCGCCGGCTGGGATTCCGCTTCCTACCACCGGATAATCGCGCTCCCCCACAGGAACCCGCTCCCGAAGGCGGTGATGGCCAACAGGTCGCCGCGCTTGAGGCGGCCGGCCCGCACACACTCGTCGAGGGCGATCGGGATCGTGCCGGCGGTGGTGTTGCCGTAGCGATCGATGTTGTTGTACACCTGGTCATCGCGCAGCCCGAGCTGCTTCTGCACCATCTCGGAGATGCGAAGGTTTGCCTGGTGTGGAATGAGCAGGGTGAGCTGTTCGGCTGTCACTCCGGCTTGGGCCATCGCGGCGCGCACCGATTCAGGCATTCGCGTGGTGGCGTGACGGAAGACTTCCTTCCCATCCATCTCGAGGAAGCTCTTGTTGTCGAAGTGCTCGGCCTGATTGCGCGGATGGTAGATGCTCCCCGGTGCATCAACCCAGAGCTTCTCCGCGAAGGCGCCGTCGCCATGCAGGTCCCACCCAAGGATCGCGGAGCCGCTCGGGTCGTCGTGGGCGCGCACGACTGCTGCCCCGGCACCATCAGCGAAGATCACCGCGGTGTTGCGGCCGCGGTCACTCACATCCATCCCGGTGCTTTGTACCTCCGCGCCCACCACGAGCAGCGTCCGGTAGATCCCGGCCCGGATGTAGGCATCGGCGATGCTCAGCCCGTAGACGAAGCCGGAGCACTGCGTGCGGATATCGATGGCCGGGATATGTCCGAGGCCCATCTCGCGTTGCAGGAACACGCCATTGCCGGGGGCGAAGTGATCGGGCGAGGAGGTGGCGTAGATGATCGCCTCGATCTCGTCGGGGGCGATGCCAGCCGCCGCGATCGCGCGTTCCGACGCGATCTTGGAGAGTCCGGTGCCGGATTCTCCCTCAACGACCCAATGGCGCTGGCGGATCCCGGTGCGCTGGGTGATCCATTCGTCGGAGGTGTCGATGAGTTTCGCGAGGTCGTCGTTGGTGACGATGCGATCGGGCACGGCGAGTCCGGTACCGAGGATCTGAGTTGTGGGCATGCAGGAAGGGTAAAGGGGTGAGGGGGCAATGGGGAACTGGGGTGAAAGGTGAAAGGGGGCGCAGGCCGCCGGCCCTCCCGCAACAACGCTTCTGGTCGTATTCTCACCCAACCCATCCCTCATGCCACGAGTGTCCTGTGCCGTCACGCCAAGCGTTCATCCTGCTGTTCATGCTCGCCATTGCCTGCGCGGAATCGGCGGACAACCCGGTGGCAGAGCCTGCCACACGCAGCCACGTCCGCCCGCGCACTGCCGACAGTGCCGGCGCGCCGTTCAGCGGAGGCGTGCTCGCAGGCAACACCTTTTACCTCTCCGGCGTGCTCGGGCTCGACTCCGCTGGTGCGATTCCTTCTGACGTCGCGACGGAAGCGCGCTATGCGCTCGAGCGGGTCCAGGGCGTCCTGGCTGACGCTGGGCTCACGATGGACGACCTCGTGAGTGTGCAGGTCTTCTCACCGGACCTCACCACGTACGACGCGTTCAACGCGGTGTATCGGGAGTTCTTCACCGGTGCGTACCCTGCTCGGGCATTCATCGGCTCGGGGCCGCTGCTGCTCGGCGCGCGATTCGAGGTGCAGGGCGTGGCGGTCACGCGGTGACGGGCGTCCGGACGACGTCGCGTTCACGCTACTTCGTCCGTGCTCACCTCTTCATGCTCGCCGTGGTGGTGCTCGGTTTCGCGCCGACGTCCATCTTGCGCGGCGTGGTCCCGCAGCCTCCGGTGCTCGACATCGCACGCCTGCCGACGCTCTTCCTGGTGCACGGCGTGCTGCTCCTGGCCTGGTACCTGTTGATGGTGGTGCAGGCACGCTGGATCCAGCAGCGCTCCGTCGCACGGCACCGCACGTTCGGGTGGGTCGGTGCGGGGCTCGCCGTCGCGGTACTTGGCTCCACGGTCGCCATCGTCCGCAATTTCCCCGGCCGCATGGCGGCGCTTGCCGCGGAGCGCACCACGACGGTCGAGGCACTCGAGCCCGGCCTCGCAGGAATCCTCTGGCTCGACATCGTGATGTGCTTCCTCTTCGTCGCCTTCGTGTCCGGTGGTATCCTGGCGCGCCGACGCGCGCACGTCCACAAGCGCTTGATGTTCTTCGCTGGAGTGACGTTCCTCTTTGCCGCCACGGCGCGGCTGGGGTCCATCGTCGCCATCGCGACAACTCCCGTGATGCAGCCGGTCGTGCATTTCGGGATTCTCCTCGGCCTCACGCTCTCCCTCCCCGTGCATGATCGCCGCGCGCTTGGTCGCGTCCATCCGGCGACGTGGGGCTGCCTCGCGGCGTACTGGGGCGGCAGCGTCATGAGCGTGCTGCTCGCTGGCAGCCCGATGGGCAACTGGGTGCTGACGTGGTGAACGACGCGTGCCTGTCTGCACTCCTGCATGAGCGGCGGACCTGATGGCATGCGCGAGGCCGCGGCGATGACGGGATCCCGCGGCGATTGACGCAACGTGTGGTATGCGGGACTTCCCCGCATCCCACCCGAACCCGGAGGTTCTCATGCGCAGAGCGATGCGGCGCACGATGTTCACCTTCGTCCTGCTCGCGCTCGCGTGTGGTGGCGACAGCAATGGCACCGGCCCAGGACCCACCCCACCCCCGCCCCCGCCTCCTCCCCCGCCTCCGACTGACAGCCCGATGACAGCCAAGCTCAACGGCCAGCCATTCGTGGCGGAGTTCGCCACGCTCGGTCGGTCCGCAGGATGGGTATACATCAATGGAGCGGGTCTGCCCAGCAACGCGATCGGTTTCGCCTTCGCCGACCAGGGCACCGGCACCTACACGATCGCCCCCGGCAACCTTGTTTCCTCGGGGGTCACGGTTGGCTCCACGGCCTGGGTGGCTGGGCAGGCGCAAGGCAGCGGCACCATCGTGGTGACGACCTTCACCGCCACCCGCATCGCCGGGACGTTCACCATCAATCTGGTGCCCTCCCTTGGCGGACCGTCGATGGCGGTGACGGAAGGAGTGTTCGACTTCACGTTCTGACGGTGAGGCCGCGGCCCCCACATGGCAACGATCGGCACCTGTGCGGAGCAGCGGGGTACATCCTCGCACACCCGTTCAGGACGACCGATGATCGATCACGACAGCAAGCCCCTCTGCGCGTCATCCTGGCGAAGGCCTCGCGCGCGCCTGCTGCTCCTGCCGTCCCTGATCCTCGTGATGGGTCTCGACGGGCGATCCGATGCCATGCACCCGGAGACACCGATGCCGAGAACGCTCTTCGCCTTCGACGACACCGACGAAGCGACGTGGGACGTGGTCAATGACGGCGTGATGGGTGGCCGTTCCGCCGGCTTCGTGACGGTGGCCGACGGCGCCCTTCGATTCACGGGAACCCTCGTGACCCAGGGCGGCGGCTTCACATCCGTGCGGGCAGCACGAGCCGTGGACCTGACGGGCCAGGTGGGGCTCGAACTCCGGGTCATCGGCAATGGGCGCCAGTTCGAGGTGGAAGTGAACGACGGCCTGGGCAACTTCGGCCGCGCCGTCTCGCGCCGGGCACCGTTCCCCACCTCGGAGGAGTGGACCGTCGTGCGCGTACCGTTCAGCGCCCTCCGGAGCAGCATCTTCGGACAGGCAGTGAACGCTCCGCCGATCAATCTGGCGCGAATCCGTGGCGTGGGGCTCTACATCCTGGATGGGCAGGACGGGCCGTTTCACCTGGAAGTGGACTACATCCGGGCCTACGGTCCCGAGGAGTGAGTCAGCGGCAGCGACACCATTCCGCGGCATGCATCACCAGAACTCCCCGCACCGCCCTCTCCTGAACGGTGGCATGCCCTACGGTTGGAGCTCCACCGTGGTGCTCGTGCGACCGGGTCGCACATGGAGGATCACGGTGACCACCCCGGTGCCGGGGTCGCGGTACCAGCGGTCGCCGTTGGCCGCCTCGGCCTCCGCGAGCGAGGCCGCAGCAGGGAGTGGACTGTTGTTCTGATAGTCGCGCAGCACCTTGCCCGGCATGCCGTCATACGGGAAGTCCACCCGCACGCGGTCACCCTCCGTCACGCGCGACAGCAGCAGGCGAGGCCGCTTCGGCGCGGCACCGTGCCAGTTGACCAGATAACGGCTGCCGGGCAACACCGACATGAACGCCCGCGTCGGGGCGTTCGGGACTCCAACGAGCGTGACGGCTGCCTCGCCATCGCGCGCGAGACCGAAGGGAGCGATCACCTCGTTGGCATCGCTGCGGACCTGAAGTTGCACGTAGCGGTGCGGACAGCTCCAACTGTTCCACGCGGCGCGCCAGGTGCAGGAGGGAGTCACCAGCAGTGGTGAGTTGGCCACCACCGTGTGGCCGGGCACGCCGGTCACGCCGCCGTCCACGTCGCGGAAGAGGGCCGCCTTGTCACCGTCCTTGTCGGCCTTCGGATTCTCAAGCCACACCGCGTTGGCGTTCACCAGCGTGAGCGACGAGCCGAAGTTGTCGGTGCTGATGGCAAAACCATTGTTCCGGTTGTACCCAAGGGCCGATGCCGCACGCTGCCCGTTGGGGACGAAGTTCGCGAACGTCACCCGCGTGGCGCCGACAGTGCCGTCATAGAATTCGTAACCGCGGATCGGAAACGAGGCGTTGGGAACCGCCGTGATATTCGCGGTCTCGCCAACGATCAGTGCGTCCTCGACGATCGTCTCGTTGGAGGCGAAGGTCGCGCCGATCATGTTGTCGGCGAGCACCGCGCGACGCAACCGATGCCCGGTGCCGCGCAACCAGACGGCGCGGCCCCGGTGCTTCCACCCCACGAAGTCCTCGAAGACCGCCGGCACCATCGCCCCACCGCTCACCGCGCCCACACGCGGATTGTAGCTCGTGGTCTCCGTGGTGCCATCAGGGCGTGGCCCTCCATCAACCTCCAGCCCGTTGCGGACATTGGAGTGCGCGACGTTGCCGCGAAAACTGCCGAGCGGGGTCAGACGGGGAGCGTCCGGCTCCCCGGTGGAGAGTCCGGTGGGTGCGGCAGGGAGCGCATACCAGAAGCCGAAGCCGGAAGACCCCGCGGCGTGATTGTGATGCACCGCGTTGTCGGGGTTGGTGATCCAGAAGGTGGCCGG
Organism: Gemmatimonadota bacterium; assembly: GCA_011390645.1. Taxonomy (GTDB): domain Bacteria; phylum Gemmatimonadota; class Gemmatimonadetes; order Gemmatimonadales; family GWC2-71-9; genus Palsa-1233. Next base: position 16,547 of record JAABRY010000010.1, read on the forward strand.
GGTGACATCACTGGGCAGCACCCGCACGGCCACTGCGGGAACGCGTGACACCAGCCCCAGGTTACCGGCCAGCGTGTTGCCCGATTCCGCGCCATCCTCCAGGAAGTAGCCATGCCCGGAGTGGTCGTAGCAGACGTTGTCTTCAGCGACGGCGTTGTCGGTCCCGTGGATGGTGATGCATCGGAGGTTCGTACGCCAGATCGCGTTCTGTCGCACGTATTGCCCCGTTACCGACCCTGCCATGTGCCAATGCAGCGGGTACCGCCCCACGTTGCCGGCCTGCCCCATCCGGTACAACTCCACGCCCTCGACGCGCATCGTGGCACCCGCCAGTGAGATCACGTGGCCACCAAAGCCACCGACACTCGCGTCATCGCCGCGGATCACGACGTTGCGGGTGAGCAGGCCCACTTCCGCGCGCTCGTCCACCGATTTCCCGGCCACCTGCTGGGTGACGCCCCAGTGCCGGTACACGAGCGGGGCATCAAGCAGCAATTGGGTCCCGCTGCCTCCCGTGACCACGCGCTCCTCGGCGTGGTTCGGATCGAAGTCGGTGGACGCGATCACGATGCGATCACCGACGCGCCAGTCGTGCGCGCGCTCGAGTTGCAGCGACGTCGCGCCGGCCTCCGCCGTGTTCGTCAACCGGGTCCATGCGAGTCGTCGCGCACCATGGACGTCGAGCGTACCGCCGGGGAGGACGGCAAGCACCTTCGTTCCGACGATCGGGGCGCCACGTCCACTGCTGAGGGTGATGGTGAAGTGCCGCTGGTGCAGCGCTGACTCTGTCCCGACGCCGAAGTGTCCGGATACCAGAATCTCCTGCGCGTGCAACTCCACGTCCGCCGTGTCGCTCACCAGCAAGGTGCCCTCGACGCGCAGTTGGGCCAGCGCGGGGGGTGAAACATTCAGCACAACGGTGTCACCGGCGGGGATCACGACATCCTGACCGGCGACCGGGATCGGAGCGGGAGCCCAGGTGGTGGCATCCGACCACAGGGGGAGTTCCTGAACCGGCGGGGTCGGCGGGGCCGGTGGGGGCGCCTCGGGCAACACCGGCTCGACATGGTCGTCGGGAGCGCAGGCCATGACCAGCAGGCCACCGGCGAGGCAGAGCGGGAGGAGCGCACGCATGGGTGACCTCATGGAGGGGGGCAAAGCACCAAGTATCGGAGACGGTGGTGGGGAGGTGAAAGGTGAAAGGTGAAACGGGGGTCGGTCGTGCGACCCCTTTCACCTTTTACGTTTTACCTTCCTACCATCACCCTCGGCCGACCCCGTCCTGCTTTCCCCCTCGTCGCTGCCGGAGACTCGATGCTTGATTCCCTGCCCTGGCTCACTCGCGAGGAAGCCCTCTCGCTCGCAGCGGCGGTGCTGCCAAAATTGGCCGCGGCGATCCTCGTCTTTCTCGCCTTTCTCATCCTGCTTCGCGTGGTGCAACCGGCACTGCGTGCCGTGCTGCGTCGCGCCAACTTCGCGCCCGCGCTGATCCACCTCCTGGTGGATGGTGTGGTGCGTGGGGCTGTCCTGATCATTGGTCTCGTCATGGCGGCGAGCCAACTGGGGATCAACATCGCCGCCGCACTCGCGGGTCTCGGCGTGCTGGGCATCGCGGTCGGCTTCGCCGCGCAGGAGACGATCGCCAACATGATCGCCGGTTTCCTGATCTTCTGGGATCGGCCCTTCAAGGTGGGCGACTGGATCACTGCGCAAGATCGCTACGGGGAAGTCCGGGACATCACCCTCCGCACGACGCGCATTCGCACACCCGACAACACGTACGTCGTGATCCCGAACAAGCAGGTCATCGGGGAGATGCTGGTCAATCACTCGATGTACGGCGAGACCCGCGTCAACGTACCCGTCGGCATCGCCTACAAGGAATCGATCGCCGAGGCGCGACGGGTGATCCTCGAGGCGGTCGACGCCCTTGACGGCGTGCTGTCCGACCCACCACCGACTGTCGTGGCCGACAAGCTGGGCGATTCCAGCGTTGACCTGCTCGTGCGGGTCTGGGTAGCCGATGGATCGAATCTCAAGCCGGTGCACTTCCGCGTGGTCGAGGCGTGCAAGGTCGCGCTCGACAAGGCCGGCATCGAGATCCCCTTCCCGCATCTGCAGCTGTTCGTCGACGACGTGAAGGACCGCGTGTGGGACGGCCTGCGGGGCAGCAGCTCAGGGAGTACCTGACGCACCACGCGGCGCCTTGGAGGGCGATGGTTGCGCGGTGTCGAGCAGGTCCTCCTCATCGCTCACCACGCGATCCACCTCGATTTGTGCGTCAAGCGAGCGATCGACGGCCACGTCGCTCGCGCGCGGCTCGGGGGTGGGCGCCGGTGCGGACGGGGTGGCTTCCTCCATCCGGAGGAGGTATTCCGGCGAGGGGAGGGTGAGGCCGGCATCCTCGATCGCGGTCTTGACGAGGCGGATCGCCTCGCCTCGGGCACGCATCCAGTCCACCTGGCTCTGGTCGATCCAGCCTGACACCTCGATCGTCACCGTGGACGCACCCAACTCCATGACGATGGCCTGCGGGGCCGGATCATCGAGGATGCCCTCCATCGCCACCATCGCCTGCACGGCGACGCGGCGGGCCTGCACGAGATCGTCCGTGGCCCCGAGCCCCAGGGTGAAGGCCAGGCGCCGGAGCGGGTTCCGGGTGAAGTTCACCATCGGGCTGCGGAAGATCAGCGCGTTGGGCAGCCGGACGTGATTGCCATCGACGCTCATGAGGATCGTCTCACGGGGCGTCAGGCGCACGACCTTCCCTTCGAACTGGTCCACGCGAATGAAATCATTCTTCGCGAATGGCTGCCGAATGGCGAGGATGGTGCCGGCGAGATAATTCTCGACGATGTCCTTGAAGGCAAAGCCGATGGCGAGGCCCGCGAGGCCCGCCGTGCCGACGAGCGCACCCACAAGCGCCGTGGCATCCAGCAGGTCAAGCGCGAGGATGATCCCGATGATCACGACCCCAGACTGCACGAACCGCCGGATGAGTGCCTGCAGGAACGGATTCCGGGTGGTCAGAAATGCCGGCCCGCCCCAGCGAGCCATCATGGCACCGAGCCACAAGGCCAGGACCACGATGAGCAGCGCCACGGCGAGCAGGGGCAGCTTGGCGACGACGCCATACCCGGCCTCTCGCAAGCGGGTCCAGGTGGGCTGCAGTTGCTCCTCGAGCGACGTCGACTCGGTGATGCGGTTGTCGACGAAGACCACGCCCTCCATCTCGGAGGCGAGCTGCACGGCGCGTTCACGCGTGTCACCGGTGAGCACGGTGCCAATCAGACGCACGACGCCGGCATCCACCGTCACATCGACGCGGTTCAATCCAGGGACGCGATCGAAGATTGCCTGCAGCGCGTTCCGGATCGCTTCATCCTGCGCGGCCCGTTGATCAGTGACCGGCTCGGGTGGCAGGGTGTCGGACGTGAGCGATTCGGTCACCACTGCGCTGGTGGCGGTACTCTCCACCTGTGCGCGCGCGGGTGCCGCGACCACACACAGGGCGAGGACGACCACCGCGAAGCGCCATTGCTGGAGTGGCATCATGACGAATGGTACCAAGGTGAAAGGTGAAAGGTGAAAGGGAACCGCGTGGTATGGCCCCCTTTCACGTTTCACGTTTTACCTTTCATCCTTTCCCCCCACCGCCGCCAGCCCCTTTCCCGGAGACTTGCCCCATGCACCTCCATCCGTCCCGACCGGCCGCCTGTCTCTTGATCGCCCTGGCAGCCGCCTGTGCGGAGGAGGCGCCGCCGCCCCAGGAGGCGCGCACCGTCGAGGGCGAGTGCGCCGAGGTCTATGGCGGCCAGGTCTGCACCTGGGCCACGATCGACGGGAGCGACAAGGTGACGGAGTTCGGGGCGATCATCCCGCTGGCCACCATCGAGGGAGCCCCCGCGGAGATGGAGATGGCGTGGCCGCCCGCCGCCCAGGCGAGTCTCGCCCTCCCGGAGGCCGCCCGTACCGCCACGGGGATGCAGCACTTCACCGTCAACTGGGAAGCTGGGGGTCACCCCCCCGGGCCGTACCTGACGCCCCACTTCGACTTCCACTTCTACTCGATCCCGGCGACCGAGCGGATGGCGATCGATTGCAGCGACACCACCAAGCCGACCATGCTGCCTGTCGGATACGCCATGGAGGACCCGGAGGTGCCGGGACTCGGCGTACTGGTGGGAACCTGCGTGCCGCAAATGGGGATGCACTCGCTTCCGGCCGGCGAGATGGGAAGCACCGATATCTTCAGTGCCACGATGGTGATGGGGTACTATCGGGGCAAGCCGATCTTCGTCGAACCGATGATCGCGCGCGCCAAGCTGCTGGAACGAGCCTCGTTCGAGTTGCCGATGCCAGTGGTCGAGGGGGCCCCGGCTGATGCGCCCCGTCCGCGCGGCGTGGTCGCGACGTACGACCCCGAGGCGAATGCGTACCGGCTCGCCTTCGCGGTGCCGTGACCGGAGGGTGTCGAGGGTCCGCGTCCTGACAACTCGGCAGTGAAAGGTGAAAGGGCGTTCCCTCTCGAGGCCCCCTTTCACCTTTCACCTTTTACCTTTCCCGACCATCGTCGCACCGCCCCACTGCCCCGCTGCTCCTCCGGAGGCCCCGATGCTCCCTCGTACGCCCCTCGTCCTGCTCGCGACCTGCCTGCTCGCGGCCCCTGCACTCACCGCCCAGGAACCGAATTTCGGTCGTGCCGTGGTGGTCGCCGGCAACGAACTCCATGTTGGTCAACCGGTGAACTGGTACGGGCCGGGGACCGTCTATTCGTATCGTGCGGACGCGAGCGGGCAGTGGCGCGAGGTGTCGCGCATCACCGCCTCTGACACGGCGCGCATGGATGACTTCGGCCGCGCGATCGCGGCCGACGGAAACACGATGGTGGTCGGCGCACCGCGCAAGCGCGATGGGGCGGGCGTTGCGTATCTGTTCACCCGGGCCAATGCGACCGCACGCTGGCAACAGCAGGCGATCCTCGAAGCGCCGTCGGGTGGCCAGTTCGGCACGGCGATCGTGCTGCACGGTGACGACCTGATGATCGGTGCGCCAGCCGCCGATTCCACTGGCGTGGTGCATCACTATCGTCGCGGTCCATCGGGCTGGGCTCTGCGCGAGACGCTGCGCCCAGCGAACGTGACGGGTCGTGCTGGCTTTGGCGCGGCCATGAGCCAGTCCGGCGACTGGGTGTTGATCGGTGCCCCGACCCATGGAGGCGGCGTCGGCGGCGCCTTTGTCGCGTCTCGACGCACCGACGGTTCGTGGGGCGAGCTTCAGGAAGTCGCGCTGCCTCGCAATGCGGCCGCCGCCTCGCGTCGCGGCGCCGCCGTCCTCCTCACGGGATCGCGCGGCTTCCTCGGCGCTCCTGGCGCCGGCGTGGTGATCGCGATCACCCGCGAGGGCGAGAACTGGGTGGGGAGCGGCGAGCTGCACGCCTTCGACGCCACGCGTGGCAGCCAGTTCGGGCACGCGGTGGCGCTGGTGGGCGAGGAACTGTGGGTCGGTGCACCCGGCCTCAATCGTGGCAACGGACGTGTCTACCGCTTTCTCCCCGATGACGCTGAGGGGTGGCGTGGGGCGATGCGTTTCGATGCCGATTCTGCCACCGGCACCTCATGGGCCTTCGGCTTCGGCTATGCGATCGCGGCCACGGGGAACGGGGCGGTGGTGGCGATGCCGTCGCGCGACTTCGGTGAAGGACGCGTGATGGTGGCAGCCGCGCAGGACGGCATCTGGCGCGAGCGGCAGCAGCTCACTGGCGAGATCAAGCTGATCGGCGGTGGCGCGACTGACGCGGCTCGATGCGCTGAGGGACAGATCGGGCCCTTCACGTGCAACAGCATGGAGTTGGTCTCGCATCTTCCGATCACCACACTCGGCGGTGACCGAGGCGCCTGGGTGAACGATGTCTGGGGCTGGACCGATCCCGCCACCAACCGGGACTACGCCCTTGTGGCGCGCCGCGACGGTGCCTCGTTCGTGGATGTGACCAACGCGTCGGCACCGCGCCTCGTCGGCACCCTGCCCCGCACCGTCGGTTCACCGCCGTCCGTGTGGCGCGACATCAAGGTGATCGACAATCACGCCTATGTGGTGGCAGACGGCTCGGGCGCCCACGGCATGCAGGTGTTCGACCTCACTCGACTGCGCGGCGTCAGCGGGGCGCCGGTCACCTTCGCGCCGGACACCACCTATCGCGAGATCTTCAGCGCGCACAATGTCGCCGCCGACACCGCGGCGAAGTTTCTCTATATCGCGTCCGCCAACAGCGGCGGCACGACCTGCGGCGGTGGGTTGCACATCGTGGATGCGCGCGATCAAGGCAAGCCGGTGTTTGCCGGATGCTACCACAGCCCGTCGGCGACTGCGCGTGGGTCCACGCACGACGCACAATGTGTGATCTACCGTGGGCCGGACGCGCGTTATCGCGGCCGCGAGCTCTGCATTGGCTCGAACGAGAGCGAGATCAACATCGCGGACGTCACCGACAAGGCGAACCCGAAGCTGATCGGCCGGAACTCCTATCCGAACGTCGCCTACGCGCACCAGGGCTGGTTCGACGATGAGCAGCGCTACTTCTACATGAATGACGAGATCGACGAGTTGCAGGGGACGGTCGAGGGGACCCGGACGATCGTGTGGGATCTCTCCCAGTTGGATGATCCGGTCGTGGCGCACATGTACTACGGCCCGGTGAAGTCGTCCGACCACAACTTGTTCATCGTCGGCGACCGGATGTATCAGGCCAACTATGGCAGCGGCCTCCGGGTGATCGACATCAGCGAGCGGACTGCACCGCGCGAGATCGCGCACTTCGACAGTGCGCCCTTCAACAACGACGAGCCGGGCCACAGCGCCACGGCCAGCGGTGCGTGGAGCGTCTATCCGTTCTTCAAGAGCGGGGTGATCGTCTTCACGTCGGTGCGTGAAGGGCTCTTCGTCGTGAAGGTGTCGGACCTGGTGCCGTAACGTCCGCCACCACGACATGGCCCCATGCACAACGAGCCCCCCAGCGATGGGGGGCTCGTTGTATCCCGGCCCGTGCACTCACTCGACGGTGAAGTCGAGCAGCATCCCGTGCGCGGCGTTGGGGCGGCCATCCACCGGATTCGGCATGAAGTCCACCAGTGCGTAATTGCCGGGGGTGAGGTCGGCGTGCACCATGTTCCATGCCCCTTGCTCGAGCGCCACCGTGCCGCCGCGCCCCGAGCCGGGCGGCGGGCCTTGCATTCCCTCCACGAGCCAGGAGAGGAGACTGGCAGCCGTCGCACCATCCGCCAGCTTGATGATGATCACCTCGTGTGGCATGGCGGCCGTGTTCTCGACCCGGATCATTCGCATCCCGGCGGCCACCGGACCGCTGAAGGCGAAGCCGCTGTCCGACATGGTCAGGGTGACATCCGGCGTCGGGACCACCGCGCCGGTTGCCGTGCCCGTCACGGTGAGCGGGCGCATCATCCCCTTCATGAAGTGAGGCATCCCATCCTCGCTCGGGATCGAGCAGATGAGGGCGTAGTTGCCGGGCTCGAGCATGAGGGAGGTCTCGACCGCGGCACCGGGATCCGCGCCATTGGCCCCACCAAGCGCTCGCGCCCATGTGGGGGGGGGACCCTCGCCCTTGGCGAGCTCGGCCGCCAGGTCGTCGAAGGTGTGCCCCTCGTCGAGGCGCACCACCTGGACATGGTGGAATTCACCGGTGCCGGCGGTCATGCGGAGGGTGACCCATCCCGCCCCGATGCTGTCGGGGGCCGTGAACGCAAAGTCCGAGGTGGCGATCTCGACCACTTGCGGCGCGGCGACGGCAGGAACCGGCTCCTGGGCGGGGGTGTCGCTCTCTCCTGCACACGCTGTGAGCGTGCTGATCACGACCGCACTCGCGGCCGCGCGTGCCCATGACTTCATGGTGGTGTCCTCCTGAGATGTGACGGATGGAGGCCAGATTCTAGCGGGCGGTACGCATCCCTTCAAGGTTCGGCGCCGTCGTATCTTTCGAGGAATCTCATCCACGCACGATCAGGGGAGTTCGTGACCGCCACACCAAGCCCATCCCGAGAGGCGCCATGGTCCACCGCGTGGACCATTGGTCGGGGTGTGGCCATCTGGGTCGTGCCGGTGCTCCTCGCTGGCCTGGTGGTGGCCCCGGAGCACGCGTTGCGCGTGCTCTGGTTTGTCGTGGTGCCACTCCTGCCCGCCACCTTCTTCCTGAACACCACCGTGTGGCGGAGCATCTGTCCGCTGGCGACGCTCAACGCCTGGGGGAATCGACTCGGCGAGCCTCGTGCGATCACGCCCCGTGCCACGGCGGTACTGAGCGTGGGGGGCCTGTTCCTCTTTCATCTCCTCGTGCCGGCGCGCCGATTCGTCTTCAACACGGATGGACTGGCGCTGGCGATCACGATCCTGCTCGTGGGCGGCATGGCGATCGCGTTGGGCAGCCGCTTCGCGGTCCGCTCCGGCTTCTGCAACGCGCTCTGTCCCATCCTGCCGGTCGAACAACTCTATGGCCAGGCACCACTGTTGCCGATGGTCCGGGGCCGCTGCGCGACCTGTGTCGTGTGTACCTCGCGTGGATGCCTCGACCTCGCCGGCGGGCGCGCGCTGGTCCAGGTGATCGGCCGCCGTCGCCGCAGTGCCGCCTGGCTCTGGACACCAAGCGGTCTCTTCATCGCGGGGTTGCCAGGCTTCGTCATCGGCTTCAGCGTGCTGTCGGACGGCCCGCTCACCAGCGCGCCCGTCGCGTATGCCACCACCCTGGGATGGTCCCTGGCGAGCCTGATCGTGGTGGCCGCGCTCGCCGTCGGTGCCCACCTCGACACGGCGCGATGCTTTCCGCTGCTCGCGGGCACATCGGGACTGCTCTACTACTGGTTCGCCGGACCGGCCATCGCGGAGGCGTTCGCGGCCGGCCCCGCGCTCGCCACCGTCGTCCGTGTGGCCGGGATGGGATTGGCGAGCCTCTGGCTCTGGCGCGCCTGGCCGACCTCCCCCCCCCGCAGCCTGGCCCATGCCGCACTTGTCGTCGCGCTCCTGACTGGTGCAAGCCCCCTCGCAGGCCAGATGGTCATCGATCTCCCACACCGCGCACCCGATGCCCCAGGTGGCGATGCGCTGGCAATGCAGGTGCAGGAGCTGTCGCGCGCCGCGCGCGAGGGGCGGATCGTCGCGGAGGTGCTTGCGGGAAACGTCCCGACCTGGTGGCGACACCTCGTACCGGTCACGATGGTGCGTCGGGTGGGGACGCGCGACATCACGGTGCAGTTCGAGGCGACGCCGGATTATCTCGCGGTCGGCAGTGACGATGACTGGTTCCTGATGCCGCTCGCCCCGGAAGCGGCGAGAGGCCTTGGTGCGTTGACCGACACGCGGCTCCCCACCCCCCCGATGGTTGATGCCATCTGGCAGGCCGCGGCCGTGCGACTCGGCCCTGATTCCATCGCGCCATCGGCCGCGATGGTGACGGTCCCCGTCTTTGTGGACCACATGCGGATGATTCGCGCCCGCCGGGGGGCCGTCGGGGCGGTGCCTGGGGACCTGGTGGCAGGACACAAGAAGGACGTCGTGCAGACGCCCCACCTCGATTTGCTCCCGGGTCGGGTCGCGATCTACGGTTGGCACCGGCCCGATGGTCGCCCGATCCAGCCACTCTACACCGGGCACGCGAGCAGTCACGTCGATTACAGCCACGGCATCCGACTGGTGTCACGTCGTGTCCTGATCGATGGCATCCCGCACGATCTCGACGAGCTGGTGCGCGACCCCGTGCTGGCCGGGGCCGTGCACGATCCGATCGCGAAGTGACGCTCACGTGCATACCCTGCTCGTGCACGGCCTCGGTCGGACCCCGCTCTCGATGGCCTATCTCGGGTGGCGATTGCGCACGGCCGGTCACGACACCGACTCGTTCGGCTATCTGCCCTGGGCCAGTTCGTATGACACGATCCGTCAACGACTCATCGCGCGCATTGCAGACGCCGACGCGGCGGGAGCGGCGTGGGTAGCGGTGGGCCACTCGCTGGGGGGTCTGCTGCTGCGCGACGCGATCGCCGCCGCCGCACCCTCACGTCTGGCACACTTGATCATGCTGGCGACGCCCAATCAGCTTCCGCGACTGGCCACCCGGGCGGTCAAGGTGCCTCCGTTCCGATGGGTCGCGGGCGAATGTGGCCTGCGACTCGCTTCGCCGGAATACTTCCGCACCCTCCCCACCCCGACCGTCCCGCATACGGTCAGCGCTGGAACACGGGGGATCACGGGGCGCTGGAGTCCATTCGGAGAAGAGCCCAATGACGGCATCGTCGCGCTGCGCGAGACCGTCCTCGACACCAGCCCACCCCCAGAGACCTTCCCCGTGGCACACACCTTCATCATGAACAACGCCGCCGTCCAGCGGACCATCCTCGAGATCCTCGAGCGGGCTTCCTAGCGCATCAGCTCCGCACGGCCCCGAATGTCCGCGGATCCCGGGAAGACGCGATCCGCCTGTTGGGCGGTGAGGTCGAAGGTGCCCTGCAATACCCCCTTGAGGACCGCTCGAACATCCAGGGTGGGAGCGAGATCGCGCCCTTCGAAGAGTTGTCGCTCGCCAAGCCCTGGCCAGTCGGTCACCACACGGCGGCCCGCGAGACCGCTTCCGAGCACGAACCCCGCCCCCCCGGTCCCGTGATCGGTCCCACCAGTGCCATTCGGCCGTGCGGTGCGACCGAACTCGGTCGCCACCACTACCGTGGTCCCTGCCCACGACTCGCCCATCGCCTCGCGGAACGCGGTGAGTCCGTCGGCCAGGCGTGCGAGTTGTCGGTCGAGCGATCCACCGATGAGGCCCTGATTGGCATGGGTGTCCCAACCGCTGAACTCCATTGCCGCCACGTTGGGGCCACCATCTGCCGTGAGCAGGCGTGCGGCTGCACGAAAGAGGGCCGTGCTATTCCCCCCCCCAGCACGCCCACCACCCATTCCCATCGCCTCGACCTCCTCGCCGACGTCCTGCATGGCGAGCGCCGATTCGAAGCGTCCCTGCAACTCGCGATCGCTGCGATACAGGAGGTGCAACCGCTCGAGGTAGGCATCGCCGGTCACACCGAGTGAGGTAGGTGACCAGGTCGATACCGGGGCGGGGCCGACCAGGGAACGCGGCATTCCTGCGGCGATCGCCAGACCGCTGTGGCGTCCTCCCATGACGGCGAGCAACCGGTTCAGCCAGCCGTCAGCGCTCCCTTCCGGCCGATCGAGTCCGGTCTCGAGGATCGCCTGTCCGTCGAAATGGCTTCGCGTGCGATAGGGAATCGCCATCGCGTGCAGCACGAGCAATTCGTCGCGCTCCCAGAACGCGTGGAGCGGCGCGAGACCCGGGGTGAGGGCGAAGCCGTCGGCCAGGGCGACCAGATCGTCCGGAGGGACGGCGAGTGAGCGACGAACAGCTTCGTACCCGGGATCGAAGCTCGGCACCACGGCGGCAAGTCCGTCAAAGCCGCCGCGCAACAGGACGAACACCAGACGCCCATCACCCGCTACCGACGCAAAGCGCACCTGCGGGCGACCAGAGGTGGCGATGCCACCGAGGCACATGCCCGACAGATGCAGGAAATCACGGCGATCCATGCTCAGCCCCTCCACTGGAAAGCGGGACCCGCGACCGCCAAGGCGACGCGTTCGGCGGGGGGAATCGTTCCATCGGTCAACAGCCCGGGGAGCGGGTCGTCCGATCGCAACGACACCGTGCTGGCCAGCCCTGCCAGATCCATGGCGCGGGCCCGTCCATCGCGCATCACACGATCCGCCAGCGACCGGGCAAGCTCTGCGCGGTTCATCAGGGCATCCGGGTCGGCCCACTCGCGTGTCAGGTCGCCGTACCCCTTCGGTGCACTGGGGGCCCAGGGCTGGTGCCCCAGTTGACGAAGCAGCAACCCGAACGCCGGGTTGAGTTCACGAACCCCCGTCGCGCGAAGCACCGCAACCAGCCAGTCCTGTGGCGTCCGGAACTTGCGGTGTCCTGCATCCCACGCATCCGCATGCGCCACCAGCGTGGTCGCGACCGCACGCAGGTCGCCCTCCGTCGCGCGCCAGGTGGTGACGAGCGCATCCACGACCGAGGGAGCGGGATCGTCCGCGACAAAATGTCGTGCGATTTTGGTGGCAAGAAACCGCGCGGTGGAGGGATGCCGAGCCAGATCGCGGAGCACGCGGACCCCTTCCTCTTCACCTCGCTCGGCATACCGGACGCCAAGCACTTCCTTGCTGCCTGGCTCGTGCATTGACGGCAGGAACCGGAAACCGATCGATCCGGTGCCACGATCCAGCCTGCCCCCAAGCCCCTGCACCGTCCATCCGGTCAGGATCCGCGCGAGCTGTTCCACATCACGCTGCGTGTAGCCGCCGTCCACACCCACCGTATGCAATTCCAGCAGTTCGCGGGCATAGTTCTCATTGAGGCCCACCGGGGCATTGCCACGACGCCCGCGCCGACCAACCAGCGATCCGGGGCCGACCGACTGGGCGTTGTCCAGATAGGCGAGCATCGCCGGATGCTTCGCTGACGCCAGCAACAAGCCCTCAAAGGACCCAAAGACATTCGGGCGGATCGCCTCGCGTTCGTAGTGGCCAGCCAGCGCCGCCACACGGATGCTTGCAGCGCTTGAGACACAGAGGTGATTGGACCAGAACGCCACCCACCGTTCGGCAAAGGGCCGCTCCGAGGCCACGCGCGTGGTGAGCAGCGTGTTCACCTCGGCCGCGCTCAACGCCACAATTTGCCGTGCGGCCTGCTGGCGACGCGTCTGATCCTGTGATTGAATGGCGGCCACCTGGGCACGATAGGCTGCGGTGATTGCCTCAATGCTCGGGGGAGTCCCGACGAGGCTGGGCGGCTTCCCCATCAGCTGAGCGCGTACCCAGCCCTGTGGGTCGGCGAGGGTGGCCTCCGATGGGCGTGCCCCCAAGCCGAAGCGGTTCAGTGCGACGTGACGAGCGGACATCGAGCCATCCTTGAGAGGTGGTCGGGCAGCAGTGTTGGAGTGACGCAGTCCGGTGTCGCGACGTTAAGATGCAGTGTACCCTGTGCTTGACCCTCCGGAGGAACCCCCGTGCTCTCCCAACTTCGCTGGATCCTGCGTCGGACGCTGCGCCAAGCGTGGGTGCGGGTGGTCGGCTTTGCGATTCTCGCGATCGTGGCGGTCATCGCCACGCGGTTGCTTGGCCCGTACATTCCCGAGGAGTGGGTCGATCGGATCGGGGCCGACGCGGTGGATCAACTCCTCAGCATCCTCGCCTCATCGATGCTGGCGGTGACCACCTTCTCGCTGTCCGTCGCCGTGTCGGCGTTCGCGGCCGCGTCCAGCAACGCCACGCCTCGCGCAACGCGGCTGTTGCAGGAGGATCACACCACCCAGAACGTACTGGCCACCTTTCTCGGTGCGTTCATCTTCGGTCTGGTCGGCATCATCCTGCTCAAGGCCGGCTATTTCGGCGGCGGTGGTCGCTTGGTTCTCTTCGCGGTCACCGTCGTGGTCATCGCGCTCGTCGTTGCCGCGCTGCTGCGATGGATTTCCCACCTGATGACGTTCGGTCGCATGGGCGACACCCTCGATCGAGTCGAACGCGCCACCACGGCAGCCTTGAAGACCCGCTTGTCGTCACCGTATCTCGGCGGTCGCCCATGGATGGGGCCACTCCCGGAGGATGTCCAGCCACTGATGCCGCTCGAGGTGGGATACGTACAGCACGTGGACATGTCGGCCTTGGACGATGTTTCCACCCGCCTGGCACTGCCGTTCCATATCCAGGCCATGCCGGGGGAGTTCGTGCACCGCGCAACGCCACTCCTGTACACGCGGCTGCAGGGCCTGCCCGAGGAGGACGTGAAGGCGATGCGGGCAGCGTTCACCTGCGCTCACGAACGGACCTTCGATCAGGACCCACGCTTCGGCGTGAGCGTTCTTGCGGAGATCGCGTCGCGTGCCCTGTCACCTGCGGTCAACGATCCTGGGACGGCGATCAGCGTCCTGGGCCGCCTGATCAGAGTGCTCTCGCAGTGGGACACCCCGACGACCCCGGACGTGACCTATGCCCAGCTTTTCGTGCAGCCCCTCGCCGCAGCCGACGTGATCGCTGACGGCTTCCGCCCGATCGCCCGGGACGGTGCGGGGATGGTCGAGGTGCAGTGCCGGCTGCAGGAGGCATTGACGGGACTCGCCACCAGAGCACCTGACGTGTACGGCGATGCTGCTCGGGCAATGTCGGTTGAGGCCGTCGCACGAGCCGAGCATGCGGGTATTCAATCGGAAGATCTGGAGTGCATCCGTGCGGCCGCGGATCGCCTCCCGCTCCGGGGTGTGGGCACCGTTCGCACAGGACCAGTGACATGATGCGTTGGCCGATCGGGCTTCTGGGTGTCACCAGCCTCGCACTCCTTGCCATGCCGACGCGCGATCCTGCGATCGCGCCAGCACCGGAGGGAGGTGCCCCCTTCGCCTGGAACCGTGACACAGTGTGGCAGGCGCACGAGGCTGCCTTCGTGGCCGCCAGAGCGGCAGGCTGTGCCGATTCGGTACGGATCAGACATGACGTCACCGCGCTGCGCACGGTGGTCGACGCATTGCACGACGTGCCGGTATTCGCGTCTGCCCGCGTGCTCGACAGCGTGGAGACGCGGCTCTTCGCCGTGACGGCGGAAGTGGCGGCCTGTCCTGCCCCGCTCGCCGAGTATCTCGCGCTGCAGTTGTCGCACGCACAGATGATCAAGTGGCAGTCGCGGCGATGGGATGTGACCGACCGCGCTGTCCGCAACCGCATCTATCGTGGCCTCGCCGGTACCCGTGCCGCGGCCGAGGAAGTGATGCTGCAGCACCCCGATCATGTCCCGGCGCTCCAACGCATGGCCGACGAGCCCTCCGCCACGCCGAGCGCGGTGGTCCACGGGGTCAGGCTGCACTCGGGTGACATCCTCGTCTCGCGCGGGGGGTACCCCACCTCGGCCTTGATCGCGCGCGGGAATGACTACCCCGGCACCTTCTCGCATATCGGCTTGGTGCACATTGATGACACCACGGGCGCGGTGTCCGTCATCGAGGCGCACATCGAGCGCGGTGTCGCGATCACCACGGCGGAGGGATACCTCGCCGACAAGAAGCTGCGCCTGATGGTGATGCGTCCGCGCACGGACCTGCCGCAACTGCGGGAAGATCCGATGCTACCCCATCGCGCCGCGACCGTCATTCGTGATCGCGCCCTGCGCGAGCACATCCCGTACGACTTCACGATGGACTATCAGGATCCCTCGCGGCTCTTCTGTTCCGAGGTTGCCTCGTCAGCGTATCGCGAACACGGCCTCGAACTCTGGATGGGGATCTCGACGATCACGCGAGACGGCCTGCGTCGCTGGCTCGGGGCGTTCGGCGTGGAGCACTTCGCCACGCAGGAGCCCTCGGATCTCGAGTATGACCCGCAGCTGGTGGTCGTGGCCGAGTGGCGCGACCCGGCCACCCTCTTCGACGATCATGTTGCCAATGCGGTGACCGATGTGATGCTCGAGGGGGCCGATCGCGGCGACGCGCTTGACTACGCGTGGCATCACCTGCCGCTCGCCCGTGTGGCGAAGGGGGCGAGTTGGCTGGTGCAACGTGTGGGTGGCGCGGGCATGATCCCGGAGGGGATGTCCGCCCCGGCCGCACTCCGCAATCGCAGCTACCAGGATCGGCACCAGGCGTTGGCGGCTCAGGTGCGCGCATCCGCGGGCGCCTGGACCGCGGAACGCGGCTACCCACCGGCGATCTGGACCCTGGTCGCGATGGCGCGGGAGGCGGTGGCCGCCGAGACGCGGTAACGACTGGTGCTGCCCCAGTCGTTACCGCGCAGGTCCGTGTCAGGACCACCTGTCGCGGACCGACGGCGGCAGCCTCAGAGCGTCGCCGTGATCCGAGCGAACACGATGCGCCCCGGCTCGGGAATCCTCCCCCCCCCAAAGGCATTGCGCGCCGTCAAGTGCATGACATAGGCCGCGTCAAGGACGTTGCGCACACCGCCCTGCAAGAGTACGGACCGGGCGCTACCGCTCCACAACCGGTATCCCCCGACCAGATCCACGGTCGTCCACCCCGGAGTGGCCAACTCGCCGCGGGTCGTGGCCACGCGCTCCTGACGCGCGGCCACATGCAACGCCGGTTCGAGGAACCAATCTGTACCAACCGGTGCGATCCGCAGGCGGAGATCGGCCCGCACCGGGGTGACACCCAGCGCCGGTTCGTCGAGCGTGCGATCCTGCCCGTAGAGGTAGGACACCGAGCCCGACGCGGTGATGGCCTCACTCACCGGCGACGCGAGGGTGAGATCCCCCCCATGGTAGACCGCTTCGCCGTTGATGAACCGGAAGACGGGCGGCGGACTGCCCGGCATCGCGCGCGGCAGGTCGGTGGCTGCAAGGGTGATGTAGTCATCCATCCGGCGAACAAATGCGCTCGCCCGCACCTGGAGTCGCGGGTACCGTGCCTCGACCCAAAGATCGGCCTGCGTACTCCGCTCAGGCCGAAGCGCGGGATCGCCGAGGAATTCCGCGTTGGTCTGCGCGCGCTTGGCGGCAGCCCGATCGCTGAAGCGCTCGTTCGCCTCCGCCGTCCGCACCACGGAACCGAGGCCGCCCGTGACGGTCCACCGCGGGGCCACCGGCACGCGCAGGGTGACAGCACCGCTCCAATTGGTCTCGCTGGACGTGAAGTCGTTGCCATGTTGCGCGATGAAGAAGGGGGACGCGGTGTCGGCGTCCGCCCGCACGACATCCATGCGTGCCGCCATCGCCAACTCGGCGCGCCCCACGGCACGCGTGGCGCGTACGAAGACACCGGCATCACGGATCCAGGCCCCGCCCCAGATCAGGTCACGCCGCACCGGTGCTCCCGTGTCGCGGCGATCCACTTCACGCGACGCGTCGTGATCGGCGTGGTAGATGTCGCCACCCACCTCGACCTCCCAGTTGGCTGGGCCAGCCATGCGTGCTGCAAAGCGGCCGCCCAAGACCTGCACCCCAGCACCCGTGCGCACATCGGTCGCGAATGGCGGCATCCGGCCAGGATCGGGCAATGCCGTGGGCTTCTCGTCGTTGTCCATCAGGTGATCCACGTCGTAGACGTAGGCCATGATATCCAGGTCGCGGAGCCGGGAGCTGCCCAACCCTGCCGGGCGGCGCAGCGACCACTCTGCCTGGAGGTGATAGGTGTTGAAGAAATCGGCGTCGAGTGGACGCCCGGGGTAGTCAATGTCCCGCTGCGCCTGATACGAGCCGAGGAAGCCCAGGGTGCCATGGTCACCGGTGCGAATCCCGACGCGACCGCGCCCTTCTGCACTGGTGAAGTCACCGGGGACAATCGTGCCATCACCGGCGGTGTAGTCACTTCCTTGCCGATAGGCGCCGCCCAGAGCGTAGCGCACAGCACCGGTGGTCCCTACCGCACCGTCGAGGCCAAGCGCGGCCTCATAGGCCCCGATGTTGTCGTCATACCCGGTGGTGAGGCGACCACGAAGGGGAGCACTTCCGCTGGAGGGGAGTGGGAGCGTCGTCATCCGGATCGCGCTGAGATTGCCAGCGCCCCACGTGAGGGCGTACGGCCCTGCGAGCACCTGAATCTCTTGTACGTGGGCCGGGTCCACATGGGACATCGGCGTGTCCATCCCTGCCGGACCACCGGGGAAGGTGCGCGCAGCATCCACGTAGACACCGATCTGGGTGTCGCGGAGGCCGCGCACCACCGGATCTGCGGCGGTCCCGCCACGACGCATCACGTCGGTGCCCGGCAACTCGCGCAAGATGTCGGCAGGATCATGCGGAGTGCGCGAGGCGATCTGCTCGCGATCCACGCGCAACTCGCGCACGTCATCACGGCGCGCCACGACACTGATCGTTCCGAGATCTTGCACCGAGGGGACGAGGATGACGGACACCTCGGTCGTATCGCCTGCGACGACGGTGGCCGACACCATGCCAGCGTGATAGCCGGTCGCCACGACTTCCAGCGTCACGCTCCCGGCCGGCAGCGGGCCGAGCAGGGCACGACCGGTCGCCCTGGTGAACACGACCGACCCGACGGCAACCCCGCTGACCAGCCGGGCGCGGACGCGCGCCCCGATGACCGGTGCGAGCGCGGGCTCGGAGACTGTCACCGCGAGATGGCCGGTCGGCTGCGCCGACTGGCCTGCCAGGGGAAACGCAAACAACAACAGCAGGGCAATGCCGCGGAGCACCCGCAATGGTGCTCGGCGACTGCCGGTGATGCGATGAGTCATGCCACACTCCAGACCAACGTGATCAGTCAATGAACTGCCCATTCGAGCGGCATCGGTGATGCGCGGCAGAATGGGGCAGCAGGGGCGCTAGAGGAGAGCGCCTGCCGGCGGACCGATCGCGAAGGGGAGGAGGTGGGCGGTGCGGGCGAGGACCGTGTCCGACGTCGCAAGGAAGCGGGCCGGCTCACTCGCCGCGATGGTAGCGGTGATGGACGCGCAATCGCACCCTGTCCACGGCATGACGGCGACACAGCAGGCGCTGTCGAGGCAATTGCACGGTGGGGGGGTGGAGTGATCCGATTCGGGGAGCTCGCCGCCGGTGTGCCCCCGGTGTCCAGCGTGGGGGTCAGGCGCCTCACTGGACGATGCGATCTCGGGCATGGCGGTGGTGCAGCCATGGGAGACCATCGGCAGGATACCGGCCACGGCCAGCAGACACGCGAGGCTCGCAGCGCGGAGGCGACGTGACAGGTCGAACCGCATCAGCCAATGATAAGCGGATACCGATAGATCGACGAGGAGGCCCCTTCCGTCACCCTTCGTACTGGAGCACCGAGAACATCACCCCCTGCGGCGAGACAATACCGGCCATCCGCCCGGTGCCGGGGACATCCATCGCGGGGTAGGTGACGCTGCCGCCGTGAATCGTTGCCTCGTGCACCGCGACATCCACGTCCGCCACCGTGATGTAGGTCCCCCAGTGGGGCGGGACACCAGCCATTTCGGGGGGCAGCGCCATCATCCCGGCGACCATCGCCTCACCGTTCGAGAAGACGGTGTATTCCATCTCGGGCATCGGCATCGTCTGCACGCTCCAGCCGAAGAGGTCTCGGTAGAAGGCGGCGGCGGGCGCAACGTCGGTGGTCATGCATTCGATCCAGCTCGGAACACCATGGGCCATCGGGTCGGCAACCGCACCGGTGGACGTCCCGGATTCCCAGACATCCATCTGCGCACCGGTCGGGTCCCAGACCTCGGCCATCGTCCCACTCGGGCCGATCGGTCGCGCCGGGGTGCTTCGGCCGCCGAGGGCGATGGCCTGCTCGGCGATCGCGGACGCGCTCTCCACGCGCACCATCGTCCCGATACCCGGTGGTAGGCCCGGTGGCGAGTTCGGGTGCGCGGTGTCCCAGAAGCCGCCGATGTCGTGACCGCCGACCTTGGCGATATGCCCCATCCCCGGCAGCTCCATGAACTCCCAGCTGAAAACCGTGGTGAAGAACTGCCGGGCGGCATCCGATTCAGGGGTGAGGACGTTGATCCAGCAGAAGGAGCCGATGGGACGGGGACCGGGAGCCATGAACACCTCAGCGGTGAACGGTGAACGGTGAACGGTGAACACACCCCACCCCAGGCGACTCTTGCAACCCTGAGGTGCCAGAACACCGTCTGATCTCGTAATCTTGTCAGAGAGTGAATCTACGGAAGGACTGTCACGTTCGTGAGGCCACCACTCCGTCCCTGCCGCCATCCGATCTGGTCCAGCATCGCTGCTGGCCTTGGGGCCGTGGTGCTGCTCGGATGCGAGGCCTCGCCGGTGATGACGACCTACGAGGGTGATGACCGCGTCGAGTCGTTCATGCAGGAGGATTTCACGCGATACTACCGCGTGGTCGTCCCGCGGCGCACGACGCTCGGCCCTGCCGCTCCGGTGGTGCTCGCCTTCCACGGCTCGAGTCAGACTGGCGATCTCCTCCGCGAGATCACCGGGCTGGACCAGGCCGCAGCGGAAGGTGGCTTCATCGTCGTCTACCTCGAGGCGGC
This sequence comes from Gemmatimonadota bacterium, assembly GCA_011390645.1. Taxonomy (GTDB): domain Bacteria; phylum Gemmatimonadota; class Gemmatimonadetes; order Gemmatimonadales; family GWC2-71-9; genus Palsa-1233. Next base: position 36,581 of record JAABRY010000010.1, read on the forward strand.
GATGGGGGCGTGGGACATCTTCGAGGCCAACAAGTTTCTCGGCCTCGACGAGCTGGCCTACGTGCGCGAAGTGATCGATCGGGTCCATCGCGCCTACGTCACGGACACGCGCCGGGTCATTGCGGTCGGACTTTCGAACGGTGGCGTGATGGCGCAGCAGGTGGGCTGCCGCCTCTCCGATCGCGTCGCTGGTGTGGTGTCAGTGGCGGCGTCGATGCCGCGGCTCATGAGTGAGACGTGCTTCCCCGACTTGCCGATGAGCGCCCTCTACCTGCTGGGCACAGCGGACAGCTTCTTCCCCGTCGCCGGGGGCGGCGCGCTCTTGTCGGTTGACCAGACGATGCGCATCTGGGCGCAGGCCGCGGACTGCTCCGGCCAGCGCAACCGCAGTGCACCCCAGGACAACGAGGATGACGGCACGGTCGTCTATCGGAGTGCATGGCGGCCGTGCCGTGGCGGCACACGCGTGGAACTCGACAGCATCGTGGGGGGGGGACACGCCTGGCCAGGGGGCACGCAGCCCGCGCCACCGTGGTTCGGGCCGACCAGTCGGGAGATCTCGGTGAACGACGAGATCATCCGGTTCCTCGCGACGATCCCGCGCCGGTGAGCGTTCGCGCGAGCGACATACCATGCGCACTTCCCATCGGAGGACGACGATGCCCAGGCCCCGAGGTCGCGTCACCGTATTGATCGGGGTGATCCTCGCGGCATGTGCCGGTGAGGCACCACCGCCTGCGACCACCTCGACCACGCGCACGGAGTCGTTCTGGGCCGTGGACCTCGTCCGGACGCTTCCGGGCGCACAGGACGACTACCTCGCCTCGATCAGAGCGAACTGGTCCAACGCCCGACGCATCGCCAAGGCACGCGGGACGGTGATCTCCTATCGGGCCCTCGCCACGCAGCCGGATTCTGTCAGGGGGTGGGACGTGCTCCTGATGACCGAGTACGCCGACTCGGCGTCATGGCAGGATCGTGAGGAGATCTTCCGCGCCATCTTCGAGTCACCGGAGTTCGTGGCCGTGGCCCCCGCTCGACCCTCCGATGCGATGCGCACATTCGAGGCAGGTGACGTGATGCTGCGTGAGGTGATCTCCGATCGGTAGTCACCGGCGCGGGATCATCCCAGCCGCTTGACCTCCTGGCCGCCCCCCAGCACCTCCTGCTGTTCACCACCTCTCGCCAATGCGAGTGTGCCCGCCGCCGATCCCGCCGCCAGCACGCCAGTGAAGATCAGAGTGCCCACAGGGAAGCCACCCGAGACGGCAACCGCACCGAGCAGGAGTCCGCCGACCGCCCCCAACGCCGTGAACCATGGCAGCGAGAGCTGATCGAATCGGCGGCGGCGTCCGGCAATGCCAAGGACCACCGAGAAGATCGCCCCACTGATGAATCCGGGAATCGCCAACGCCGGGAGCGGGGCGTCGAACACCCTGAAGAACGCATCCCACGGCAGGAAGGTGAGAATGTTGCTGGCGATACCCATCGCGACGCCGGCAATCGCCCAGGCGATCGCCCACGTCACGCCCATGCCGATGGCACCGCGCAGGCGTCGGACCCAGGGTCTCACGATGTGCTTCCTCCGCGGCTGGGTCGCGTTGACTTGCCGCAGGGTGCGGCATCACCTTCATGATCTGCCATGCCGTGCCACCCCCGCCCGCAAGGAATGTCCCGATGGAATTGGCCCCTGAAGACATCGACGCCCTGAAGTCCCTTGGACGGTATCGACTCAACCGCGGCACCGCCGAATTCTTTGCCCTGAAGCGTGAGGGCACCTACGACTTCAGCAGTGCACGAGTTCCTGGCCTCTCCCCGGTGACGCTCGGGCGACTGATCGCGGCCGGCCTCATTCAGGTGCAGGTGCAAGGCGATGGCGGCGACCTGGTCACGCTGACCACAACCGGGGAAGCGATGGTCGACGAGTTCCTCGCCGACGAGTGACGTGGATTCGGACCTGAGGAGGTCACGCGCAGGTCCTGCCGTTGCGATGCCACTCCCCTGCTTCAGCGTGCCGATCGCATGACCTCGACCGCGACATCAGGGTGATCCGCAAAGATACCATCCACGCCGAGCGCGAGCAGGGCTCGCAACTCCTCGCGCACGTTGCCGCTGAAACGTGCCGGCACGAATCGCGGTTCTGCGCGCAGCGTCCAGACGTGCACGTGCAGCCCCACCGCCTGCGCATCCTGTACCAGTTGTGTCCCCCCCCCATCTGCCCCGAACACCATTCCCTTGTCGGGACCGATCCCGTACGCATACTCGGCGATGCCTCGCAACCCTGCGGGTGTGACCATCGTTGGCGCGCCGCCGGTGAGGAGCTGAATCAGCCTCACCGTGGTCATCCCGGCGAGACGTCGCAGGTTGCCGACCTCGAATGATTGGATCAGGACCGGCGCGTCCGCACGATCGAGATTGGCCGCACGCAGCTCTGCCAGCAGGGGCTCCTCGAGCGGGAGTCCGATCTCCCGGAAGTAGCTCGGATGCTTGGTCTCCGGGTACAGCCCCACCACCCGACCGCGCGCGCGCCCCAGGGAGTCAGCCAGTGCGACCACCTCTGCGAGCGTGGGTACCTGGTATTGGCCGTTGTAGTCCTGCGACCGAAACGAGAGCCGCTCCCGGGCGCGTAACGTGCGCAACTCGGCGAGGGTGAAATCCTCGACGAACCAGCCGGTCACCTCGGCGCCGTCGATCACCTTGGTGGTCCGACGCGCCGGAAAGCGATCGGCCACGTCTGTCGTGGCACCAATCTCGTTCTCGTGCCGCGCCACGAGCACGCCGTCACGTGTGATCACCAGATCCGGTTCGATGTAGTCGGCCCCCATCTCGATGGCCAGGGTGTACGCTGCCAGGGTGTGCTCGGGTCGATGCCCGGACGCACCCCGATGGGCAATGATCAGCGGATGAGGTTCAGTCATGGGGATGGCGGCCGGGGCGCGTGAGTAGGCAGGAGCGCACGCCAGCGCGGCGAGCGTGACCATCGCAAGCGTCTGTCGCCGGGGGTGCACAAGGGCTTCGGGCATGTCGAACGCGACTCCAGATAGAGGCGATCGCAAGGTGGAGGTCGATGGGGGCGAACGTCAACGGACCACATGTCACGATCGTGTTGTCGGGGCGCATTGGGATGCGGCCTTTCCATCGCTGAATCAGGGGTTAGAATCACCATGTCCTCGGCAGTCCTGATTGCGATCGCATTCAGGGGAACACGCCCCGCCACGGGAGATTCGGCATGACACCTCCTTCCCTACTCGCCCGTCGCGATGTGCTCCATCTGTTGGCATTGGGCGCACTGGGTGGCCTGGTTCCGATGGCGCTGCCAGCCACGGCCCATCCTGAGCGGCGTCGCGGACCACACCCAACGCCGCGACGTGACTACACCGCTGACAAGGTGCTCCCTGCCGACCAACTCGGCGGCGACAAGGAGCTGATCACCTTGTTCGATGGCATCCGCAAGATCCCGCAGGTGGTTGATGGCGTACGCTGCAGTTGCGGGTGTGCCGAGCTGCCGGGATTCTATTCGTTGCTCAGTTGCTTCGAGGGGAAGGACGCCATGGCGAAATGGTGTGCGATTTGCGCAGGCACTGGGGCTTTGGTGATCCGGCTGCACGGTCGGGGTCGCACCCTTGAACAGATTCGGGAGGCTGTCGATGCGCGCTATTGAATGGAGTCGTGCGGCACTGTGTGTCGGTCTGGTGATGAGCGCCGACGTGGGCACCGCCACCGCGCAGCTGCGGCCGAGCGAAAAGTTCGCGCTGATCCAGATTGTTGATGGGGACACGATCATGATCACGGGCTCCCGGCCCAACCAGCGGGGGCGAGATATCTACGGCTCTCCCAACGTGCCGTGGGGCAAGTCCTGGACACCGGGCGCCGACAATGCGACCGTACTGCGCGTGGATCGCGACTTCAGCATCAGCGGTACGGCGGTCGCCAAGGGGGCGTACTCGATCTGGATGACCCCCCGGGAGGATGACCACTGGACGCTCTTCCTGGACGAGGCCAACCTCTTCCACACCGCGCACCCCGACACCGTCGGCAAGCAGTACGTGATTCCGCTGGTGGCGCGCTCGGTCGCGCCGGTGGAGACCCTCACCTGGTCGATCAACGACATCAAGGGATGGCGTTCGCGCGTGGAGTTGACCTGGGCCGGCAAGGCCGTGGACTTCGACTTGCGGCTCTCCGCCGGCGATCTCAAGCTGGCCGCGGACGCCGAACAGGGGAAGCGCATCGCGGGCACGTACGAGATCACCCCCGACAATCGCCAGGAGCCGTTCATGGTGGATCGCCTGGTGGCACGCTACGAGGATGGCTACCTGAAGTGGCGCTTCGAGGGCGGCAACGCCCCGGACTGGGTGGACGGCACCGATTGGGTGATGGCGTCGCGTGGTAGCGAGACCTTCGGCTGGTACATGATGCACGACGGCGAGGTCGTGGGCCAGATGGGATGGGCGGTCCTCGAGATCCCCGAGGACGGCGAGCGCGCCGAGGTCATCGAGATCCGCGTGGTCCCGGAAGACAAGATGTTCGTGCGAGCCGTGCGGGTGCCCGAATGATGCGTGACGACGACGACATCTTCGATGAGGAGGGTCCGGACGACCTCGACGGGCATGCCGCCGACACCGCTGCGTTGATCCGCTGCCCATACTGCGGCGAGGAAGTCGAGATCACGCTGGATACGGGGGGCGGCACCGAGCAGGAGTATGTCGAGGATTGCGAGGTGTGTTGCCGGCCCTGGCAAGTCCACGTCACGTTCGACCTCGACGGTGCGGCCGACGTTCATGTCGAGGCGGCGAGCTGATCGCTCGCCCGCGCTAGAGGAGTACGCGGCCGATCAGCACCAGCGTCCCGACGCTCACGATGGCGCCGATGAGGGCCATCAGACCATCGCTGGCAATCAAGGCAAGCCCGAAGACCACCAGGACCAGACCGGCAGCGTTGGCACTGAAGGGCACCACCTCCATCAAGGGCATCACCGCCGCAACACCAAGACAGATCCCCGCCACCACCCGGGAGGCCATGCCCCCGACCAGGGCCTGCAAGCGCGGGCGCGTCAAGCCATCAATCCATCGCGCGGGTTTGCGAAGCCAACTAATGGGCTTGGCAAGCCTGGAGCTCTGGACCGACCGTTGCAACATCCATTGGGGCAGCCAGACGTGGTCGCGTCCCAGGACGATCTGCACAGCAACCATGGCGACGAAGACTCCCATGATGGTCGACATGCCGGGAATGTCACCGATCACGGGCGCCAACACGATCAAACCCGCCACGACAAGCAACGGACCGAACGACCGACGACCCACCGCATCGAGAATCTGATCGAGACTGACGGAGGCCTCACCGTCACGAGCTTCGTCGATCTGGTCGAGCAATTCCTCGAGACTGGTGGCAGCCTGTGCCATGTCGGACTCCAACGCGAACGAGAGCAGCACGGTGCGAGGAAGAGCGGACCCATTCGCTCTGGAGACGCCCCGGGGAAGGCGACGCCACACCACGTAACGTACACGGGACGCCTCGCTCCTCAGCGAGACGCCCCGTCAATTGTCCCACCCGAAAACATCACGCCAGATCGAAGCGGTCCAACTCCATCACCTTTGTCCAGGCGGCGACGAAGTCGCGCACGAACTTCTCACGGTTGTCATCCTGCGCATAGACTTCCGCGATCGCACGCAGCTGCGAGTGGGATCCGAAGATCAGGTCCACCCGCGTCGCACTCCACTTCACGTCACCGGTCGTGCGGTCATGCCCCTCGAACGTGTCGTGTGACTCCGAGGTGGACTTCCACGTGGTCCCCATGTCGAGCAGGTTCACGAAGAAGTCGTTGGTCAGCGTCTCCGGCCGATCCGTAAAGACACCATGGCGTGTTGCACCGTAGTTGGCGCCGAGGACTCGCATCCCGCCGACCAGCACCGTCATCTCGGGTGCCGTGAGCGTGAGCAACTGCGCCTTGTCCACCAGCAGTTCCTCGGCGGTCGCGGTGTAGGCCGCCTTCTGGTAGTTGCGGAAGCCGTCGGCGATCGGCTCGAGTGCCACGAACGACTCGGCGTCTGTCTGGGCATCCGACGCATCCGTCCGGCCCGGCCGGAACGGCACCTCGATCGCCAGTCCGGCCTTCTTCGCCGCGGCCTCGATCGCAGCGCACCCACCCAGCACGATCAGGTCGGCGAGCGAGACACGCTTGCCGCCGGCGGCCGTCGCGTTGAACTCTCCCTGAATCGTCTCGTAGACCTCGAGCGCGCGCGCGAGCTTGGCGGGCTGATTGACCTCCCACGAGCGCATCGGGGCAAGACGGATCCGCGCCCCATTCGCCCCACCGCGCTTGTCGGAGCCGCGGAAGGTCGAGGCGGACGCCCAGGCAGTGGCGACGAGCTGTGAGATCGGCAGGCCGGCCGCGAGGATGGTCGTCTTGAGCACGGCGATGTCGCTCGCCCCGATGAGCGGATGGTCCACCGCAGGGACCGGGTCCTGCCAGATCAACTCTTCCTGCGGCACCAACGGGCCGAGGTACCGCGCACGGGGCCCCATGTCGCGATGCGTGAGCTTGAACCACGCCCGCGCAAAGGCATCCGCGAATTGGGCCGGGTTCTCGTGAAAGCGCTTGGAGATTTTCGCATACTCCGGATCCATCCGCATCGCCATGTCGGCAGTCGACATCGCGGGGAGCACCATCTTGCCGGGCACATGCGCATCCGGCACGATCCGGGCGCCCTCCTTGTCGGTCGGCTCCCAGATCCAGGCGCCGGCCGGGCTCTTCACCAGCTCCCATTCCCAGCCGAACAGGGTGTCGAAGTAGGCATTGTCCCACGTGGTCGGCGTCGGCGTCCACGCGCCCTCGAGACCCGAGGTCGTGGTATCCGCTCCCTTGCCGGAGCCGAAGGCGTTCTTCCACCCCAGCCCCTGCTCCTCGATGGGAGCGCCCTCGGGCTCGGGGCCCATCAGGGCGGGGTCTCCCGCGCCGTGCATCTTGCCGAAGGTGTGGCCCCCGGCGGTCAGCGCGACCGTTTCCTCGTCGTCCATCGCCATCCGGAGGAAGGTCTCGCGAATGTCGCGCGCTGACGCGAGCGGGTCGGGCTCGCCATTGGGGCCCTCGGGATTCACATAGATGAGGCCCATCTGCACCGCCGCGAGCGGGTTCTCCAGCTCGCGATCGCCCGAATAGCGCTTGTCTCCCAGCCATTCCGCCTCGGCACCCCAGTAGATGTCCTCCTCAGGCTCCCAGATATCCGCGCGACCGAACCCCATCCCGAAGGGCTGCAGCCCCATCGATTCGATCGCGCAGTTGCCGGTGAAGACGAAGAGGTCAGCCCAGGAGATCTTGTTGCCGTACTTCTGCTTGATCGGCCAGAGGAGGCGGCGCGCCTTGTCGAGGTTGCCGTTGTCGGGCCAGCTGTTGAGCGGCGCAAAGCGCTGGCTACCACCGGAGGCACCGCCGCGGCCGTCCCCGGTCCGATAGGTGCCCGCGGCGTGCCACGCCATGCGGATGAAGAACGGGCCGTAGTGGCCGAAATCGGCCGGCCACCACTCCTGGGAGTCGGTCATCAGGGCAATCAGGTCCTGGCGCAACGCCTCGACGTCGAGCTTCCGGAACTCCTCGGAGTAGTCAAACCCCTCGCCCATCGGATTCGACAGCGCAGAATGCTGGTGCAGCATCGCGAGATTCAGTTGGTTCGGCCACCAGTCCCGGTTGAAGCGCCGTTGGTTGGAATTGATGTCCAAGGCCGTTCCAGACGTCTCAGGCGTGCCGTGCATCACCGGGCACTTGCCGCCGTTGGTGGGCGTATTGCCGTCCATGTGTTCACTCCAAATCATCCGTGATTGAACCTGCCAGCCGCTAGGTACCCGTCGCGCCGCAGGAGATCCGTTCCAGGTGTCTGATCCAACCTCCAAAAATAACAGGGGGCTGGCCGGGGGCGGGGGCACCGGTGTGGCCGCGGGTGGACGGGACCGGTACCCCGACGTAGGTTGCTGACGACCGGGCGACAGGCTGCGCGGTCGACTCTCCAGACAAATCTCCACGCGCCCCCGCATCACTCCCTCGCCGACAGGAGCCGTCATGCGTACGGAACGCAATTTCGATCCGCTCATGGAATGGGGCCATCAGGTGGCGGTGATCGTCTTCGTCATCGCCCTTTTTGCCGCGATTGCCCTCCTGCTCTCCGCGTCGTACTCGGGCGGGCACTCCCGCACGCTCGAGGCCGTCATGATCGTGGCTGGCGGCGGCGTGCTTGGCTACGGCATCATCTGGCTGCGCAAGCGGCGCGAGCGGGCAACGCGCCCACCATGGATGGGCACCACGACGGAGTGGGGGAACAACCCCTGACGGGCATGCCCTCCCGGTCTCGACACGCGCCACATCGCAAGTAGATTGCACGACCGAGTGTGTCCCCTCCCTCCCCCCACCCCACGGAGTTGCGATGAGCAAGCATGTCGCGTGGATGCTGAACATGCAGGTGCAGTCCGGTCGCCTCGAGGACCTGAAGGCGTTGATGACCGAGATGGCAACTGCGACGGAGACCAATGAACCGGGCACCCTCGATTACGAGTGGAGCCTCAGCGAAGACGGCACCACATGCGACCTGTTTGAGCGATACGAGGATTCCGCTGCAGCCCTGACGCACATGGAAACGTTCAGCGCACAATACGCGGAGCGATTCTTCGCGGTGCTCGCGCCGCAGCGATTCACCTTGTACGGCGCTCCGAACGAGGCCGTGCGGGAGGGACTCGCGCCCATGGGAGCCGTGTTCATGGCACCAGCGGCCGGCTTCAGCCGCTAGCCGCTCCCCACAGTCCCCCCCCCCGGAGGCATGATGGCGGTGGTATCACGCGCGCAGGTCGGCCTCGCGGTCGGCCCGCTGTTGGCGGTCGTGATGCTCCTCACTCCTCCACCCGAAGGGATGGCCGTCGCGGCATGGCGCACGGCGGCTGTCGGTGTGCTGATGGCGACGTGGTGGATCACCGAGGCGATCCCGATTCCGGCGACAGCGCTCTTGCCCCTGGTGCTCTTTCCGGCGCTCGGCGTCGCCTCGCCGACCGACGCGGCTGCGCCGTTTGCGAACCCCGTCATCTACCTCTTCCTCGGCGGCTTCCTCATCGCACTCGCGCTGGAGCAGTGCGGGCTGCACCGACGCCTTGCCGTCGGTATCCTCCGCGTGGCAGGCACCCGCCCGGCCCCGTTGATCCTCGGTTTCATGCTCGCCACGGCCTTCCTGAGCATGTGGGTGAGCAACACGGCCACCGTGGTGATGATGCTGCCAATGGCCACCGCCGTGATCGCGTTTGCCGGTGGACCGGAGGATGCGGCTTCCACCACGCACTCCCATGCCTTCCCCATCGCCCTGCTGCTCGGCATTGCCTACGCCGCGAACATCGGTGGCCTTGGCACGCTGATCGGCACACCACCAAACGCCCTGCTTGCCGGCTTCCTCGATGCATCCTACGGGATCACGATCGGCTTTGCGGAGTGGATGCTCCTCGGGGTGCCGATCGTCGTGTTGACCTTGCCGATCACCTGGTGGCTGCTCACCCGACACCTGCACCCGGTCGGCACCACACCAATAGCAGGGGGGGGGACGATTCTCGACGAGTTGCGCGATCGGTCAGGGCGCATGTCGCGCGCAGAGTGGGTCGTCGGGACGATCACGGCCATGACGGCGCTGGCCTGGGTGGGCCGACCCGTCCTCGAACGCTGGGTGCCCGGGCTGTCGGATACCGGGATCGCGATCACCGGTGCGCTGCTCCTCTTTCTGGTCCCCGTCGCGTGGCGACCCTTCGAGGTGGCGCTGCGCTGGGAACACGCCGAGCGGCTGCCGTGGGGGGTGCTGGTGCTGTTTGGGGGAGGGCTCTCCCTTGCGGCGAGTGTACAGGAGACGGGCCTCGCAGCGTGGATCGGCGGAGCGTTGGGCGGCATCGGTACGTTCCCGCTGGTGGTGGTGATGGTGCTGGTCACGGCCGTGGTGATCTTCCTCACCGAGCTGACCAGCAACACGGCGACCGCGGCGGCGTTCCTGCCGGTGGTCGCTTCGCTCGCGCTCGGGATCGGGGCCGATCCGCTCGAGTTGGCGATCCCGACCGCCCTCGCCGCCAGTTGTGCGTTCATGATGCCGGTGGCGACCCCGCCAAATGCCATCGTGTACGGCACCGGTCGGATCACGCTCCCGCAGATGGCGCATGCAGGGATCTGGCTCAACCTCCTCTTCATTGCCGTGTTGCCGTTGATGGTGATCCTGCTGGGAGCCCGGCTCTTCGGCCGGTGACCGCGGGTGTCAGGGAGGCGAAACCCGGCGCCATCGCCTCCCGTACAAGCTCCCTCCACCTCGGAGCCGAAGGAAGAATCCTGATGTCATATCGTCACCTTGCCCTTGCAATCCTCACCCTGACCTGCACCTCCACCGCCACGGCACAGTCCGCGCGGGTCACTGGGCCCACCGCGACTGCGATCGCCACGGCGCCCACGCACGCACCTGCTCCCGGCGTCGCCCACACGGCACGCGGGTACGATGCGATGCATCGTCTCGCGCGCACACCCAACGTCACGGGGGGGATCATCGGCTTCGTGGTCGGCGCGGCCGCAGGGGCGACGGTGGGGTGCCTCGCCAACAAGGATGACTACGGCGTCTTCTGCGCCGGCCAGAACGACACCAAGGTGGTGGTCGGGGCATTGGTCGGCGGGGCAGCCGGTGCGGCAATCGGGGGGCTACTCTTCAAGCGAAAGTGAGGTGAGCCGTGACGCTCTTGCCGGACAACCCCGCCTGGACTCGCGCCCTCGCCGAGCACGCCACCGCACTCGATGAGTTCGTGATGCGGATCGAGTCCGTGCCCGACGATGCGTGGCACCGCGAGCGCGCCCCGGGCAAATGGAGCCCGGCCGCCCTCGCCCTGCACGTGATTGACTCCTATGCGTTGTGTCATGCCACCCTCCGGACTGGTGGGGGGGGGATGCGCCTGCGCGTCGCGCCCTGGAAGGCCTGGGTTGGCCGCACCATCTACTTCCCCATCATGCTGGCGCTCGGCCGCTTCCCGCAGGGTGCCCCGGCACCTTCGGAGGTACGCCCCGACCTGGAGGCCGCCACGCGCCTCGACCGTGCCACCGCCATCACCACCGTGCGACAGGTGGCTGACAACGCCGTGGCCGCGTTGCTGGCCACACCACGCTCCACCCGCTTCGTGCACGCGTACTTTGGCGGGCTGTCACCACGCATGACGTTGCGGCTCCTCGGCGCGCACACGCGACACCACGCTGGAGGCATGACCGTCACGGCAAGGAGCGCATCGTGATGATCATGCTGCCACGCATCCTTCTCTTCCTCGGCGGCCTCGTGCTGGTCGGCGCGCTCGCGATTGCATGGGGTGCCCGTCGTTGGCGGACTGAATCGGAGGCACTCTTCGGCCGGCTGGCGGCCACACAGACCGCTGCCCCGCCGGGTCGAGTGGATTTCACCGCGCTGATCGACCTTCCCGCGCCCGTGCAGCGGTACCTGCGCCAGGTGCTCGAGGATGGTGCCCCCCTGATCACGTCGGTGCAGCTCAGCCATGTGGGCACCTTCAATGCGAAGGAAGACGGCGAGGCCTGGAAGCCGTTCACCTCGACCCAACGTGTCGTGCTCCGCCCGCGGGGATTTGTCTGGAATGCCAGGATCCGGATGGCACCGGGGGTCAGCGCACGCGTCCATGATGCCTATGTGGAGGGCGAGGGAATCCTTCGCGCCTCCATGGCCGGCTTGGCGGACGTGATGCACCTTCGCGACCGTGCGGAGTTGGCGCGTGGCGAACTGATGCGCTTCATCGCGGAGTCGCCGTGGTACCCCACCGCGCTCCTGCCCGGTCAGGGGATGGCGTGGGAGGCCGTGGACGACCGCACCGCGCGTGGCACCGTCACCGATGGCGCCCAATCGGTCACGCTCACGTTCGGCTTTGGCGACGACGGTCTTCTTGCCACCGTCACAGCGACCGATCGTGGCCGGATGATCGGCGAGCGCACCGTGCCGATGGCGTGGGGGGGGAAGTTCAGCAACTACCAGCGCCGCGCGGGCGTCTTGATCCCGATGGACGGCGAAGTCGCCTGGTATCCCCCGGAGGGGGGTTCGCTCCCCTACTGGCGCGCCCGGCTGACCGAGGTGTCGTACACGTTCGGGCCGTGACGGCTCGCCCTGACGATGGCGCACGTGCCCCACACCCTGGCATTGCATCCACCATCGCGGCGACTAGGATCAGGGAGACCCCGTTGCCTCACCCCTGCCGCAGAGTCGCCATGCTCCGTCTCGTGATGGTTGCCACGCTCCTGATCTTCCCATGGACCGCTGGTGCGGCCCAATCCCCGACTGACAGTTTCCTCGGAGCACTCCGGGCACACTGCGGCAACGCATACGCGGGACAGATCATCAATCCCCAGCCGAGCGACACCATGTTCAGCAACAACGCGTTGGTGATGCACGTGCGTGAATGCGGGGACACCGTGCGGATTCCGTTCCACGTCGGGACCAATCGGTCACGCACTTGGGTACTGACCAAAGCCGGTGATGGGGTGCGGCTGAAGCATGACCATCGACACGAGGATGGCAGTGAGGATCGCGTGACCCAGTACGGTGGTGACTCGGGCCCGGGCGGCACGGCCATGACGATGTCGTTCCCGGCCGACAGCTTCACCATTGCGATGCTGCCCTATGCCCGGACCAACGTGTGGACGGTCGAGATCACCCCCACGCGATTCGTCTACCAGTTGCAGCGCGTCGGCAGTGATCGGCGCGTGCGGGTGGAATTCGATGTCACCCGACCGATCGCGGTGCCACCGGCGCCGTGGGGGTTTGCGGATAGGTAGGGGTGGATATTGGAGGTTGGATGTTGGATGTTGGATGTTGGATGTTGGATGTTGGATGTTGGATGTTGGATGCGCAGGGCACGATCCCATTGTTTCTCATGGAAGGACGCCGTTCGATGACGCCGAATGCCGCAGTTGTTCAATCGCTCTCCACGCTGCTCGCCAGCAGCTATTCCCTCTACCTCAAGACCCACAACTTCCATTGGAACGTGACGGGTCCGATGTTCACGACCCTGCACACGATGTTCGAGGGGCAGTACACCGAACTCGCGCTGGCGATTGATGAAATCGCCGAGCGGATCCGCTCGCTCGGCGCGTTCGCCCCCGGCAGCTTCACCGCCTTTGCGGAGCTCACGAAGGTGCAGGAAGAGACCGGGCGGCCCGAGGCGAAGGAGATGATCCGAATCCTCGTTGCGGACCAGGCGGCGCTGGCCGACGCGGCGCGTGCCGTGATCGAGGCGGCCGAGGCGGTGCGTGATCAGGCGACGACGGATCTTGCCACTCGGCGACTCGACGTCCACGAGAAGAACGCCTGGATGTTGCGCAGCCATCTGGAGTGAGCGCGAGGTGTCGCGCCACGCGCGCGCCGTGGGTCCACGGCGCGCGCGAGCGCTCGACACGCCTACTTGCTGTCTCGCCTGGCCTGATTGCGACGGCCGCGCGAGCCGACATGACCCTGGTGCGCCTCGGCGCTCTGATGGTTGAGCTTCTGCGCCTTGCGCGTGCCGCGCGACTCCTCACTCTGCGCCTGCTTGGCTGTCGCGTTCGCGAGCGCCTCGGGTCCCCAGATATGCGCACCTGAGGCAGCGGGTGGCGACGACGCGGCAGCGTTCCGTCGGGGCTTGGCCACGGCCTTCTTGGTGGCAGCCTTCTTGGTGGACGCCTTCTTCGTGGCCACGGCCTGCGTCTTGGCACTGGCCTTCGCTTTGGGCTTCGGCTTCGTCGTGGCCTTGGTCGTGGTCTTGGTCTTGGTCGTCACCTTGGCAAGCTGCTCCTCGAAGCGCTCGAGCGCCTCGTCAAACATCTGCTGCTTCACGACGGTGTTGTCGTTCCCTTGGGCTGCGCGCGTGCTCTTGGCGTTCCGCTTGCCGCGTGCCTCGCCACGCTGTTGCTTGGCGAGGTCGCGGTATTTGTCGCGGAGCTTGCGCGTGCGCGCAATCTTCTGGGTGAGTCGCGCAGGCGTCAGCGCCGTGATCTCCTTGGCACGACTGGCCTGCAGCAAGGTCCACTCGGCCTCGGTCGCGAGCTTGCGGGCGGTGGCGTGATGTACGCTCATCTGGATCTCCGTGATGGGGGCGATGCGTTGCTTCGGGTGCGAACGTGGCGAACCAGCACTTTCAACCTACACCTACCTGCGCGGCGTGGAGGCCGGTACATGACTGACAGTGTGAAACCCCCGCGTGATGCCGTTCCCCGTGTTGGCGTCGGCGTTCTGGTGGTGCGTGATGGTCGCATCCTCCTCGGCGAACGGCGTGGCGCCCACGGCGCGGGACACTGGGCATTGCCGGGTGGCCACCTTGAGCATGGCGAAACAGTCGAGGACTGCGCTCGTCGTGAACTCGCGGAAGAGACCGGACTCGTTGGCGGTGTGCTCACCCGTGGTCCATGGGTGAGTGACGTCTTCGAGGCCGAGGGATTGCACTACGTGACCGTGTTCATGGTGGTGCGCAATCCGGTTGGCGAGGTGGTCCTACGCGAGCCAGCGAAGTGCACTCGTTGGGAGTGGTTCTCGTGGAAGGCACTTCCCACACCACTCTTTGCCCCGCTTGCCTCGCTACGCGACAGTGGGTTCATGCCCTGACCCCTTCGGGTCAGACCATGTGCGCACACCCCAGGGCGGAGCGTCTCCAAGGAAGCGCGCCAACTGCTGCTGCCGTGATCTTCCGGCGCGCCTCTCTCAGGAGTTTCCATGTCACGCATGCACACGATCTTCGCTGCCTGTGGCCTTGCGGCCACCTTCCTCAGTCCGCTCGCTGCGCAGTCTGCCGTCTCGATCGCCACTCCATCGGAGGGACGAGTCCCGACGATCGAGGCGACGATGGCGGCAATGCCGGCCCCCGTTGGTTTGCAGAGCCAGTCGACCCTGGCCACGTCGCTGGATGATGCCACCGGAATCAGCTCCCTCGCCGCTCGTCGCCGAGGCGAGGGTGAAGTGCTCATGATCGTCGGAGCGGCAGGAATCGTGACTGGCATCCTCATTGAGGAGGGATTGATCTCGCTCCTGGGTGCTGGCGTTGGCCTCTACGGGCTCTATCTGCACTTGCGCTGACGAGATGGGTCTGGTGCCTTGACGTGATTCGCGATACCCTTGATCGCATCGCATTGAGGCACCTTTCCCGCACCCAAGGTCGTGCAGGTGAACACTCTCCATTCCACTCGCTGGCTTCCACTCGCGCTCGCTGCCCTGGGTGCCGTCCTCCTCATCATGGCAGGCCTGGGCACCCGCATCGGGCTCTGGTCATTCGGCACCGGCTTCTCCGTCATGCGCTGGGCCGCGTACATCGGCGTCGCCACGATGCTGGTCGCGTTGCTCTTCCTCG
>JAABRY010000078.1 GCA_011390645.1 Gemmatimonadota bacterium
CTGGGCGCCAGGTGGATCGCATGTCGTACCTGCATTTCCACACGCACGCATTTCAATCTACAACGGACCGAAGTACAGCAACTGGGCATGCGAGCGAGCACCGACTCCGGCAGAGCTGGCAGCCATCACGCAGGGCGCCCTCGACACGAAGAACAGATTCCAGACCGCGAGCTACCACATTTCCATTGACACGATTGCAGTGATGGCCAGCGAGTCCCTCTTGGGAATCCCTGAAGGACATCAAGTGGTATGCATCGGTCCCAATGGACGTAGCACTGTCATGATAGGACCAGGCGGAAGAATTCGGGGAAGTCAAGTGGACCTACATGCAGGAGTCAACCAAACTGAAGTGCGCGCTGGACTCTATCACATGCATGCAGGACAACAAAACGAATACCCGGAAAGCGGAAATACCTTCTTCTCGAATGAATCTGGATTGGTTCCCGACCTGACGCCCGGGGATCTCGACATCATCCAGCACGTCAACAACGTCTTCGCGCGTGACGCCGAGAAGAAACGGCTGCTGAACGGCGGTGCGGCGTACGTCCTGCGGCCGTGAGTGGGGTGCCTCCAAAGATGATGGCACGGCGCGACCGCGGGTCAGCTCCCCAATGTGAGCCGATCCACCGCGCCGGCGACGGTCTTGCCGCCGGCTGTGACATAGACGTGCCGATCCGAAACGGAGAGTTCCAGCACCATCCGTCGGTCAAGCAGCTCGATCAGCCCATCAATCAGTTCGCGGTCGAAGGCGTAGAGCTCCAGCGCGTCAGCGCGGTGGATGCGCTCCCCCTCGAGGGCCCGAAGCAGGGTGCGCGGTTCCTTGTGAGTGTAGACGGCCACGCGGGGTGCTGCCTTGCTCGCCTTGTGGACCCGGGCTGCATCGGGGACGCCGATCTCGATCCAGGAGACGAGCGCGCCGGTGAGGTCCCGCACGGCGAGGGGCGGGTCGTCGGGGTCGGAGATGCCTCGCCCGAAGGCGATGCCCTCGGTGTACTCCAGGCAGTAGGCCAGGATGCGCGCGACGAGATACTCCGGTGACTCCGACGGATGGCACGCCACGCGCAACGACAGCGTCTCGTACACGCCGCGATCCACGTCGGCGAGCGTGATCTCCAGCGCATAAATCGTGGCGGTCAGCGCCATGGGGCCGAACGCTCCATCATGGCAGGTCCAACGTGCGCAGGAAGTCACGCCGCTTCATGGGGCCTGTCTCGCGGTCAGGCGCAGGATCCGCCCTTCGGGGCCAACCGCCCAGGCGACGTTCCCACGGCTTCCGACACTCCAGAAGCTGCGCGCATCGAGTTCACGCCACCGCGTCCCCAGGTCCTCCGTGAGGAAGAGGCCACCCGGACCGACCACCAATGCCGCGGTGCCCAGCCACGCGACGCCGAACGGTGCACCGGGCTTGGGTGGCCTGGGCAGGAGTTCCCAGGACCGGCCGCCATCCCGGCTGATGCCGAAGGCTGCACCAGCGGTGTCGGCGTTCATCTGGTCGATGCGGCCTGCCACGCCAAGGCCTGTCATCGGATCCTGAAATGCCACCGCGGTCATCCCACCGCTGGCGCCCCGCACGAATGGCGTCTCGTGCAAGGACCAGGTGGCACCTGCATCGGTCGTGCGCAGGAGGCGCGCACCGGGGCCGCCGAGGGCGACCCAGCCATGACGCGCCCCGGCGCTGGTGACACAGCCTCCGCTGGCCGCGAATGCGCCCTCGCCCTCGAGCGGGGCCGGTACCGCGCTGGCCGGAAGGTGCGCCCAGCTCCCCCCCCCATCGGTGGTGCGAAGGATCAAGGTGCGGCCCCCGACAGCGTCCGAGTACGCCACGCCGATGCGGTCATCGAAGAACGTGAGGCAATCGTAGAACGCTGCGGAGTCCGCGTTGGTGAACTGCAGGGCCCATGTGGTGCCACCGTCCGTCGTCCGGTAGATGCGCGACTGGTCGCCATTCCCGGCGCTCAGGATCCAGGCGGTCGAGGCGTCGCGCGCGTGGATGTCACGAAACTGCAGTCGCTCGGCGCCCGGGACCGGTCGCACGCTGAAGGTCCACCCGCCGTCGGTACTGCGCAGCACGGTCCCTCGGTGGCCGCTCAGCCACACCACCGAGTCACTGGGCACCGAGACCGCCTGCAGCAGCGCGGTCGTTGGCGAGGGGATCGTGTCCACACGTTGCGCGCTGACCACCATGGGCAGCACGCTGATCGGGGTCGCGGCAGAGAGCGCGAAGAGAACCAGACGACGCATCAGGACTCCGGAAGGGGATGCCGGAAAATAGCACCGCCTCTCGACCCTTTGGCGCGCGTCGGGGTAGCTTTCACGGAACCCTATGCTCCTGATCCTCTTCGTCGTCCTCGGATACCTCGCGGCACGCTTCGCCGTGGACTGGCTCGCCCGTCACGCGATGGTCGTGTCGGGCGCCGAGTATCTCATTCTGGGCTTGCTCCTCGGGCCGCGCGGCACCGGGATCGTTGACCCGGAGCAACTCCGGGGGCTTGCACCGTTCTTCACGCTCGCCATCGGGTGGATGGGAACGTCGGTGGGCTTCCGTTTCTGGATCCCGATGCTGACACGCACGCCGGGCATCCTGTTCCGATTGAGCATCGTGCAGGCGTTGGTGACCTTCGGCTTGGTGGGCGGGGGACTCTGGGCGATCCTGCATTGGAGTCGTGACATGCCCGCGAGCGAGGCCGCGCTTCCCGCCGTGATCCTCGGCGCGATCGCGACGTCGTCCTCGTTGCAAGGGGCCCGTATCGCGGCGAAGGCGCTCGGTCGGCGCAACCTCGCCGTCCGCCAGCTCGAGGTGGCCGCCGCGATGGACGCGCTCATCGCCGTCCTCGCGATTTCGGTCGTGCTCGCACTCTTCCACGTGCCGACGTCGGGGATGATCCGCGAGCCCACGCCGACGGAGTGGATCGCGATCGCCATCGGGATCGGCTTGGTCGGTGGATGGCTCTTCCACCTCTTCCTCGGCGAGGAACGCTCGGCGGATCGCCTCTTTGTTGCCCTCGCCGGCGCAGTGGTGTTGACGACGGGGGCGGCAAACTACGTCGGCATGAGCGCCCTTTTGCCCGGCCTGCTGCTCGGCTTCATCCTCGTGAACACCTCGCGACAGCGGGACGCCGTGGGGACGCTGCTCGCCCAGGTGGATCGACCGCTCTATTTCCTGATGCTGGTGTGCGCCGGTGCGTTGTGGGCACCCAGTGCCACCGATGTGTTCGTGCCGGTCCTGGCGTTTCTCGCCTTGCGTGGCGTAGGCAAGGTGGGGGGGGCATATCTGGCGGCCCGATTCAACAACGCGCTGGAGGCGTTCGGACCGCGCTGGGGCCTGGCGCTCGTGGGGCAGGGTGGCCTCGCCATCGCGCTGGCGCTCGACTATTCGCTGAGTCCCGCGGCCATCGCCCCCAACCTGGTCTTCACCGCGGCGCTCTGCTCCGTCCTGCTCACCGACGTGTTCTCGGCGCGGCTCGCGCGCGGCGTCGTCGAGGGCCTCCCGGAGGTGATCCACCTGCCGGAACCGCGCACCGTCGAGAACGGGGGGCACTGACCGATGCGACGCCTGGTAGTGCTGGCCCTGTTGTTCGGGGCGATGAAGCTGATCGAGCCACTGGGGCGCCCTGATGCCGCCCCCGAGGCACTCCTCACCTTCGGCTTCCTGATTCTGGCGGCGTACGCGACCGGCGAACTCGCGGCAGGCTTCGGTCTCCCCAAGATCGTCGGCTACCTCGTGGGTGGTATCGTCGCGGGGCCCAGCGTGCTGGGGACGGTGTCGGGCGCTGCGGCGCAGGAACTCGCCCCCGTGAGCAGCCTGGCCATCGCGATGATCGCCTTCCTCGCCGGCGCCGAACTGCGCTGGGAAGAACTCAAAGAGCGCGGCATGATCCTGCTGCGGCTCACCATCAGCGAGATCGCACTGACCTTCGTGGCGATCGCGGCGTTGCTCATCGCGGGCCGCCAGTTCTTCCCCTTCCTGCGGGATGTGCCGCTCCTCACGGCCGCCATTTTTGCGGCGCTGTTCGCATCGATCGCCGTGGTGCACTCTCCCGCCGTCACGATGGCGCTGCTGACCGAGACGCGAGCCAAGGGCCCCATCGCCCGGACCACGCTCGGGGTCGTCCTGCTCAGCGATGTGGTGGTGGTACTCGTCTTTTCGGCGATGCTGGCACTGGCCCAGCGCGTGGTCCCGTCCGAGGGGGCCTCCACCGGCGGGATCGGGATGGTGGTCTGGGAAATCCTGGGCGCGGTGCCGATCGGTGCCTTGCTTGGCTTCGGCATTGCCCAGGCGCTCCGGGTGATCAAGGGAGAGTTGCTCTTGTTCGCGCTGCTCGCGGCCCTCTTCGGGCAGCAGGTTGCCTCGCTGTTGCATGTCGAGGTGCTGCTGACGTTGCTCGTGGCTGGCTTCGTGGCGGTCAACTTCGCCAAGGAGGATCAGGGGCATGCGATCCTCGATGCGATGGAGCGGGCGGCCGCGCCGATCTTCGTGGTCTTCTTCGCGCTCGCGGGGACCAAGCTCGACGTCGTGGAGACGGCGAAACTGGCGCCGCTGGTGTTGCCGATCTTCGCGATCCGCATCCTGGGCATTCGAGGCGGCCTGCGGGTCGGCGCGCGGTGGGCGAAGGTGCCGCATGCCGACGTGGCGCCGGTCTGGCAGGGATTGGTCTCGCAGGCAGGCGTCGCGATCGGTTTGGTGACGATCGCGGCCGATGCCTACCCCGAGGCGGGGAACGCGATGCGCACCTTGCTCCTCGCGCTCATCGCGGTCAACGAGACGGTCGGCCCGATTCTCTTCCGGCGCGCGCTGGTGACGGCCGGTGAAGTGGGGGGGGGAGATGATGCGGCCTCCACGCCGCGCGCCGGTGAGGGCGCCGAGGTGGAGGCCGAGGTGGCACCCGAGGGTGCCGCCTGATCAGTTGCCGCCGCGCATGTTCTGCATCACGCGGTTGGCGATGTCATTCGCCTTTGCAGCCGACACACTGTCACCTGCCGCCTCGAGTAGCGGCGCAAACCCGCCGTACGTGATGTAGTACAGGGAGAGGATCGACACCGACGGGGTGTCCACCCACCCGCGCGGCCGTTCGCGGGCTGCTGCTTCGGGGTGATACACATCAAAGAGGAGTGCGCGCGTGCGCTCCATGTCCACGAAACCCATCGACTGATCGAAGATGATCGGTCCGCCCTCCTCGACGGGGCCGGGCATCAGCTTGCGCACCAGGCCGTGCGAGACGAGGTACGGGGTCAGTCCCAGCGTCCCATCGGGGTAGTTGCCGTCGCTCCACGAGAAGTAGATCGGTCGCACGCCGAGGTTCTCGCGAATCATCAGCACCGTCGCGAAGTCGCTGCGGGTCATGTACTGATTGCCGAACTGGACCACCAGCGAATCGAAGGCGAGCGGGCCAGCCGGAGGCGCCATCACCTCGGGAAGCGTCGCCATCGAGTCCACGGGCAGCGGGAACAAGGGGCGTGTCGGTTGTTGCCAGCCCATCGGCGGTGGTGCGAACCCGAGGGTGGTCGAGTCGCGATCGGTGTCCGGGCGCCAGATCGGATGCGCGGTGCTCGGATCAAACGCCGGCAGCTCGCGGCGGCGCAGTTGCTTGAGGTGCCACTCGGTGTTCATCAGCGAGAGATTGGCGAGTGTCACGTCACGACGCACGCCGAGCACTTCCTGCGCAAACCAGAGCGGGAAGGTGTCGTTGTCGCCAGCGGTGATGAGGATGCCGTAGGGCTCGATCGATTCGAGGATGTCGATCGCGAAGTCGCGGGCGATCGTCTCATCCGCACGGGACGCGGTGGTCCAGTTGCCGCCCAGCGGGATGAGCGCGAGCGCGAGCACCGGCGTCGCATAGAGGTAGCGGCGGGTGTCGTCCACCCGATCGCCGAGCCAGTCGCCAATGCCGCGGATCATCGCCGCGAAGGCCGCCGCGAACAGCACTCCCACGAAGGCGAAGGAGGCGATGTAGAAGTAGTCGCGTTCGCGCACCTCGCGCAGCTCGTTCGCAATGGCGCTGTCGGGATACGAGAAGCCGTACTTGAAGTTCAGGTAGAAGATCAGCGCCAGCGTGAGCGTGCCGAGGAGCGCTCCGGCAGCCAGGCCGCTGCGCAGGTTGCGCCGCAGCAAGACCCACAGTCCACCCAGTCCGAGTGCGGTGAAGAGGCCGGTCGCGACACCAGCAAGGGCGCCGAGGTCACGGCCCCACTGCCACGACCAATAGGTCCAGTAGTTGTGGAGCTGTGCACTGAATGGGGCTTGCCGCTCACCGAATTCATCGGGCTTGGCATACTGGACGCGGTTCAGCACGTCCATCAATTCCTTCGAGAAGAAGCCGGCAGGCTCACCCTCGTTGATGGCGGGATACTGCCCGGCACGGATCGGGAGGTAGATGTAGTTGATCGAGATGCCGACCACCCAGACGGCGACCGCGGCCATGATCACCTGCGGGCGCAACAGGACCCGCCAATCGGTCATCAGGACGTAGATGCCCATCACCGGCAGGGCGAGCAGGCCCATCTGGTGATTGGTGGACGAGAGGGCGGTGATGTAGAGCGCGGCAATCAGCCAGCGGTCGCGCCGCGCGCCTGGTGCCTCATCGGCCCAGCGCAGCGTGAACCAGACACACATCGCGATCGACAGCAGCGAGATCGTGTACACCTTCTCGTTCACGGTCGACTGATTCCAGACCGTCCACGCCATCGCCGAGGCGAAGACGCCGGCGAACGCTGCCGCGATCCGCGGGCCGCGCGCCGGCAGGATCGCCCGGCACCACCGCTCGGCGACGAGGAACCAGAACGCCGCACCCGCCGCACTGGTGACTGCCGCGAAGAGGTTGATGCGCTTTGCGTACTCGGCGGCGAGCGGGAGCAGCCCCCACACATGCGCCATCAACGTGAAGAGCGGATTGCCCGGTGGATGCGGGATGCCGAGAATCTTGGCGGCCGCGATGTATTCGGAGGTGTCCCAGAACGCGGTCGTCGGCGCCAGGGTGATCAGGTAGACCACCATCACGGCGGCGAAGAGGCCGACCGACCAGCGATAGGGCGGTGGGGACAGCGGGGCTTCGTCGGTCACGCAACACTCCGGATGAATGCGAACGGCGAACGGCAACAGGTGAAACGTGAAACGTGAAAGGGGGGAGGGCCACGACCCGTTTCACCCCAGGCGGCGAAGCCGCTCCCTTTCACCCTCGCGCGGCATCACCGCGCGCCCTCTTAGTGTCGGAACATCCGCTTGCCCGTGAGGATCATGGCCAGGCCGAGTTGGTCGGCGGTGGCGATCACCTCGGGGTCCTTCACGGACCCACCAGGCTGGATGATGGCGGTGACGCCTGCGGCAGCCGCGGCTTCCACACCATCGGGGAACGGGAAGAAGCCATCGGAGGCCAGCACGGTGCCCGCCGGGTCATGGCCAACCTGCCGGGCCTTGTGGACGGCAAGGAAGGATGCGTCCACTCGGCTCATCTGGCCCGCCCCGATCCCGACGGCGGCTTCACTGCGTGCCAGCAGGATCGCGTTGGACTTGACCGTGCTCACCGCGGCCCAGGCGAAACGCAGATCCTCCCACTCCGCCTCGGTCGGATGGCGCTTCGTCGCGATGCGCCACTCCTCCTCGGACGGATCGAAGGCAAAGGCCTCCTGCAGGAGGAAGCCGCCGCGAATCCGCTTCCAGTCCAGATGACTCGAATCGCTCGGCACCGGCAGCTCGACGACACGCAAGTTCTTCTTGTTGGCAAAGACCGCGAGCGCATCCTCATGGAACGCGGGGGCCACGACCACTTCCACGAAGAGATCGGCGGTGGCCTCCGCCACGGCACGATCGACCACGGTGTTGAACGCGATCACCGAGCCGAACGCGGAGACCGGGTCCGTCGCGCGTGCCTTCGTGAAGGCCTCCGCTGCCGAGCGGCCCAGCGCGATCCCACACGGCGTGGTGTGCTTGATGATGGCGCACGCGGGGAGTCGACGCCATGCCGAGACGGCCAGCATCGCGGCATCGATGTCGAGCAGGTTGTTGAAGGAGAGTTCCTTGCCTTGCAGCTTCTTCAGGTCGCCGATTCCGCGCGGCTCCTCGGTCACGTAGAGTCCCGCGCGTTGCTGCGGATTCTCGCCGTATCGCAGCGACTGCTGGCGCTCCATCGCCACCGTGATGCGCTCCGGCAGCGCATCCTCGCGCGGGGTGAGGTAGCCGGCGATGGTGTTGTCGTAGTCCGCGGTGTGGGTGAAGACCTTCGCGGCGAAATCCTGGCGCACCGTCAGTGGAATCGGTCCAGCGGCGATGAGCTCGAGCACGCGACCGTAGTCGCGCGGATCGACGACCGGCAAGACGTGCGCAAAATTCTTGGCGGCGGAGCGGAGCATCGAGGGTCCGCCGATGTCGATGTTCTCGATGGCGTCCTCGAAGGAGACATTCGGCGCGGCGATCGTGGCCCGGAAGGGGTACAGGTTCACGGCGACCAGTTCGAAGGTCGCGATGCCATGGGCTTCGAGCTGCCGCGCGTGCTCGGGGATGTCCGGACGACCCAGCAGGCCACCGTGCACCGCGGGGTGCAACGTCTTGACGCGTCCATCGAGAATTTCGGGGAAGCCCGTCACCTCGTCGACCGCGGTGACCGCGATGCCTTCGGAACGCAGGAGCGCTGCGGTCCCACCCGTGGAGACGATTTCCCACCCCCGACGCACGAGTTCCTGTGCGAAGGCGACGATTCCCCTTTTGTCACTGACCGAGATCAGGGCACGCGGCATTGGCACATCTCCACGACGGTCGGACCGTCGTCAGGTGAAATCGAACGGGACCGGGTGTCCCGCCAGAGCGGCAGCGCGCACGGCAGCCGGCAGGAGCCGATGCTCCACGGTGAGGACGCGGGCCGCGAGCGAGGCCGGGCTGTCACCCGGCACCACCGGCACGCTCCCCTGCGCGAGGATCGCCCCGCGGTCATACTCGGCGTCCACCAGATGGACGGTGGCCCCGCTGACGGCATCCCCTGCCGCCAGCACGGCCGCATGCACGCGCTGGCCGTACATCCCGGCCCCTCCATGACGCGGCAGGAGGGCTGGGTGGACGTTGATGATGCGCCCCGCAAGGGCAGCGGTCACCCCGGCGGGCACCAACTTGAGGTAGCCCGCCAGTACCAGGAGATCCACGCGGGCCTCGTCCAGGACGCGCAGCCACTCCGCCGCGTCGGCGTGGTCGGCCCATTGATGCGTGGCAATGCCGCGCGCGGCCGCCAGCTCGAGTGCCGGGGCGGCCCGCTCGCTCACGACCAGCACCACCGCTGCGGTGGGGTCGCCCGTCAACGCCTCGCAGAGCGCCTCGAGATTGCTCCCGCGCCCTGATACGGCCACTGCCACCCGATACGTCACAGCCGGACAAGATAACAGCGAACCGCCAACCGCGAACCGTGAATGGCGAGAGAGAGGGCGTCGGCGGGCGCGCTTTCACGGCAGCCGGACGCAGGGGTTCACCGCTCCCCCCGGATGTCCAATCCCCGTTCCAATGGTGCAACGCTGTCTCAGGCTGCAACCCTCCGGCGTCGGCCGGTATCCGAGCCCATGTCACCCTTCACGGAGCGTTGGCATGATCGGCACCCTGACGTTGTCCTCCCTTCTCTTGTTGGCGTCGCCCTCCGACACGACCACCAGGGTCCCGGGCGTGCGAGCGATCCCTCGCAGTGGGGAGATCGTGATCGACGGCAAGCTCGATGAAGCGATCTGGTCGGGTCCCGCCGCGATCACCACGCTCTTGCAATCATCGCCCGACGAGGGTGCACCAGCCACCGAGGCGATCGAAGTTCGCTTCGCCGTCGACGACGACGCGATCTATGTCGCGGCACGGCTCTTCGACCGCCACCCGGACTCGGTGATGGCGTTGCGCACCCGGCGCGATCGGGAGTCCCAGAGCGATTTCTTCGAGGTGCTCCTCGATCCGCTCCGCGACCTGCGCACGGGCTACTTCTTCTCCGTGAGTGCCGCAGGGGTGCAGGGGGACGGTGTCCTGCAGAACGACAACTGGAGCGACAACAGTTGGGATGGGGTGTGGGAATCGCGCGTGCACCGGGATGCCACCGGCTGGACCGTCGAGATGCGCATTCCCGTGTCGCAGTTGCGTCTGCCACCTGCGGGCGCTGCGCCCTGGGGCGTGAATGTCGGCCGCGGCATCGGGCGCCGGAATGAGGTGAGCCACTATGTGCCCCGGCTTCGCCAGGGTGCCGGGTTCGTGTCGCGCTTTGCGGATCTCGAGGGCCTGGAAGAACTGCAACCGCGTCGTCGGTTCGAGGTGCTGCCCTATGCCACCGGGCGTACGGAGTCCGCGCCGAGTGCACCGGGCAATCCGTTCCGCAGCGACGGTCAGCTGCAGCAGACCCTCGGGGTGGACCTGCGCCTCGGATTGGGGGGGGGACTGCAGCTCGATGCCACCCTGAACCCGGACTTCGGCCAGGTGGAAGTGGACCCGGCGGTCGTGAACCTCAGCGACGTGGAAAACTTCTTCGAGGAGCGTCGCCCGTTCTTCGTGGAAGGGAGCAGCACCTTCGCCTTCGGGTATGGCGGCGCCAACAACTTCAACGGCTTCCAGTGGGTGAACCTCGAACCGTTCTATGCGCGTCGGATCGGGCGGGCACCGCAGGGTGCCGTCGGGGGGGGGGACCACGCCGATGTCCCCAACGGGGTGCGCATTCTCGGGGCCTCGAAGCTGACCGGTCGGGTGAACGGCTGGAACGTCGGGGCGCTCGGCGCCGTGACGGAGCGGACCTTCGCCGATGTCGCGGCCGGGGGCGAGCGGTGGCGCGCCGAGGTGGAGCCACTCACCGGCTATGGCGTGCTGCGCGTGCAGCGCGACCTGGCTGGGGGTCGGCATGGCGTCGGGATGTTGGGGACCCTCACCCGGCGGGACAATGCCGATGGCCCGCTTGCCGACCAGATGAATCGCGGCGCCGTCCTCGCGGGGGTGGACGGATGGCTCACGCTGGACAGCGACCGCGAATGGGTGCTGAGTGGGTGGGGTGCGTGGTCGCGGATCACCGGGACACCCGAGCGGATGCTCGCCGTACAGCGCGGCCCGACACACTACTATCAGCGCCCCGATGCGGGCCATGTGTCGGTGGATCCGACGCGCACCTCGCTGGACGGCGGCTTTGGCCGCCTGAGCCTCAATCGGCAGAGTGGCAGCGTGCTCTTCAACGCCGCCATCGGTGCCGTCACACCAGGCTTCGACAACAACGACCTCGGGTTCGTCGGCTTCACCGACCTGATCAATGCGCACGTGTTGACGGGATATCGCTGGACGCGACCGACCCGCCTCGCCCAGAGTGCGCGGGTGCAGGTCGCCGCGTTCGGCCGCTGGGATTTTGATGGGACCCGCACGGGCTCGGGGATCTGGTCGAACAACAACATCACGTGGAAGAATTTCTCCTCGTCGTGGATCGGGACCTTCGCCTCGACCGGGTCCACCAACGTTCGCGCGACACGTGGGGGGCCGGCGATGTACCAGCCGGCCCGCGCCGAAGTCTTCGCGGGGTGGGAGAGTGATCGTCGCCGGGCTGTGTACTTCGGTCTCAACGGTTTCGTGCACGATGCGCAGCAAGGCGCCAGCAACGGATGGGGAGCGGGGGCGAACATCGGGTGGCGCCCGGCCTCGCACGTGACCCTGAGCGTCGGCCCGGAGTATCGACGCTTGCGTGATGGGTGGCAGTATCTCCGCTCCGTGGCCGATCCGTTGGCAACCAATACGTACGGCCGTCGGTACGTCTTCGGCGAACTGGACCAGCAGACGTTGTCCGCGAACATCCGGGCCAACTGGATCTTCTCGCCGACGCTGTCGCTGGAGCTCTTCGCCCAGCCGCTCGTCTCGAGCGGACGCTATACCGGCGTGCGTGAACTGCGGGCCCCCGGCAGCTTCGATTTCCTGCGCTACGGCGAGGACGGCTCGACGATCGATCGATCGACTGGGGCGGTGGATCCTGATGGGAGCGGGCCAGCCGCAGCCTTCAACATCGGGCAGCCCGACTTCACGCTGGCCTCGCTGCGCGGCAACGCCGTGCTGCGCTGGGAATACGCCCCTGGGGCTGCGCTCTTCGTGGTGTGGACGCAGGATCGATCGATGCAGGAGAACGTCGGTACGTTCCGGCCTGGCTCGAGTCTCGAGGGGCTGCTGGAAGGGGACGGGCGCAACGTGCTGATGGTGAAGGCGACCTATCGGCTTGGCCGCTAGCGACGCTCAGGTGCTGTGGTGGTCCACGATGTGGTCCACCGCGGCGCGGAGGTCCGCCACGACGGGGATCCCGAGGGCCGCTGCCATCTCCGCGTGGTGGCGGCCCTCTCCCGTGAGGACGAGGATTGCTCGTGCCCCGATGGCGCTCGCCGCGGTGATGTCGCCTGCACGGTCGCCGATGCACCAACTGGCGCCGGGGTCCACCTGATGCTCGGTGACCGCGGTTTCGTGCAGGAGGGTGCCGGGCTTCCGGCACGCGCAGCCCTCGGTCGGGAGGTGCGGACAGTGGTAGACCGCGTCGATGGTCGCACCATCGAGGGCGAGCTGCCGCTCCATTTCCGCTTCGACGGCGAGGAAGTCGGCGGTGGTGTAGAGCCCGCGACCGATCCCGGATTGGTTGGTGATCACGATCCGCGCGTAGCCCTGATCCGCCAGGCGTCGCAGCGCACTGGTCACGTCCGGGATCAGGCGGACGTGGGCCGGATCGGCGAGGTAGCCCGGATCATCAATGAGGGTGCCATCGCGATCAAGGAAGACCGCCGGGCGTCGGCGGTCGTTCACCGCCGCGGTTGCCCGGTCGTGGTGTCGGGTGGAGTTGGGGGGGGGAGAGAATCTGCCCGGGCTGGCGTGGCGACCGGTTTCGGGTCTTCGGGCATCTCGAGCACGACAGTGATGTCGCCCACCGCACCGCCTGCCGCGCGCACGCCGAGCACCGTGATGCGGTAGCGGGTCCCGCCGCGCAGCGCACCCGTGCTCCGGATCAGGAGCCGTGAGGAGAGGGGAGGGCGGTTGGCGGTGGGGCGGTCCGTGGTGTCGGCCTCGACCGCACCGGGCGTGCGGCCGGGCCGCGCCGGTGCCGCGACACGCGCAGGAGGACGCGCAGCGGCGGTATCCACCGCCGCGGAATCCACCGCCGCGCTGTCGGCGCGCACCGAGTCGGCCGCCGCTGCTGCCGCCGCCGCGGCCGCGCGTCGGGCCTCGTCAACCGCCTTGTAGGTGGAATCGTGCCACGCCTCGGGGAATGCGCTGATCGCGCCGATCGACGACGAATCCGGCAGCATCACGACTCGCACCGAGTCTCCGCCGAGCCGCAGCGCCGGATCCACGGGCTGGGTCAGCGAGATCGCGATCGTGAACGAGTCCACGCGCGCCGCCGCGGTTGCGCCGGACGGGCGGGGCGGCAGGGTGTCGCGGGCGAAGACCCACACCTCCCCGACGTCTCCCCCCCCCACGGCGACGCGCACCGTGTCCCAGGGATCGCGGCCGTCCCGCCGCCGATTGCGATTCTCATCGCGTGCGACCCGCACCAGCAACTCGCCGGCGGGGAGCGGCCCCAGTCGGAAGCGACCGCTCGAGTCGGCAAGGGTCCGGTAGACCAGGGAATCCGCGGTGATGGCCTCGACCAGCGCCTCGCTCACGAACCGCCGCGCGACCCAGTCGACGGCGCGTCCGCTGACCATCGTGATGGGCAGCTCTCCGCCGGTGGCGAAGGTGACCACGGCACCGGTGGACAGGACGTTGCCGCGAAGGTCCCGCAGCCCCGGCGCCAGTTCGATCCGATACGTGGTGTTGGGTTGCCAGTCGCCGCGGGGCCGGACATCAATGGCATTCCGACGCCACCGAATGCGCGGCACGAGGGTGTCCGGGGAGAGCAGGACCAGCCGCTCGAGTTCACCGGTGCCGAGTCCGAAGTTGGGCTGGCCCCCTTCGTCGATCACCTCATTGAACTCCAGGCGGACCCACTCGTCAAAGCCGTCGAGCACCACCACGGATTCGGGAAAGGTCGCCACGAGTTGGGGGGGGGAGCGATCGGGCGGCCCGCCCGGGGGAGGTGCCATCCGGGCACACCCCAGTCCCAGCACGGCCACGCCCAGGGCGAGGCCGGTGCGGGTCAGTCCGGACATCCGAGGGCCCGGCGCTGCTCACGCAGCGCGACGGCCTGCGCCGCCCATGCCGTTGCCTTTTCCCGCTCCTTCTCAACGATGGCTGGTGGTGCACGCTCGACGAACTGCGCGTTGGAAAGCTTCGACTCCTGGGCGCGCACCAGCCCCTCGAGCTTCTCGGCCTCCGCGGCCAACCGCGCACATTCCTTGTCGAGATCCACCAGGTCGCCGAGCGGCACACTCACCGTGGTGCGGTCTTCGAGCACGACCGTCCCGCTCGCGCCGTCCGGTGTCGTGTCGAGGGCAAGGGTGCCGACCTTCGCCAGCCGTCGGACCGTGTCGGCGTCGACCGCGATCGCCGCACGGACCATCGGGCTCGCATCCACCAGCGTGACGTTCACGACCTGACCCGGGGCGACACCATACTCGGCGCGCAGGACGCGAATCGCGCCGATCACCGCCTGCAACGCCTCGAACTCGGCCACGGCGTCGGCGTCAGGTCGGCCCAGGCCGGCGGTCGGCCAGGGCTGCACACTGATCGAGGCGCCGGACGCGGCGTGCGGCAGCCGTTGCC